>DAINSL010000032.1:0-27600 GCA_036741335.1 Nocardioides sp. | reverse complement strand
GCGAGGCAGGCGAGCCCGGCGACGATGCCGGTGACGGGACGGACGGGCATGGTTCCTCCGAGGTGACACGGGTGTGGTGACTGGTCTGATGCTCGGAACCTCGTACAAGTTCGGTCGGCGACGCCCTGACGGATCGGGTCAGACCTCTCGAAGCGCGTGGTCGGCGCGCCACAGTCCCGGCGACTTCCCGAAGGTGCGCTTGAACGCCCGGCTGAACGCCTCCTCGGCGTCGTAACCGACCCGGCGCGCGATCGCGGCCACGCCGAGGTCGGTCGAGGACAGCAGGTCCTGGGCCAGGTGCATGCGCCACTCGGTGAGGTAGCGGATCGGCGAGCGTCCCAGCGCCTGCCGGAACCGGTCGTCGAAGCCCGACCGGGACACCGCCGCCACTCGCGCCAGGTCGGGCACGGTCCACTTGCGCTCAGGGGCTGCATGGAGCGCGGAGAGAGCCGGGTTCAGCACCGGGTCATGCAGAGCCGCGAGCCAGCCGTGCTCGACGACGGGAGCGGTGGCCAGGTGCTGACGCAGCACCTCGATCAGCAGCATCTCGGGCAACCGGGTCGGGATGGCATCGGGTCCGAACGGCGACATGTCGGCCGTGGCCACCGCATAGGCCACGTTGGCGCGGACCCAGTCGGCGCCCGCCGCCCCGCTCGGGCGCACCACGAACGCCGAGGGGAACACCCGGAGCGAGGGGTCGAAGAGCACGTCGTCGCTGTGCAGGAAGCCGCAGACGACGTCGGTGAGGTCGCCTCCGGCGCCGTGCCGGATCAGGGGCATGCGGGCCCAGGGCGGGGCCTCCATGATCGTCATCAGCGGCACGCTCTCGCTCTCGCCGACGCCGCCCATGCGGTGCTGGTCGCCGTACGGCAGCACGATCACGTCGCCGGCGGACGCCCAGTGGCGCTCCTGGTCGTCGACCTGGACCCAGCAGGTGCCGCTGGCGACGACATGGAAGAGGATCACACGGTCGGTGCCCGGCCTGAGGATCTGCGCAGTAGCCGGCCCGGGCAGCGACTGGTAGGCCCACGGTTCGCGGTACTCCGCGCGCAGGAATACCGCACCCTCGAGACGGAGTCGCCGGAGCGCGGACTCGAAGGGGTCCGGTAACGGGGTTGTCAGGTCACGTCTGGTTGCCCGATCAGCCTGCCCGGTCGCCCGGTCATGGCCTGCAGTCTGACGCTGCACGAGGCTGATGGTGGCACAACGACGGTCGTTGTGCCTTCGAGAAGAAGGAGAGCATGACATGGCTCTGTTCATGGATGTGCACACGTTGGGCGGCCCGGTCGGCATCGCAGATGTCGCCCAGGCCCACGCGGCAGACCTGGCCACGCAGGGGCGCTACGGCGTCGACTACCGGCGCTACTGGGTCGACGAAGCGGCCGGCAAGATCTTCTGCCTCGTGGAGGCTCCCGACGCCGAGGCGGCGGCGAGCGTCCATCGCGAAGCGCACGGGCTGGTGGCGGACGCCATCTTCCCCGTGGCGGAAGGGTCCTGAGCGGGGTTTCGCGATGGATCCAATGCTCGAGGAGCTGGCCCGCGCACGGATGACCGCGCGCGTGGAGGAGGCCGAGGGGCTCCGACGCGGCCGACGCCACGTCGTGGCCCGTCGCCTCGGACGCAACGCAGAGGACGCCGCACGACGCGCGCGTGTCGCCCTGGCCCGCACCCTGTGAGGGGTGCGGGCTTTCTCGGCTCAGGCGGCCGGACCCTTCGTCCGTACGTCGGCCACCTGGCTCATCGCCTCGCGGAGCTCGGCCAGCCAGCCGTCCTCGTGCTGGGCGACCAGGCGGACGCACCAGGCCAGCGCGTCGGCGCGTGAGCGCGCGACCCCGGCGTCGACCAGGGTGTCGAGCACCTGTCGCTGCGGCTGGCGCAGCCGGGTCATGGTCGGGGACGCGAGGTGGGTGTAGAGCTCCTCGTGGTCGCCGATCTTCACACCCCACGACACGGTCCGCTCGTAGCGGCGCTGCGCCTCACGGGCGATCGCCATCCGTTGCTCGCGGGTGTCCTCGCGGAACGCGCTGGACCGGCCGGCCCGCGCCTCGTCGGTCTCTGCCTCACTCTCGCCCGACTCGACGTCGGGGAGGTGGAGCGTGACCACGATCTCGTCGCGGTCGATGCTGATGCCGGCAGGATCGGCCTGCCAGTCCTCGGGGAGGCGGCCGGAGAACCAGCCCCTCACCCGTTCGAGTGCTTCGTTTGTAATCATGATTACATCATTACACGCCTGACCAAGCGATGGCGCCCATCAAGGTCGCGATCCTGGTCCGCCTGGTGGACCAGGACCTCGAGTGAGGGGTTCATCCACAGGGGCGGCGAGCCCGGTGGCGAGCCACGGAGCGAGGCGTCAGCATCGGTCGATGGACCGGATCGCCGAGACTCTGCGCCAACAGGATGGTGTGATCTCGCGGCGGCAGGTCGAGGAGGCGGGGCTGCGGCGACATGACATCGCCCGTCTGCTCCGTCGCCGCGAGTGGGTGCGGATCCTGCCGGGCGTCTACCTCGACCACACCGGAGAGCCGACCTGGGCGCAAAGAGCCTGGGTCGGAGTCCTGGTCGCAGAGCCCGCCGCACTGGCCGGCACGGCAGCGCTGTGCGCGGTGACCGGCCCAGGTGTCAGGTACGACGAGCTGTCACCGATCGAGATCGCGGTTGACCTCCGACGTCACCTGCCACGCCGGGAGGGCTACCGCTTCGAGCGGATGGCACACCTGGCCGAGCGAGCTCAGTGGCACGCGAGCCCGCCGCGCGTGCGCTTCGAGCACGCCGTACTCGACGTCGCGGAGCGGACGCCGAACGACTACGCGCTCGTGGCGCTGCTCGCCGACGCCTGCCAGTCGAGATGTACGACGGCCGGGCGGTTGCTGGAGACGGCGCATGAGCGGCCACGCATGCCGCGCCGAAGGTTCGTGATCGACCTGCTGTCCGACATTGCAGCGGGCACGTGCTCCGTGCTCGAGCACGGCTACCTCACCAAGGTCGAGCGACCTCACGGTCTGCCCGCCGGGAGTCGGCAGCCCTCCGAGGCACATCACGGGAGGGCGCTGTACCGCGACGTCGACTACCCGGCGTACCGCCGTCTGGTGGAGCTGGACGGCACGCTGTTCCACAACTCCGCCCGGCAGCGTGACCTCGATCTCGATCGCGATCTCGACGCCGCGTGCCTGGGTCGGCCCACGGTTCGGCTCGGATGGGGACAGGTCTTCGAACGTCCGTGCCGCACCACGGCCCGCATCGCCGTGTTCCTGCAACGTGGCGGATGGGCCGGCGCGCCCGCCCCGTGCGGCACGGACTGCCCGCTCCGCGCGTGAGCGTCAGGCGGTCGCGGCGAACGCCTCGGCCACCACGTCGAAGGCCTCCTCGAGCAGCTCGTCGGAGATGGACAGAGGCGGCAGGAACCGGAAGACGTTGCCCCAGGTGCCGCAGGTGAGGGTCACGACGCCGGCCTGGTGGCAGTACGCCGAGACCGCGGCGGTGCGGGCGGCGTCTGGGGTGATGGAGCCTGGGGTGCATAGCTCGATCGCCATCATGGCCCCGCGCCCGCGGATGTCGGCGATCACCGGGTGATCGGCGGCGATTGTCTCTAGCCGGCGCCGGATGGTGGACTCGACCGCTCGCGCCCTCGCGCGTAGGTCGTGCGAGCGCATCTCCTGGATCGAGCCGAGGGCGGCCGCGCAGGCGACCGGGTTGCCGCCGTACGTGCCACCGAGACCGCCCGCGTGCACCGCGTCCATGAGCTCGGCCCGGCCGGTGACCGCCGCGAGAGGCAAGCCGCCGGCGATGCCCTTGGCCGTGGTGATCAGGTCGGGCACCACGCCCTCGTGGTCGCACGCGAACCACTCACCGGTGCGGCAGAAGCCGCTCTGGATCTCGTCGGCGACGAAGACGACGCCGTTGTCGCGGCACCACGCCGCGAGCGCGGGCAGGAAGCCCTCGGCAGGTACGACGAACCCGCCCTCGCCGAGGATCGGCTCGATCACGAGGCAGGCCAGGTTGGCGGCACCGACCTGCTTGTCGATCTGGTCGATCGCGCGCGCCGCGGCGTCCTCACCCTTGATCCCGGCGGTCTCGCGGAACGGGTAGGACATCGGCACGCGGTAGACCTCGCCGGCGAACGGCCCGAACCCGGACTTGTAGGGCATGGCCTTGGCGGTCATGGCCATGGTCAGGTTGGTGCGCCCGTGGTAGGCGTGGTCGAAGACGACCACCGCATCGCGGCCGGTGGCCACGCGGGCGATCTTCACGGCGTTCTCCACGGCTTCGGCTCCGGAGTTGAACAGTGCGGACTTCTTCGCGTGGTCACCGGGCGTGAGCTCGGCCAGCGCTTCGCACACGTCGACGTACGCGTCGTACGGCGTGACCATGAAGCAGGTGTGGGTGAACGCCGCCACCTGCTCCTGCACGCGGCGGACGACCTCGGGGGCAGCGTTGCCGACCGTCGTGACCGCGATCCCGGAGCTCAGGTCGATCAGGGAGTTGCCGTCGGCGTCGAGCAGGATGCCGCCGCCGGCAGCCTCGATGAAGACCGGGAGCGTCGTCCCGACCCCGTCGGCGACGTACCGCTTCTTTCGCGCCAACTTCTCGACCGAGCGCGGGCCGGGGATCGCGGTGACCAGGTTGCGGCGTTGCGCGAGGGAAGGACGGGCGGCTGTGATGCTCATTCCGCCACTCTAGGGCTCGGGGTTTCGATGGAACCAGTGGGCAAATGGTGACCCCGACAACGGATTCACCCGACCCCGACGGCTCGACGCCGTGCTCGACCCTCACCAGCATGGGGGAGACTGGCGCGCATGCCTCTCGCCGCCTACACGGACCTCTGCATCGACGCCGTCGACGCACCCGTCGCCACTCGCTTCTGGGCGGAGGTGCTCGGACTCGACCCCCATCTGCAGGCCGATGGCGACGGCGAGCTGCGCGACCAGGACGGTCACGTGATCGTCCGGGTCAACGGTGTGGCGGAGTCGAAGACCGTGAAGAACCGCGTCCACATCGACATCTCGGCGGAGTCGGTCCGACAGGTCATCGATGCCGGTGCGACGGTCGTGGAGGAGCTTCCGCGGTGGACGGTGCTGGCCGATCCCGACGGGCAGGAGTTCTGTGTGTTCGTCCGAGACGAGCCGATCACCCAGCGCCTCTACGAGCTGGCCTGGGACTGTCCCCAGGGTCCCGAGCCGAGCCACGCGCAGGCGGCCTGGTGGCAGGCGGTGGTCGGGGGCGTGGTCGTCGACGACGAGCGCGGTTTCTCCTGGCTCGAGCAGATCCCCGACGCGCCGTTCTTCTCCATGGACTTCGTAGGCGTGCCCGAGCCCAAGACCGTGAAGAACCGCGTCCACATCGACGTCACGACCGACGACGTCGACGCGCTGCTGTCGCACGGCGCCACGCTGCTGCAGCCGCGCGGCGGCGAACTCGGGTGGGACGTCCTCGCCGATCCGGACGGCAACGAGTTCTGCGCCTTTACCAGCTGAGCGACGTCAGGGCGTGTGGCGCAGCCGCACCGAGAGGCAGGTGACGCATCCCTCGAGCTTCTCGTACTCCGAGATGTCGACCGCGACCACCTCCAGACCTCGCGCCTCGAGCATCTCCCGTGTCCGCGGCGCCGAGGCGGCCATCAGGATCCGGTCGTGCCCGAGCAGCACCACGTGCGCGCCGGACTCCTCCGGCACTTCGAGGAACGACGGCCACAGAGTGACGTCGTCCACGAGCGGCGGGTAGCCCAAGATCGTGCCGTCGGGCAGTGCGGTGACGGCCGACTTGAGGTGCAGGACCTTGCTCACGGGTACGCCGACCACGCGCGCGCGGTACGGACCGAGGTACGACGCCAGCTGGTCCACGCCCGCCTGGTTGGTCCGGCCACCGACCTTGACCCAGACCGTGCCGCCGTGCTTGAGCACGTCACCACCGTCGAGGGTGCCGGGCGCCTCGATCGACACCACGTCGTACCCGAGTCCGCGGAGCACCGAGGCCGTGCCGGAGGTCTCGGGCCTGCGCTCGTCGGCTCCCGGCCGGGTGATCACGGCCCGTTCGCCGTACATCACGACGGTGTCCTCGACGAAGACGCTGTCGGGACAGTCGTCGGCACGGGGGACCTCGATCGTCTCCCAGCCGGCCTCGTGCAGTGCGGCGACGTAGCCGTCCCACTGCTGGCGGGCGAGGTCGACATCGACCGGCGTGCGCTCGAGGTGGGTGACGAGACCGTCCGCCAGACGGGGCGAGGGCCGTCGGACCAGGGCGCGGCGGGCTTCCACGCCGGGAAGTCTAGGTCCACCACGGCGTGGCCGCTCCGTGGACAATGGGCGGCATGACCACCCGCCGCGACGTCGCCGTGCTCGGCTCCACCGGGTCGATCGGTACGCAGGCGCTCGACATCATCCGCGCCGACCCCGACCGGTTCCGGGTCGTCGCGCTGACCGCCGGCGGCGGCAACCGCGAGCTCTTCGACGCCCAGTTGGCCGAGTTCGCGCCGGAGTTCAGCGGGCTCGGAGCGGATGCCTCGGTCGAGGCGGCCTCCCGCCCGACGGACGTCGTGCTCAACGGCATCACCGGCGCGGTCGGGCTCCGGCCCACCCTGGCCGCGCTCGATGCCGGCAACACCCTGGCCCTGGCCAACAAGGAGTCCCTGATCATGGGCGGGCCTCTGGTGCTGGAGCGCGCCAAGCCCGGCCAGATCGTGCCCGTCGACAGCGAGCACAGTGCTCTGGCGCAGTGCCTGCGCTCCGGCACCCCGGAGGAGGTACGCCGGCTCGTGCTGACGGCGTCCGGCGGGCCCTTCCGGGGCCGCAACCGCGACCAGCTGGTCGACGTCAGCGTCGAGGACGCGCTCGCCCACCCCACGTGGGACATGGGCCCGGTGATCACCATCAACTCGGCCACCCTGGTCAACAAGGGGTTGGAGGTGATCGAGGCCCATCTGCTCTTCGGCATCCCGTTCGACCGGATCGAGGTGGTGGTCCACCCGACTTCCGTCGTGCACTCGATGGTGGAGTTCGTCGACGGCTCGACCATCCTCCAGGCCAGCCCGCCCACGATGTTGATCCCGATCGCGCTCGGCCTCGCCTGGCCGGACCGGGTGCCGGACGCCGCGCCGCCGGTCGACTGGACCCGCGTCCACACCTGGGAGTTCAGCCCTCTCGACACCCACGCCTTCCCGGCCGTCGGGCTGGCCCGCCGGGCGGGGGAGATGGGCTCGACGGCGCCCGCGGTCTACAACGCCGCCAACGAGATCGCCGTCGACGCCTTCCGTGGCGGCCGGCTGAGGTTCATCGACATCGTCGACACGATCGCCGACGTGCTGGGGGGTCACGACGTACCCTCGGAGCAGACACTGACCGTCGACGACGTGATCGCCGCCGACGCCTGGGCGCGCGACGAGGCCGCCCGCCTGATCGAGAGGAAACCGTGACCGCCGTCTGGTACCTGCTGGGTGTCGTGGCGTTCTTCGGCGCGATCCTGGCCTCGATCGGCCTCCACGAGCTGGGGCACATGATCCCGGCGAAGGCCTTCGGCGGGAAGGTCACGCAGTACTTCATCGGCTTCGGTCCGACCGTATGGAGCACCCGGCGCGGCGAGACCGAGTACGGCGTCAAGGCGATCCCGCTCGGCGGCTACGTCAAGATCGTCGGGATGCTCCCCCCGGACGCCGAGCACCTCGGCGAGGTGGAGTACGACGCCGACGGCAACCGGGTGATCAAGGTCCGCAAATCCAACACCGGCCTCTTCGCCCAGCTCGTCTCCGATGCGCGGGCCGCCGAGTGGGAGACGATCACCGCCGCCGACTCCGGGCGGCTGTTCTACAAGATGGCCTGGTGGAAGAAGGTCGTGGTGATGTCCGGCGGTCCGACGGTGAACATCGCGATCGCGTTCTTCATCTTCCTCGGCCTGTTCTTGACATACGGCAACCCGCAGGACCAGCACATCCACACCACCGTGGGCACGGTCGAGGCATGCGTCGTGCCGGCAGCCCAGGACGGCCGGGTGTGCAAGCCGAGCGACCCGGTCAGCCCGGCGTACGCCGCGGGACTCCAGGCGGGCGACCGCTTCGTGTCGTTCAACGGCACCACCATCCGCGACTGGACCCAGATGCAGGACCTGATCAGGGGCAACGCCAACGGCAGGGCCACCCTCGTCGTCGAGCGCAACGGGCAGCGGGTGACGCTCCACACCAACACGATGGTGACGCCGCGCCCCACCGACGTGAACGATCCCACCAAGCTGACACCCGTCGGGTTCCTCGGCGTGGCCCCCACCACGAGCCTCGGTCACGGCGGCCCGATCTACACCGTGAAGGCGATGGGGGGCTTCGCCCAGCAGTCCCTGAAGGCCCTGGCCACGCTTCCGGTCAAGGTGTGGGGAGTCGCTGAGGCGATCGCCGGCGTGAAGCCGCGCGACGCCAACGGCCCGGTCAGCATCGTCGGAGGTGGTCGCCTCGCCGGCGAGACGGTCTCGGCCAAGAACTTCCCGATCCACGACAAGCTGATCGACCTGCTTGGCCTCGTCGCCGGGTTCAACTTCTTCATTGGGCTGTTCAACTTCGTGCCCCTGCTGCCGCTCGACGGGGGTCACATCGCCGGAGCGCTGTGGGAGGCCCTGCGCCGCGGCATCGCCCGGATGCGCCGGCGTCCCGACCCGGGGTACGTCGACGTCGCCAAGCTGTTGCCCATCGCGTACGTCGTGGCCAGCTTCCTGCTGGTGATGGGCGTCGTACTCATCGTCGGCGACCTCGTGGTGCCGGTCCACGTCACCTGAGCGCTACCGCCGGATCGGGCTGAGCGGTCGCTGGGTCTCGACTTCGTGCGACCACCGGTGGGCACCTACTCTGAAGCCATGACCGCTGTCAGCCTGGGGATGCCCGAGGCACCCCCGCCCGTGCTCGCGCCGCGCCGCAAGACCCGTCAGATCAAGGTGGGCAAGATCGGCGTCGGCAGCGAGTCCCCGATCTCCGTGCAGTCCATGTGCACGACCCTGACGTCGGACGTGAACACCACCCTCCAGCAGATCGCGGAGCTGACCGCGGCCGGCTGCGACATCGTGCGTGTGGCCTGCCCGAGCCAGGACGACGCCGATGCGCTCCCCGAGATCGCGCAGCACAGCCAGATCCCCGTGATCGCGGACATCCACTTCCAGCCGAAGTACGTCTTCGCCGCGATCGAGGCGGGTTGCGCGGCGGTCCGGGTCAACCCCGGCAACATCCGCAAGTTCGACGACCAGATCAAGGAGATCGCCCAGGCCGCGAAGGACCACGGCACCTCGATCCGGATCGGCGTCAACGCCGGCAGCCTCGACAAGCGGATGTTCGAGAAGTACGGCAAGGCCACCCCGGAGGCACTCGTCGAGAGCGCGGTGTGGGAGGCCGGCCTGTTCGAGGAGCACGACTTCCACGACTTCAAGATCTCGGTCAAGCACAACGACCCGGTCGTCATGGTGCGGGCCTACGAGCTGCTTGCGGAGGCGGGCGACTGGCCGCTGCACCTCGGTGTCACCGAGGCCGGCCCGGCATTCCAGGGCACCATCAAGTCCGGGGTTGCGTTCGGTGCGCTGCTCAGCCAGGGCATCGGCGACACTATCCGGGTCTCGCTGTCGGCGCCTCCGGTCGAGGAGGTGAAGGTCGGCATCCAGATCCTGGAGTCGCTCAACCTCAAGCCGCGCCGGCTCGAGATCGTCTCGTGCCCGTCCTGTGGGCGCGCCCAGGTCGACGTCTACAAGCTCGCCGAGGAGGTGACCGCCGGCCTCGACGGCCTCGAGGTCCCGCTTCGCGTCGCCGTGATGGGCTGCGTCGTCAACGGCCCGGGCGAGGCCCGCGAGGCCGACCTGGGCGTCGCCTCGGGCAACGGCAAGGGCCAGATCTTCGTCAAGGGCGAGGTCATCAAGACGGTCCCGGAGTACCAGATCGTGGAGACGCTGATCGAAGAGGCCATGCGGCTCGCCGAGAGCATGGAGAGCGTCGACGGTGCGGAGGCCAGTGTCACCGTCAGCTGACCGCCCGCCGGCCCGCTCGCGCTCGCTGGCCGTCGCAGGTACGACGCTCGTGCTCGTCGGCGTCGCCCTCACCCTGAGCCTGCACCCGGGCTCGGGGTCACCGCACCGCGTGGGCCGGGACGACCGCGCCGTCACGGCGGCATCCGTCGGGGCGCCGGTCGGGCACGTGTTCGTGATCAACATCGAGAACAAGAGCTTCGGCCGCACCTGGGGCAGCAGGTCCGTCGCGCCCTACCTCGCGACGACTCTGCGGGCCAAGGGCGTGCTGCTCAGGCAGTACTACGGCACCGCCCACCACAGCCTGGGCAACTACCTCGCCCAGATCTCCGGGCAGGGCCCCGACAGCGCCATCCAGGGTGACTGCCCGCGCTACACCCGCTTCCGGTCCACGGGCCACCCGGTCGCCCCGCAGCAGGCCGTCGGCAACGGCTGCGTGTTCCCCGGGTCGGTGCGCACCCTGCCCCGACAGCTGACCCATGCCGGGCTCGGCTGGAAGGGCTACCTGGAGGACCAGTCGCGCCCGTGCCAGCACCCGACCCTGGGTCACCGCGACCCGTGGTTCAGGGCGACCGCGACGAGCCAGTACGCCACGCGGCACAACCCGTTCGTCTACTTCGGTTCGCTCACGTCGAGGCCGGCGTACTGCAAGGCGCACGTGGTGAATCTCGCCCGGCTCTCGTCCGATCTCCGCTACGCCGCTACCACTCCCGCGCTGTCCTATGTCACCCCCGACCTGTGCCACGACGGGCACGACCGCTACTGCGCCGATGGCGGCCCAGGCGGACTGCGCGCGGTCAACGGCTGGCTCAAGACCTGGGTGCCCCGCATCCTCCGGTCGCCCGCGTTCCGGGCCGACGGCATGCTCGTGATCACCGCCGACGAGTCCGACAGCGT
The DNA here is from genome assembly GCA_036741335.1 of Nocardioides sp. GTDB lineage: Bacteria > Actinomycetota > Actinomycetes > Propionibacteriales > Nocardioidaceae > Nocardioides. The sequence continues at coordinate 16,728 of DAINSL010000032.1, read as the reverse complement.
GGACCAGGACTCCAGGGCCTGCTGCGGCGAGGGGCCGGGCCCCAACGCCCGGCGGCCCGGGCTCCAGGGACCCGGCGGCGGCCGGGTCGGCGCCCTGGTGATCTCGCCGTACGTCGTTCCCGGCACCACCAGCGACCGCGCGTACAACCACTACGCGCTGCTGGCGACGATCGAGGACATCTTCGGCCTGGACCGGATCGGCTACGCGCGGACCGTGCCGCGCCCCTTCGGCCGCGACGTCTTCGCTGCCCGCTGAGCCCGGCAGGTCACCGTCCGGGAGAGATCGCGCGTCGACGGGTGACTTATCGGCGTACCTGACCGATAGTTCACCTTGTGACGATTTCGCGAAGGACCCTCCTTGGCGCTGCTGGTGCGGCGGGCGCACTCACGGCCACCGGCGGATACCGGCTGCTCGGGGAGGGCGCCGACGCTGCCACGGTCCTTCCTGCCCCGGGGGACTCCGGCATCGAGCACGTCGTCGTGCTGATGATGGAGAACCGCTCCTTCGACCACCTCACGGGCTGGCTGCCGGGCGCGGACGGGAAGCAGGCGGGTCTGACCTACCTCGACCGTTACCGCGTACCGCACGACACCCACCACCTGACGGTGACGTCGAGCTGCGGCTTCCAGGACCCCGACCACAGCTACGAGGGCGGACGGATCGAGCTCAACGGCGGCCAGTGCAACGGCTGGCTGCGGGCGGGCCTGAACGACAGCATGTCCATCGGCTACTACGAGAAGGCCGACCTGGAGTTCCTCGGGCCGGCGGCGTCGGACTGGACCACCTGCGACCGGTACTTCGCGGCGGTGATGGCGGAGACCTACCCCAACCGCTTCTACATGCACTGCGCCCAGACGGACCGGCTCCACAATGCGAACACGCCCTCGTCGATGCCGACGATCTGGGACCGCCTCAAGGCGAAGAGCGTGTCCGGCAAGTACTACTACGGCGACATCCCGTTCGCGATCCTGCTGGGCACGCACTCACCGGCACGGGCCCTCGTCGGCAATCCCGTGGCTCCCGCGCCCGGCACGTTCTTCGGAGACGCCGCCGCGGGGATCCTCCCGGCGGTCTCTTTCGTCGACCCCCGCTTCCAGGACGAGGACGCCGGCACGTCGAACGACGATCACCCGCACGCGGACATCCGCGCGGGCGAGTCGTTCATGAACCAGGTGTACGACGCGGTCCGCAGCAGCCCCAACTGGTCCAGCACGGTCTTCGTGATCACCTACGACGAGTGGGGCGGGTTCTTCGACCACGTGGCACCCGGGCACGCCGCCGACGTCGCCAGTAAGACGAGCCTGCGCGGCTTCCGCGTACCGACGTTGGTGATCTCGCCGTTCGCTCGTCGTCAGCACGTCGCCCACCAGACGCTCGACCACACGTCCATCCTGAAGATGATCGAGTGGCGGTGGGGCCTCACACCGCTCACCGCCCGCGACAAGCACGCGAACAACCTCGCCAAGGTGCTCGACTTCGCAGTGCCGGACACCACCTCCCCGACCTACGCCGTGACGCCCTTCGACGGCACGACAGCGGGGTGTACCACCGAAGCGGCCGAGTCGGGCACGGAAGCCAGGGAGTGGACCCCGCTGAAGAAGATGGCCCTCGCGCAGGGATGGCAGGTCGGTTGATGAGGTTTCATCGCAGTACTGGCCTGCGAGTGCTGGCCTCCGCCGTGGTGGTGGGCGTCGGGCTGGGACTGAGCCCCACCGTCGCCTCCCAGGCCCGGACGTCACCCTCGAGCGTCCTCGCGCGCCCGTCGTACGTGCCCCCGATCCGGCACGTGTTCGTGATCAACATCGAGAACACGGGCTACGACGAGACCTGGGGTGACACCAGCGCGGCGCCGTACCTCGCGGGCAAGCTCCGGCGACAGGGCGCCCTGCTGACGGCGTACTACGCAACGGCGCACAACTCGTTGCCCAACTACATCGCCCAGATCTCGGGGCAGGCGCCGAACACCGCCACCCAGCTCGACTGCCTGACCTACTCGAAGTTCACGAGGACCGGGCCCCCGCAGGATCCCCAGCAGCAGGTCGGGTCCGGCTGCGTCCTTCCCAAGGGCGTGCACTCGATCCCGCGAAGGATGACCAACGCCCAGCTGTCCTGGAAGGGCTACATGCAGCAGATGCGGACGCCCTGCCAGCACCCGAAGGTGGGCAACCCGGACCCCACCCAGCACGCGACGCCGGGACACAACTACGCCGTCCGGCACAACCCGTTCATGTACTTCAGGTCGATCATCAGCCGCAAGCACTACTGCCGTCAGCACGTGCGTCGGCTCGATCAGCTGGTTGCGGACCTCAAGCACGTGAAGACCACGCCGAACCTGACCTACATCACGCCGGACCTGTGCCACGACGGCCACGACAACCCCTGTGCCAACGGCGATCCGGGCGGCCTGGTCAAGGTGAACGCGTTCATGAAGAGGTGGGCCCCACGCATCCTCGCCTCACCGGCCTTCCGCAAGAACGGCTTGCTCGTGATCACCGCGGACGAGTCCGACGGGTTGTCGGACTCCACGGACTGTTGCGGTGAGCTGCCGGGGCCGAACACCCTGAAGCCGGGCATCATCGGGCCTGGCGGAGGGCACATCGGGGCTCTGGTCATCTCGCAGTGGACCAAGCCGAACTCCTGGAGCACGACGCCGTACAACCACTACTCGCTGCTGGCGTCGCTCGAGGAGATCTTCGGGCTCCACAAGATGGGGATGTCGCGCCAGCCGGGCCTCAGCAAGTTCGGACTCGACGTCTACAACAACAACTGGTGGACCCCCTGAGGGGTCTGCGGGTACGTCTGGCGCGCGTAGGCTCCTGACGTGTCGCTGTCCCGGTCCCGTGCGCGCCAAGGCGTCAGCGTGCTCGGCTCGACCGACCTGCCCGACTTCCTCGAGCTGACGGCCCGCAACCCGGTCGTGAACGCGTTCGCCGAGTACCGCGCCCGCAGCACCCACCTCGAGCCGCGCGTGTTGGCCGGCGAGATCTGGGGACGGTACGACGCGGGGCAGCTGGTCGCGGCCTGCCACGTCGGAGCCAACCTGGTGCCCGTCGAGTGCAACGAGGACGACGCTCGTGCCTTCGCGGAGCGGGCACTGACCCGGCCACGGTCGGTGGTCACGATCGTCGGTCCGCAGGACCAGGTGTGGCCCCTCTGGGACTGCCTGTCCGACAGCTGGGGCCCGTCGCGGGAGGCCCGCTGGGACCAGCCCCACCTCGAGCTGGCGCGGGCCCCGCAGGTCGCTCCCGACCCGGCGGTCCGCCAGACCACCCCCGACGACTTCGACGCGCTGTACCCGGCGTGCGTGGCGATGTACACCGAGGAGGTCGGGGTCGATCCCGAGAGCGACGGCGGGGCGCCGATCTACCGCTCCCGGGTCCGTCAGCTGATCGGGCTGGGCTGGTCGTTCGCCCGGATCGAGGACGGCAGCGTGGTGTTCAAGGCGGAGGTGGCCCATGCGACGCCGCGGGCGGCCCAGATCCAGGGCGTCTGGGTGGCGCCCGACCGCCGTGGGCAGGGCCTGGCGGCCGCCGGCTTGGCCGCCGTCGTCTCCGCCTGCCGACGGGAGATCGCGCCGATCGCCTCGCTCTACGTGAACGTGTGGAACGAGCCCGCCCGCAGGGCCTACGCCCGGGTCGGCTTCGAGCAGACCGGCACGTTCGCCACGATCATGTTCTGATCGCCCCTCGGCCGAGCTTGCGAGGACGAGGACCAGGCGATCAGGTTGAGGAGCGTCGTCGCAGTCCCGAGCGGAGCGAGGGTGTGCGCGAGGCGTCTCGAAACCAATCCCGGGTTTTCACCTGATGTTCACCGGTCGCCCCGGTCACGCACCGGGGCGGCTCGGTCTCGACAGGCTCGAAGGCGGGAAACCGCGTCGCTGGCGGCGTCGGGCCGCCCGTAGGCTGGCGCCCATGACCGGCACCGTGCTCCGCATGTCCAGCCTCTTCGTCCGCACGCTGCGTGACGACCCGGCGGACGCCGATGTGGCGAGCCACCGCCTGCTGCTCCGCGCCGGCTACATCCGTCGTGCCGCGCCGGGCATCTACACCTGGCTGCCGCTCGGCCTGCGGGTGCTGCGCCGGATCGACAACATCATCCGCGAGGAGATGGACGCCATCGGCGCGCAGGAGCTGCTCTTCCCCGCACTGCTGCCCCGCGAGCCGTACGAGGCGTCCGGCCGCTGGACCGAGTACGGCGACGCCATCTTCCGGCTCAAGGACCGCAAGGGCGTCGACTACCTCCTCGGCCCGACCCACGAGGAGATGTTCACGCTGGTCGTGAAGGACCTGTACTCGTCGTACAAGGACCTGCCGCTCTCGATCTACCAGATCCAGACCAAGTACCGCGACGAGGCGCGGCCCCGCGCCGGGTTGCTGCGCGGCCGCGAGTTCACCATGAAGGACTCCTACTCGTTCGACATCGACGACGCCGGCCTCGACGCGTCGTACCAGAAGCACCGGGAGGCGTACGTCCGGATCTTCGACCGGCTCGGGTTCGAGTACGTCATCGTCAGGGCGCAGTCCGGGGCGATGGGCGGGTCGAAGTCCGAGGAGTTCCTGGCGAGCTCCGCCGTCGGCGAGGACACCTACGTGCGCTGCACCAACTGCGACTACGCCGCCAACGTCGAGGCGGTGACCGTGCGCCCTCCCGCTGCGGTCGGCTACGACGACGCGCCCGCGGCGCACGCGGAGCAGACGCCCGACACCCCGACCATCGACACGCTCGTCGACCACCTCAACGAGAAGTTCCCACGCGACGACCGGCCCTGGCACGCCGGCGACACCCTCAAGAACGTGGTCTTCTCGGTCCGCCACCCCGGCGGCACCATCGAGGCGCTGGCCATCGGTCTCCCTGGCGACCGCGAGGTCGACGAGAAGCGGCTGGAAGCCCAGCTCGGTGAGGGTGCCGTCTTCGAACCGTTCGGCGAGGCGGACTTCGCCGCCCGACCCGGCCTGGCCAGGGGCTACATCGGGCCCGGCGCACTGGGGGAGAAGAAGCCGGCCGGCGTGCGCTACCTCGTCGATCCCCGGATTGTCGAGGGCACCCGCTGGGTGACGGGGGCGGACGTGCCCGGCAGCCACGTGCTCGACCTGGTCGCGGGGCGGGACTTCTCGGCCGACGGCGTGATCGAGGTGGCCGAGGTGCGCGACGGCGACTCCTGTCCGAACTGTGCGGACGGCACCCTGCAGACCGCCCGCGGCATCGAGATGGGCCACATCTTCCAGCTGGGACGCAAGTACGCCGAGGCGCTCGGGCTCCAGGTGCTCGACGAGAACGGCAAGCTGGTCACGGTGACCATGGGCTCCTACGGCATCGGCCCCTCGCGCGCCGTGGCCGCGATCGCCGAGGGCACGCTGGACGAGATCGGGCTGTGCTGGCCGCGCAACGTCTCGCCCGCCGACGTCCACGTGGTCGCCACCGGCAAGGACGAGGCGATCTTCGAGGCCGCCGCGACGCTCGCGGGGGAGCTCGCGCGGCGTGGGCTGACGGTGCTGTACGACGACCGCCCCAAGGTCAGCCCGGGCGTGAAGTTCAAGGATGCCGAGCTGATCGGGGTGCCGACGATCGTGACGGTCGGGCGTGGCCTGACCGATGGGGTGGTCGAGGTCAAGGACCGCCGCACCGGCGAGCGGCACGACGTACCCGTGGCCGACGCGGCCGACCACCTGGCGGAGCTCGTCACCACGTGACCCGGCCCGTTCTGACGTCGTGGGGCGCCGATACGGTCGGGAGTGTGGACCTCGACGCGGTGATCTTCGACTGGGGCGGAACCCTCACTCGCTGGCATGACGTCGACTTCCACGCCGAGTCCGTGGCCCTGGCCGCCGCGGTCACCGATGCGGGGCTGGGCGCCGAGGCCGCGAGCGCGCGTCTGCACCGGGCCGGGCAGGCGGTGTGGGGTCGTTCCCGCGACCGCCAGCAGAGCGCCACGGTGGCCGACCTGTTCGACGAGGCGGGCCTCGGCCACGACTCCGCACTGCTGACCGCCTACCGCGAGTTCTGGGAGCCGCACACACTCACCGACCCGGAGACGCGGCCGATGTTCTCGCGGCTCCGCGCCGCGGGGCTCCGCATCGGCGTGCTGTCCAACACCATCTGGCCGCGCGCGTGGCATGTGGAGTTCTTCGAGCGGGACGGGGTCTACGACCTGATCGACGGCGACGTCTACACCAGCGAGATCGCGTGGACGAAACCCTCTCCACACGCCTTCCGGGCGGCCATGGAAGCGGTGGGGGTGACCGACCCCGGCCGCTGCGTGTACGTCGGCGACCGGCTGTACGACGACATCTGGGGAGCCCAGCAGGTCGGGATGCGGACGGTGCACATCCCGCTCAGCGTGATCCCCGCCGAACAGGCCGGACACAGCGAGGGAAACCCCGACGGCGTGGTCCACACGCTGGCCGAGCTGCCCGATCTGCTGGCAGGTGCAACCTTTTGCATTGCAGAAACATGAGGCAGGAAGTCTCAGACAGGCTCCGGGCCCGCGTTGCATGATTGTGCACAGACGGTCGTGGGCATCCCCCATTCGCTCGCGACCAGGCCAGTTCCCCCCAATTGGCCCTAGCGGACTGGTGCTCCGGGGGATGTCTCGGGAGTTCCTCGGAGCACCAGTCGCCAACGTCGGCCGCGATCTGCGGCGCCTGCGCGGTCAGCTGACGGGTGCTGTCGCGGCGTCCAGGCCCGGCAGCGCCTCGGGCGTGCCACCGAACCCCAGCTCCGAGACCGCCGTCTCGACCATCGCGTCGACCGCCCACCTGCGCATCGTGCCCACGCCGGCCGCGACCAGCGCGCCGTACGTCGTGAGGCAGGTGCGCTCCACGCGCAGCGCCACCGCCGCGAGCCGGGGCGCCGTGACCAGGTCGCGGGTGAGCGCGTACGCCGGCTCGGCCGGCACGGGGACCGCCCCGGCCGCGGTGACCATCGCCTGGAGCTGGCCGCGCCGGGCCAGGTGGACGTCGTACGCCGTGCCGAGCGCGGAGCGCAGGGTAGGTCCCGGCAGGGTTGCCGCCCGGCCACCGAGGACACCGAACACGTAGACCGCCGCGTGTTCTGCGGACAGCGTCTCCTGGAGGCTCTGGACCGCGGTCACGTCGACTCCCCCCGCAGCACGGACAGCACCGACTGCATCCGGATCCCGGCTGCGACGGAGGCCAGCACGCGGGCCAGGTCGCCGTCGGTGCAGGTCGACGCCCAGTGGGTGAAGCGTGCGACCGCCCGGCGCTCTCGGGCGACGGTGGCGGCCGGGCTGAGCGGGCGGCTCCGGCGGGTGGTCGCAGGTGGCCCGCCCCCGATCGCGGCGAGCTGGGCACGGTGGCAGGCGACGAGCGCGGCGGTGCCGGTCGTGGCCGACAACCGGGCGATCAGCCCGGACAGCTCGGCGCGTGCCGCGGTCACCACGGAGGCGTCCGGGTCGGGGCTGGACGAGGCTCGAGGTGTCGACGGCGTCGACGGATCGAGGTTGCAGCCCCCGACCAAACCGACTCCCGCGACGGTCGCTGTCAGACCCGCTGCCGACAGCAGTCCGCGACGCGACAGCGCTGAGCCAGGCACGCCCGCGACCCTATCCCCGGGGCTGCGGGCCACCCCGTGCTGCGGGTCCGAAGAGGTGTCCGCCACCCGCTATCGTGAGAGTCGACAACAGCACAGGAGGTCGCGTCGTGAGCCCGCTCAGCCCGGACAGCTCCCGGATCGCCGAGGCGCTCCGCGATCCCCTGGCTGCCTTGGATCTCGACCTCGAGGCCGTTGAGCTCACCCCGGCCGGCAAGAGTCGGGTGCTGCGGATCGCGGTCGACAAGGACGGCGGCGTCACCCTCGACGACATCGCCGAGGCGGCCCGTGCCGTCTCCGGGGTCCTCGACGACTCCGACCTGATGGGCGAAACGGCCTACACGCTCGAGGTGACGTCGCGCGGCGTGGACCGCCCCCTGACCGAGCCCCGTCACTGGCGACGCAACCGGGACCGGCTGGTGAAGGCGTCGCTGCCGGATGGCTCCCGCGTGACCGGGCGTGTGGGTGACAGCGACGACTCAGGCGTGACGCTGGAGGTGTCGGGGGCCGACCAGCGGCTGGCCTACGACGACATCACCAAGGCGCTGGTCCAGCTGGAGTTCAACCGGTCGAGACCCGAGGAGGCCTGATGGACATCGATCTGAGCATCCTGCGGATGCTGGAGCGCGAGAAGGAGATCTCGTTCGAGGTGCTCGTCGAGGCCATCGAGCAGGCGCTCCTCACGGCGTACCACAAGACGCCGGGCGCGGTGGAGCAGGCCCGCGTCCACCTCGACCGGCAGAGCGGCCACGTGACGGTCTTCGCCGCGGAGCTCGACGACGAGGGCAACCAGATCGCGGAGTTCGACGACACCCCTGACGGGTTCGGCCGGATCGCCGCGACGACCGCGAAGCAGATCATGCTCCAGCGGCTGCGCGACGCCGAGGACGACATCCGGTACGGCGAGTTCTCCGGCAAGGAGGGCGACCTGATCTCCGGGGTCATCCAGCAGGGCCGCAACCCCGACGACGTGATGGTCGACCTGGGCAAGCTGGAGGCGCTCCTGCCGTTGGGCGAGCGGGTGCCGGGCGAGCGCTACCAGCACGGCGAGCGGATCAAGTGCCTGGTGATCTCGGTCCGCAAGGGCATGCGTGGCCCCCAGATCACGCTCTCGCGCTCGCACCCGAACCTCGTGAAGAAGCTGTTCGCACTCGAGGTCCCGGAGATCGCGGACGGCACCGTCGAGATCGCCGCCATCGCCCGTGAGGCCGGACACCGCACCAAGATCGCGGTGACCTCCGACGCACCCGGCGTGAACGCCAAGGGCTCCTGCATCGGCCCGATGGGCCAGCGGGTGCGCAACGTGATGTCGGAGCTGCACGGCGAGAAGATCGACATCGTGGACTGGTCCGATGACCCGGCGGAGATGGTGGCGCACGCCCTGTCACCGGCACGGGTCACCCGGGTGGAGGTGGTCGACGCCGAGGCCCGGTCCGCCCGCGTGATCGTGCCGGACTTCCAGCTGTCGCTGGCCATCGGCAAGGAGGGCCAGAACGCGCGCCTGGCGGCCCGACTGACCGGCTGGCGGATCGACATCCGCTCCGACGAGGAGTGACCCCGGCGGCCGGTTCGGGGAATAGGCGTCGGTCGCGGTAGGGTTGAACACAGTGGTTCGCGCAACGGTTTCCCCTGCCTCCACGGTCCCCAGTGGTCCGGTACGCACGTGCATCGGGTGTCGAGAGCGAGCCGCGAAGAGCGAGTTGTTGCGGGTGACCGCCGGCTCGGACGTCGACGGCCGACCGGCCGTGGTGCCCGATCCGGCAGCCACCCGGCCCGGACGAGGGGCGCATCTGCATCCCACGCCCGTGTGTTACGACCTCGCCGTACGCCGTCGAGCTTTCGGCAGGGCCCTCCGGGCCACCGTCGGGATGGACAGCGCACCGGTGGCGTCGTACCTCGCCTCACTCACCGACACGACCGACCGATGACCAACTGATCAGGACTGGAGCTTCAGCTCATGAGCACTCGATGAGTAACTCCCGATGAGTTTGCAACACCCACCAGCGGTCTGAGATCCACCCCTCTGCACCAACACCGAGGGAAGCGGGTCTGAGGCCAGAAGGAGAAACGTGGCCAAGACCCGAGTACACGAGCTCGCCAAGGAGTTCGGTGTCGAGAGCAAGTTCGTTCTCGAGAAGTTCAAGGAGATGGGGGAGTTCGTCAAGTCGGCGAGCTCCACTGTCGAGCTGCCTGCCGAGATGCGCTTCCGCAAGGAGTACGGCGACGGCCTGAAGGCGGCGATGCCGAAGGCCGCGCCGGCCGAGAAGCCCGCCGCAGCGCCGGCAGCCACGACCGCTGACACGATGGGGGCGCCCGCCGCCTCGGCCAATGGCACCCAGGTCGCCGTGCCGGCCGCTGCGTCCACCGCTGCGCCCACCGCTGGGCCTACCGCCGGCGCCCCCAAGCCGGGGCCGAAGGCGGCTGCCGCTGCCCCGGCCGAGTCGGAGGCACCCGCCGCCGAGCTCGAGCCCCCGGCCGAGCCCGAGGCGACGACACCGACCGCGCCGGCACCACGTCCGGCTGCCCGCCCCGGTGCCCCGCGCCCCGGCAACAACCCGTTCGCGTCCAGCCAGGGCATGGGGCGACGCCCCGCCCCGGCTCCGCGCGAGAGCGAGGACGACGACAGCCGACCGCGCCCCGCGGCCGACGGCCGACCCGGCATGCCGCGCCCCAACCCTGCGATGATGAACCGGTCTCCCGGAGCCTTCGGGACCGGCCCCGCTGGTGGTCGCGGTCCGGCCGGCCCCGGTGGTCCCGGACGCGGTGCACCCACACGTGGCGGTGCACCCGCACGTGGCGGCGTGCCCGCTCGAGGCGGTGCCCCGAGCCGTGGTGGTCCGGGTGCCGGTGCCCCCGCTGGTGCCGGTGCTCCCGGCCGTGGTGGTCCCGGCTTCGGCGGTGGCCCCGGTGGTGGCCGCGGTCGTCCCGGTCAGCGCGGACAGACCCAGGGTGCCTTCGGGCGTCCCGGTGGTCCCTCGCGCCGTGGCCGCAAGTCGAAGCGGGCACGTCGCCAGGAGTTCGAGCAGATGGAGGCCCCGACGATCGGCGGCGTACGCGTCCGCAAGGGCAACGGCGAGACCGTGCGTCTCGCCCGTGGCGCCTCGCTGACCGACTTCGCCGACAAGATCAACGTCGACGCCGCCTCGCTGGTGCAGATGCTGTTCTCGCTCGGCGAGATGGTCACCGCGACGGAGTCGGTCAACGACGAGACCCTCCAGCTGATCGGTGAGGAGCTCAACTACGTCGTCCAGGTGGTCTCGCCCGAGGACGAGGACCGCGAGCTGCTGGAGGGCTTCGACCTCGAGTTCGGTGCCGACGAGGGTGACGAGGCTGATCTCGTCGTACGCCCGCCGGTCGTGACCGTGATGGGTCACGTCGACCACGGCAAGACCAAGCTCCTGGACGCCCTCCGCTCGGCTAACGTGGTCGCCAAGGAGGCCGGTGGCATCACCCAGCACATCGGTGCCTACCAGGTGCAGACCGAGGTCGAGGGCCACGAGCGCTGGATCACCTTCCTCGACACCCCGGGTCACGAGGCGTTCACCGCCATGCGTGCCCGTGGCTCGCAGTCCTCCGACATCGCGGTCCTCGTGGTCGCGGCCGACGACGGCGTGATGCCGCAGACGGTGGAGGCGCTCAACCACGCCCGCGCCGCCGAGGTGCCGATCGTGGTGGCGGTGAACAAGATCGACAAGCCCGACGCCGACCCCACCAAGGTGCGTGGCCAGCTCAGCGAGTACGGCCTGGTGCCCGAGGAGTACGGCGGCGACTCGATGTTCGTCGACGTCTCGGCGAAGTCGGAGCTCAACCTGGACAAGCTGCTCGAGGCGATCGTGCTGACCGCTGACGCGGCCCTGGACCTGCGGGCCAACCCCGAGCAGGACGCCCAGGGGCTCGTGGTCGAGGCGCACCTGGACCGCGGTCGCGGTCCGGTGGCGACCGTCCTGGTCCAGCGCGGCACGCTCCGGGTCGGCGACTCGATCGTCGCCGGTCCGGCCCACGGTCGCGTACGCGCGTTGCTCGACGAGCACGGCGAGTCGATGGACGAGGCCTTCCCGGGTCAACCGGCGATGGTGCTCGGCCTGTCGGCGGTGCCCGGTGCGGGTCAGAACTTCCTGGTCGTCGAGGACGACCGGATGGCCCGCCAGATCGCCGAGAAGCGTGAGGCTCGCGAGCGCGCGGCCATGCAGGCCCAGCGCCGCGTGCGTCGTACTCTCGAGGACTTCATGGCCTCGATGGAGAAGGGCGAGAGCCAGGAGCTCAACCTCATCCTCAAGGGCGACGTGTCCGGTTCGGTCGAGGCTCTCGAGGACTCGCTGGCCAAGATCGACGTCGGCGAGGAGGTCTCGCTGCGCGTCATCGACCGTGGTGTCGGTGCGATCACGGAGACCAACGTCATGCTGGCGGCGGCCTCGGACGCGATCATCATCGGCTTCAACGTGCGCCCGCAGGGCAAGGCGACCGAGCTGGCGGACAAGGAAGGCGTCGAGATCCGCTACTACTCGGTCATCTACAACGCGATCGAGGAGATCGAGGCGGCCCTCAAGGGCATGCTCAAGCCGGAGTTCGAGGAGTCGACGCTCGGTCAGGCGGAGATCCGGGCGATCTTCCGCTCGTCCAAGCTCGGCAACATCGCCGGCTGCATGGTCACGAGTGGTGTCATCCGGCGCAACGCCAAGGTGCGCCTGATCCGGGACGGCGCGGTCGTGGCCGAGAACCTGGACCTGGCCTCGCTGAAGCGGGAGAAGGACGACGCCGCGGAGGTCCGCGAGGGCTTCGAGTGTGGTCTGGTGCTGCGGAACTACCAGGACATCAAGGAGGGCGACGCCGTGGAGGCCTTCGAGATGAAGGAGATCCCGCGCGCCTGAGCCAGTCGTTCCGCTCCAGCTGCGGGTTTCCCCGGCCGACCGGGGGAACCCGCACTGGGCGGGCAATATTTCGCCCGTCATGTGCCAACTTCCCCGGGCGACCGGGGAATCTGGCAAGAACAGGAAGATCATGGCCAACCCACGTGTCCGCAAGATCGCCGACCGGATCCAGGTCATCGTGGCGGAGATGCTCGAGCGGCGGATCAAGGACCCGCGGCTCGGGTTCGTGACCATCACCGACGTCCGGGTCACCGGCGACTCCCAGCAGGCGTCGATCTTCTACACCGTGCTGGGCGAGGAGACCGACCTCGTCAGCACCGCGGCGGCGCTCGAGTCCGCCCGGGGGCTGCTCCGTTCCGAGGTGGCCAAGCAGCTCGCGATGCGGCACGCGCCGACGCTGACGTTCATCCAGGACGCGCTGCCGGAGAACGCCCGCCATCTCGACGAGGTGCTGGCGCGGGCCCGGGCCCAGGACGAAGAGGTCGCCTCACAGCGTGGTTCGGCGTACGCCGGCGAGCCGGACCCCTACAAGAAACCTCGCGAGGACGAGTCCGCGCTGGACGAGCCCGCCGAGGGCGCGGACCAGACGCCGTTGCCCGAGCCGGATGCCTGACCCAGCCTCCGGGCTGGTCGTGGTCGACAAGCCGGGTGGCATGACGTCGCACGACGTCGTGGCGCGCGTACGACGACTGGCCGGCACGCGCAAGGTCGGCCACGCCGGCACCCTCGACCCGATGGCGACCGGTGTGCTGGTGCTCGGGCTGAACCGGGCGACCCGGCTGCTCGGGCACCTGACGCTCACCGACAAGCGGTACACCGCGACCATCCGGCTCGGCGTGACCACCACCACCGACGACGCCGAGGGCGAGGTGGTCGAGACCCGGGCCACCGACGGGCTCACCGACGACGCGGTGCGCAGCGCACTGTCGGCGTTCGTGGGCGAGATCGAGCAGGTCCCCAGCTCCGTCTCGGCGATCAAGGTGGACGGGAAGCGCGCCTACGCGCGGGTCCGGGACGGCGAGGACGTCGCGCTCCCAGCGCGGCGGGTGACGATCCACGCGCTTGACGTGACCGGCATCGACCTGCCGGACCTGCGGATCTCCGTCCGCTGCTCCAGCGGCACCTACATACGCGCGATCGCCCGCGACCTGGGCGACGCGCTCGGGGTTGGTGGTCACCTGACCGCGCTCCGACGTACCGCGGTCGGCGCCTTCGAGCTTGACTCCGCTCACACCCTCGAGGAGCTCTCCGACGCGTTCGCGATGATCCCGATCGCCGAGGCGGCCCGCACGTCGTTCCCCACCCTCGACCTCGACGGCGATCAGGCCGCGGCGGTGCGGCTCGGCCGCCCGCTCGACGTACCTCTCGACCACCTGACCGCGATGTTCGCGCCCGACGGGGACTTCCTCGCCCTCTACGAGCCCCGGGACGGGGTCGCCCGTCCGGTGGCGGTGTTCGTCTGACGCGCCGCTGAGCCACCGAGAGCCGCTCGTTATCCTCGGGCCGTGCAGATCTGGCGGTCCCTGGACGACATCCCGGACGACCTCGGGCGCACCGCCGTGGTCGTCGGCAACTTCGACGGGGTCCATCTCGGCCACCAGCACGTCATCGCCGAGGCGCGCCGGTTGGCCGATGACGCGGGGATGCGTGTGGTCGCGGTGACCTTCGACCCGCACCCGATGGCCGTACTGCGTCCCGAGCACGCCCCCACCGCCCTCACCGATCTCGATACGCGGACGAGGCTGCTGTCCGCCGCCGGCGTGGACGACGTGCTCGCCCTCCCGTTCGATCGTGAGATCGCCGCCTGGACGCCCCACGAGTTCGCCGAACGGGTGCTCACCGACGCCCTGCACGCCGCGGTCGTCGTCGTCGGCGCCAACTTCCGGTACGGCGCCAAGGCGGCCGGCGACGTCGGGTCCCTGACCGCGAGTGGCGAGGACCTAGGGTTCCGGGCGGTCGGCCTGCCTCTGGACGGCGGGCCGCAGGTGTGGTCGTCTACCTACGTGCGCACGTGCTTGGCGGCCGGCGACGTCGCCGGGGCAGCACAGGCGCTGGGTCGCCCGTTCGTGGTCCGCGGGGTCGTGGTGCGTGGTGACCAGCGCGGCCGCGAGCTCGGCTACCCGACCGCCAACGTCCCGACCAGCGGGATGGCGGCGGCCCCGGCCGACGGCGTGTACGCCGGGTGGTTGCGGCGGCTCGACACCGACGAGACCTACCCCGCCGCGATCAGTGTCGGCACCAACCCGACCTTCGAGGGCGAGCGCGCGCGTCGGGTGGAGTCGTATGTGCTCGACCGGGACGACCTCGAGCTCTACGACGTCGAGGTTGAGGTGTCCTTCGTCGACCGGATCCGGGGGATGGTGAGATTCGACGGAGTCGAGGCGCTGGTCGCGACCATGGCCGGCGACGTCGTCCGCGCCCGCGAGATCCTGGGCCAGCCGCAGCCGTGACCCTGCGACGGCCCATCGTCGACTTCACCGACGAGGAGGCGCGCCGCGCGCTGATCCTCAAGTGGGGCACGGTGCCCGAGGGCGTGATCCCGGCGTGGGTCGCCGAGATGGACTACCACCTCGACCCGGTGGTGCGCGACGCCGTACGCCGGGCGGTCGATGACGGCATCACCGGCTACCCGGTGTTCGGCTCCGGCGATGGGCTCGGGGCGGCCTACGCCGGTTTCGCCGAGCGTCACTTCGGCGCCCGCGTGGACCCGGACTGGGTGGTGCCGGTGGTCGACGTGACCGCCGGGGTGCGCTTGGCGCTCAGTGCGCTCTCCGAGGACGCGCCGGTCGTCTTCCCGACCCCGGGCTATCCGCCCCAGTTCGGCGTACCCGGCCTGACCGGCCGGAGGCGCGTGGATCTCCCGGTCGACCCGGACGACCACCGCGCAACCCTCGACCTGGACCGGCTGGACGCGCTGTTCGCAGCCGGGGCCCGCACCCTGCTGCTCACGCAGCCTCACAACCCGTGGGGGCGGGTGTTCACCCGCGCCGAGCTCGAAGGCGTCCGTGACGTCGTCGTCCGGCACGGCGCGCGCGTGATCAGCGACGAGATCCACGCGCCGCTGGTGCTACCGGGGGCCGAGCATCTGTCCTACCTGTCGCTCGACGGCACCCACGACCACGCCGTCGCCGTGGTCGCTGCGTCCAAGGCGTTCAACACCGCCGGCCTGCGCTGCGCCCAGCTGGTGGTGCCCGACCAGGCCGCGCGGCACCGCCTGCTCGACCTCCCGATGGCCGCGAACGACTCCTGGTCTCCGCTGGGAGTTGTGGCGTCGATCGCGGCGTACGAGCACGGGGACCCGTGGCTGGCCAGCCTGGTGGAGCGCCTCGACCATCAGCGGTCACTCCTCGGTGAGCTGCTCGCCGAGCATCTCCCGGAGACGCGCATGCGGCCGCTCGAGGCGACGTACCTGGCGTGGCTCGACGTGCGTGCCTACGGTCACGACGACCCTGCCGCCCTCGCCTTGGAGCGCGGCCGGGTCAAGCTCGTCGCGGGCGAGGACTTCGCGCCCGGCCTGTCGGGGCACGTCCGGCTCAACATCGCGACCAGTCCCGAGCGGCTCACCGAGATCGTGCGCCGGCTCGCCTCGGCCTGGGTCTGAGCGCCGGGTCGTTCGCCTCGCGAGCGAGCTCGCTGCGGCGCTCGTTGCGGTGTTCCGCCTCGGCTTCGCCGAGTCGGAACGTCCTTGCTCAGGCGTCGAGGTCTTGCTCGACGAGTGCCGCAATCGTGGCCACGTCGTCCTCGTCGTCGCCCGACACCTCGACGGTGTCGCCCTTGCCGGCACCCAGGGTCATGATCATCAGGGCCGAGCCGGCGTCGACGGGATCGCCCCCGGGCACGCCGATCGTCACTTCGGAGTCGAGCTCGCCGGCGGCCTCGGAGATGATCGCCGCGGGGCGGGCGTGCAGGCCGACGGCCGAGCCGACGACGACGGACTTGGTGGGCATGGGTTCTCCTTCGAAGGGGTGATGATCAGACGGTTGCGACGAGGCCGTCGGTGGACATGCTTCACCTCTCGGTGGGGAGGGTGAGGCGGGTAACCCGCACCAGCTCGGGCCGGACCTGCCGCGGGTGGGGGATCGTCGTGCCGGGAAGACCTGCGGCGGCGCTGCCGTAGGCGACCGCGAGCGCGAGTCGTTGGTCGGGGCTGCGACCGGTGACGTCCCCGAGGAGGTAGCCGAAAAGGCTGGAGTCGCCGGCCCCGACGGTGCTGACCACCGTCGTCGGCGGGGGAGTGGCGTGCCACGCCGTCTCGTCGGCGACGAGAACGGCTCCGTGCGGGCCGAGCGTCACCAGCACACTCTCCACGCC
>DAINSL010000031.1:0-27776 GCA_036741335.1 Nocardioides sp. | reverse complement strand
CCCGCCCACTACACAGGATCCCGACCGTGACCGAATCGACTGAGACATTCCGTACCGTCCTCCGGGGATACGACCCCGCCGAGGTCGACCACCGCATCGAAGAGCTCACGGCGGCGGCGACCACCCTCACCCAGCAGCGCGACGGCCTCGCGGCTCGAGTCGAGGAGCTGCACGACACACCCGCGGATCCCGCGGGCTACGAGCACCTGGGAGCCAGGGTCGGTCAGATCCTGTCTCTCGCGGACTCCGAGGCCACCGAGCTCCGCAGCAAGGTCCAGGAAGAGGCCGAGGCCCATCGCGCGAGCGCCCACGAGGACGCCGCCCAGGTCCGCGAGGAGGCCGACCGCTACACCGCGACGGCTCGCAGCGACGCCGACGCACAGGCGGCTCGAATCGTGGAGGACGCCCGCAAGGCCGCCGACGAGCACCGCGACAGCGCCGAGCGAGCCGCCTCGGTCCGGATCCAGGAGGCGGAGGCCGTCTACGAGGAGCAGCGGGCTCGCGCCGCGAAGGCGGCCGCGGACTTCGAGACCACGCTGGCCGGTCGCCGGAAGGCCGCGGAGGAGGAGTTCACGCAGAAGATGGCCGACTCGCAGGCACGGCTCGACGAGACGAGCGAGTACGCCGAGCGGGCCCGCGCCGAGGCGGAGACCACGCGCGCTCAGGCAGCCAAGGAGGCCGGCCACCTCGTCGAGGACGCCCGGGAGACGGCGGCCCAGATCATCGGCGAGGCGAAGGCGACGGCGGAGCGGATCCGCGTCGACACCGAGCGCGAGCTCGCCGCCGCCACGCAGCGCCGCGACAGCATCAACTCGCAGCTGGCGAACGTCCGGCAGATGCTGGCGACGCTGACCGGCACCGCGCCGTTCTCGCTGACCGGGTTCGCGGACGCGGACGAGGCGTGGGCCGAACACGAGACGGAGTCCGCGGACACCGACGAAGCGTCCGACCAGGCCGACGAGTCGGCCGCGCCGGAGACAGACGCTGGTGCGGCGAGCGTCGCCCAGGATTCGGACGATGATGCCGAGGGAGACTCCGAGGTCGCCGAGGAGGAGTCGCTCGCCCGCGGGCGCACCTGACCGCGGCTGCGGGCACCCTTCTCATTCGACGGTAGGCCGGGCAGGCTGGGTGGCATGCCCCTGAAGCCCACGACCGTCGTCCTCTTCGGCGCCACCGGCGACCTGGCTCGCCGCAAGCTGCTGCCCGGGCTTCTGCACCTGTTCCAGTCGGGTCTGATGCGCGACGTACAGGTGGTCGGCACCTCCCTCGACGAGCACGACCGCGACTCGTTCATCGAGTTCGCGCACCGGGCCGTGCTGGAGTTCGGCGGCGACGACGGCGACATCGAGGGGTGGACGGAGTTCTCCAAGCTCCTGCACTGGGCACCGGCGGACGGCGGGCCACATGAGCTGCGCCGGTGCATCGAGGAGGCCGAGGGCGAGCGGACGGCCGAGTTCGGGCGCCTCCACTACCTCAGCGTGCCCCCGAAGGCCGCCCTCGCGGTCGTCCACGAGCTCAAGGAAGCCGGGATCGTCGCCCGCAGCCGGATCATCATGGAGAAGCCGTTCGGCACCGACCTCGCGAGCGCGAAGAAGCTCAACGCCGAGCTCCACAAGGTCTTCCACGAGGACCAGATCTTCCGGATCGACCACTTCCTGGGGAAGGAGGCGGCTCAGAACATCCTCGCGGTCCGGTTCGCCAACGGGCTGTTCGAGCCGATCTGGCATCGCAACCACATCGACCACGTGCAGATCGACGTGCCGGAGGACCTCGGCCTCGAGCAGCGTGCGTCGTTCTATGAGAGCACGGGCGCCTATCGCGACATGGTCGTCACGCACCTCTTCCAGGTGCTGGCCTTCACCGCGATGGAGCCGCCGACGGAGCTCGAGCCGTACGCCATCACCGAGGAGAAGAACAAGGTCTTCCGCTCCATGTGCGCGATCGAGCCCACCGACGTCGTACGCGGTCAGTACGTCGGTTACCGCGACATCGACGGCGTGGCGCCCGAGTCCGAGACGGAGACGTTCGTCGCACTCAAGTGCTACGTCGACAACTGGCGCTGGGCGGGCGTGCCTTTCTACCTCCGCACCGGGAAGCGGCTGGCCGAAGGTGCGCGGATCATCTCGATCGCGTTCCGCGAGCCGCCGCGCTCGATGTTCCCCGCCAACTCCGGTGTCGGCGACCACGGGCCCGATCACCTGACCTTCGACCTGGCCGACCAGGCCAAGATGTCGCTCTCGTTCTACGGCAAGCGACCGGGGCCGGGGATGAAGCTGGACAAGCTGTCGATGCAGTTCGCCATGCACGACACCGGATGGGCCGGCGCGGTGCTCGAGGCCTACGAGCGGCTCATCTACGACGCCGCGCGCGGCGACCGCACGCTGTTCACCACCGCGGACGGCATCGAGCGGCTGTGGGAGCTGTCCACGCCACTCCTCGACAACCCACCGGTCGTCCGGCCCTACGCGCAAGGTTCCTGGGGACCGAACCAGATTCACCAGCTGATCGCACCGTTCACCTGGCGTCTCCCCTTCGAGCGCCAGTGGCGCAACCCGAACGAGGTCGGCAACTGAGCCAGTCCCCGACCCTGGCTACGAGCCGGTGATCTCGCCGGCCAGCTTGGTGGCCTGGGCCTTGGTGTAGCTGCCGGTGATGACGAGCCGCGCGGCAGTGAACTGCGCGTCGATGATCACCGACGTGAGCACCGTGCCGCCGAAGGAGAGGGCGAGCTCGGTGCCGGCGATCCGCGGGGCCTCTGTGTCGAGGGTCGCCGCGGCCGACGGATCGAGCGTGAGCTTGAGGAAGTACAGCTTCTGGTGACCGACCTGCTTG
Source organism: Nocardioides sp. (assembly GCA_036741335.1). Taxonomy (GTDB): domain Bacteria; phylum Actinomycetota; class Actinomycetes; order Propionibacteriales; family Nocardioidaceae; genus Nocardioides. The sequence goes on along the minus strand of DAINSL010000031.1, from coordinate 24,944 downwards.
ACAGCGGCCTTGGCCACGTTGCCGCTGACCAACGGGTCCTTGAGCAGGAACACCGTCTTCCCCGCGTCGCACTCCATGAGCATCCCCTGGAGCTCCGCGGGCTTCATCGGGCACGACTGGCTCGACATGGCGTTCAGGAGGTCCTTTGGCACCTGCGGCCCCAACGGCACCCCGCTGGCATAGCGGGCGTAGACCGGCCGCAGCTCCAGGCTGGTGCCGCCACCGGGCGGTGTGGTCCCGCCCTCGCCGTTCGAGCTCGAGCCGGATCCGCAGGCGGTGGCCAGGCACGCGAGCAGGGCCACCGGGGCCAGGGTTCGGAGGACGCGCACGGCCCCATCTAACAGGGTGTGGGCAACGGTTTCCGAGCGTGGAAGAGGAGACCCCGGAATAAGTTGCGCAATCGTGTTGTCGGGCCTGACATGACTGTGTCCGACTTTTCCGTCCCGACCGTGATCCTCAACGACGACCGCTCGATCCCGCAGCTCGGGTTCGGCGTGTTCCAGGTGCCTCCGGAACAGACGCAGGCGACGGTCGAGCAGGCTCTCGAGGTGGGCTACCGACACATCGACACCGCCCAGATGTACGGCAACGAGGCCGAGGTCGGTGCCGCGGTCGCTGCATCGAGCATCGCTCGGGAGGAGCTCTGGATCACCACCAAGCTCAACAACGGCTTCCACCGTCCGGAGGACGCCCGCCGTACGTTCGGTGAGTCGCTGGCGCGCCTGCGTCTCGACGAGGTCGACCTGTTCCTGATCCACTGGCCGCTGCCCACGCGCTACGACGGCGACTACGCCTCGACCTGGGAGACCCTGGTGGGGTTCCGCGAGGACGGCCGCGCGCGGTCGATCGGGGTCTCCAACTTCGAGCCCGACCACCTCGCCCGGATCGTCGACGCCACCGGCGTCGTACCTGCGGTGAACCAGATCGAGGTGCACCCTTTCTTCGGCAACGAGGCAGCCCGGACCGCCGGCGCCAGGCTCGGGATCGTCACGGAGGCCTGGGCGCCGATCGCCAAGGGCAAGGTGAACGACGACCCGACGATCAGCGCGATCGCCTCCCGCCTGGATCGCACCCCGGCCCAGGTGGCCCTGCGTTGGCACCTCCAGCGTGGCGACATCGTGTTCCCCAAGTCGATGCGGGCGGAGCGGATGAAGGAGAACTTCGCGATCTTCGACTTCGAGCTCGACGACGCCGACATGGCGACGATCACCGGACTGGATCGCGGCGAGGACGGCCGCACCGGCCCGAACCCGAACACGTTCGACATGATCCCCCGCTGACCGGAGGCGGCTAGCGGATGGTGACCTTGACCTCGTTCGAGGTGACCTTGGTGTCGGAGTCGATCACCCGGAAGCGGTTGACCCCCGGCGTACCTGTCTGGATGTACGTCGAGAATGTCGCGTTCGTCACCGTGGCGGAGATCGAGTAGAAGTCCTGCCACGAGCCGTTGCTGAACTTCTGCACGTTGAGCACCGCGCCCTCACCCCCGGGATAGGTGCCACTCAGGTCGATGCGCCCCATCGGGGCGACCGACTGCTCGCCCGCCTGCAACGAGATGCGCTGCTTCGGCTTGTGCCCGTTCAGATTCGGGTTCGTCGACGGGCCGCTCTGGGTCGGTGCCGAGCCGAGGGTGATCGACGGACCGCTTGCGGGTTGGGTCTTCTGCGGCTTCGGGAGGTACATCGTGGCGCCGGCGTCGCCGACGCTGCCCTCCGCGCGTCCGCCGCCGAGGCCCAGGACGTGCGCGCCGGCCATCACCATCACCGCCGCCACCAGGCCGACCGCGACCGCGACTCCGACCAGGGCCAGGAGCCCGGCGAGCACGGGGCGCCGCTCGTCGACACTCACCTCTCACACACCTCCTCGATCCTGTCCATCACCTTCCATTGTCGTGGAAGCGCCAAATCCTCGCCTCGCCGGGTCATCCGCGGGGATGATTCCGCGGGTACGCGGTCATCCTCCCGGGCGATTCTGGCCGCCAGCGCGTGACCGGACCCGGGTATGGCCCTAGAACTGCCTGCAAGGGTTCCGTAGGGGGGCTCCGTACAGGAGGAGAAAACTCGCATGCACACACGTTCCCGTGCCGCGGCGACGACAGCGCTGCTGCTCACGGCCTCGGTGACAGGGCTGGCCGCGACCGGCAGCGCCGCCGACGCCTCCGGTTCGCACCCGGCCTCGGCCGCCCGAGCCGCCCCGACGCTGACCGTCACGCTCTCGTCATGGAAGACCAAGCCGGACGTGTCGCTCGACACGTTCCGCCCGGGCAAGACCATGTTCAAGGTCGTCCGCGGCAACCGCGCCGGCTCGATGGAGATCGTGCGCTTCAAGAACGGCTATACCATCGCGAACTTCGCCTCGGACGCCCAGGGGCTGTTCAACCGCGACACGGCCGCCATCAAGCGGGTCGACAAGAACGTCGAGTTCTACGGCGGCATGCCGGTCGCGCGGCAGGCCGACCCCGCCGCCGTCTTCAAGTTCGGCGTCGACATCGACAAGGTCGGCACCTACTACGTGATCAACCTCGACAGGAGCAGCTTCACCACGTTCCAGGCCAAGGGCTCCCACCAGACTCGCAGCCTGCCCGCCGCAACCGGCAAGCTCGGCATGAAGGGCACCGAGAGCTTCGCCGCGCCCGCGTCCGACCCCCACCGGGGCTGGATGAAGACCACCAACAACGCGACGCAGCCGCATTTCATCGACCTGAGCCAGGTCAAGAAGTCGACCACCGCCCAGGACGTGCAGGACTTCATCAACGATCCGTCCAGTCCGCCGACGTTCTTCAAGCCCGGCGGCGGTCACGTCACGACCGAGGTCGTGAGCCCCGGCCGCACGGTGATCTGGAAGTACCACACCCACACCGGCAGGTACCTCGCCGCGTGCTTCTACCCGGACAAGGACACCGGCGCGCCACACTTCTTCATGGGCATGTTCGCACTGGTCGACCTGACCTGAGCAGGTCACGCCCTCACGGGCGTGACTGAGCCGGATCGACACGCTCACCGGCGAGCTGCCTGGCCACCCTCTGGGCCACGGCATGCTCGTCGGTGCGCGCGTCGTAGGACCAGAAGTCGTGCAGCCACATCGCGGTGATCGCCACACCGGCGACACAGCTGACGCCGCCGCTGACGATGGACCCACGGACCGTCCAGCGGTCCGCGACGATGCCGGCCCGGACCTGGCCGCCGAGCGGCCCGACCGAATAGCTGAGCATCTCGATGCCGGCGAGCCTGCCACGCAGGTTGTCCGGGATCGTCTGGCTCCAGATCGTGCCGCGGAAGACGGCGGAGATCATGTCCGCGGCACCAGCACACGTGAAGAACACCAGGGCGCCCCAGATCGTCGGCGCGAGACCGGCCAGGGCAATGAAGCCGCCATAGGCCATGGCCGCCAGGACGATGGCCCGGCCGTGATGACGCACCCGCGACGTCCAGCCGGACAGACCGGTCGCCAGCAGGGCGCCGACGGTCTCCGCGGAGTAGAGCAGACCGAGCAGGTGGGGGTCCTCGAAGATCTTCTGGGCCAGGGCGGGGAAGAGCACGATCGGCATCGCCAGCAGCATCGCGATCAGGTCGACGACGTAGGTGCCGAGCAGGTCGCGGCGGCTCATGGCGTAGCGCAGGCCGATGCCGATGCCGCGCAGGCTGGGCGGCTCGGTCTCGCCCACATGTGGGTAGCGCCGCATCGCGGCATACAGCATCGAGGCGACGAACAACCCGACGATGTCGACCAGGAAGCACCAGGCCGGCCCGAACGAGGCCACCAGCACGCCGCCGATCGCGGGTCCCACCAGGACGCCGGCCTGCATGCCGAGGCTGCTCAGGGCGTTGGCCGCGATGATCTCGTCGTGCCGGACGGTGCGCGGGAGCAGGGCCTCGCGCGACGGGCGCTGCATCGCCGACGACGACGCGAGCAGGCCGGCGACGAGGAAGATCTCCCACAGGCGGGGGTGGTCGGAGAAGGCGTTGATGGCCAGCCAGGCGGTGAAGGCGGCCTGGGCGATGCCGGTCCAGATCAGCAGCAGCCGACGGTCGACATGGTCGGCCAGCGCGCCGCCGTAGAGCCCGAAGAAGATGAGCGGCACCAGCTCGACGAGACCGACCGCGCCGACCGCGAAGTTGGAGTGGGTGAGCTGGTAGATCTGGTAGGGGATGGCGACGTAGGTCATCATCCCGCCCAGGTAGAAGACCGTCCCGGCGATCAGGAGCAGGCGGAAGTCACGATGCTCGCGGAACGGACGCACGTCCATCCGCAGCGCCGACACTCGTGCCCCCCAGCCCATGAACGCATTGTGACGGCCCGGGGCGCGGCGGTCCCGCGATCCGCCAAATCGTGACCGATCAGCCAATTCGGATCCGGGCACCTCGCCTGGGGACCGACGTGATGTTGCGGACCTTGGGCCGGTCGGCGCCGACACCTGTCACGCCGTACGCCGTGAGCACCTCGCGCAGCACCGCGACGCCTTCCATCAGCGAGAACCCGGCGCCGATGCATCGGCGCACTCCCCCGCCGAACGGGATCCAGGTGTTGACCGGCGGGTTGTGACCGACGAACCGCGTGGGGTCGAAGCGGGTGGGGTCCGGATGGTTGTCCTCGCGGGCGTGGGTCACCAGGATCGACGGGCCCACGGTGGCGCCCGCCGGGAGGTCCCACCCGGCGATCGTGACCGGCTTCATCAGGGTGCGGGCGACCATCGGGATCACCGGGTGGAGCCGCATCGACTCCTTCATCACGGCCTCCAGCCAGTCGTCGTCGCCGGTGCGGGACGCCTCCCGGGCGCGGGTGAGCTGGGCAGCGTCGCGACCGAGCTCGTAGAGGGCCCAGGCCAGAGCGGTCGCCGTGGTCTCGTGGCCGGCCAGGAGCAGCGTGACCAGCTGGTCGCGGAGCTCCTCGTCGGTGAGCCGGTCGCCACCGTCATCAACGAGGATGAGCCGTGAGAGGACGTCGGTGCGCTGCGCCAGGTCGGGAGCCTCGCGCCGCTCGCGGATCTCGGCGTAGATCAGCCGGTCGAGCGCGTAGGCGTTCTCGACGGTCTTCTTCCACGGCCCGTACTTCTGCAGGGCGGGGTAGCCCCAGCCGAGGAGCACCGCCGGGCTGATGTTGACGGTGCGGTTGACGCACGGACGCAGCCGGGCGAGGCGGCGCTCGTCGGTGACACCGAACACCACCCGGAGGATCACCTCCAAGGTCAGCGCGTTCATCCGGTCGAGGCTGCGGAACTCCTCACCCGACCGCCACTCCGCGACCTGGGCGCGGGCGACCTCTTCGACCAGGGAGCCGTAGCTGCGCAACGCGTGACCGTTGAACGCCGGCATCAGAAGCGAACGGGCCCGCTTGTGCTCGGAGGAGTCCTGCAGCAGCAGGGAGTGCTCCCCCATGATCGGGCCGAGGATCGAGTTTCCCTTGCCGGCGTGGAAGATCTCCGGGTCACCGGCGAAGATCTCCTTGGCGTGCTCGGGCCGGGTGAACAGCACCAGCGGCCGGCCACCGGGTACGACGCGGACCGTGAACACGTCGCCGTACTTGCGCCACATGTGCGGCACGAACTGGTGCCGGAACCGCAGCAGCCCCGCGCTCTGCAGCCAGACCGGCCAACGCGGGCCGGGCGGCAGGCCGGTCATGTCGACCGGTTGGGCGGTGTCTCCGCCGAACGGGCGCATCCGCTCGAAGCGGCGGGCGGTCAGTGCCGAGGTGTCGGGCTTCAGCGTGGTCATGGGCGGCTCCGTTCCTCCGGCCATACTACGAGTACGCCAGTGAGCCCTCGATGTGACGGCGCTCACTGGGGAACCGTCAGCCGAGCAGCCCGTCGCGCCGCGCGATCGCGGCCGCCTCGGTGCGCCCCGCGGCCCCGAGCTTGGCCAGGATGTTGGACACGTGGACGGACACCGTCTTGGGGCTGATGAACAGCTGGCGTCCGATCTCGCCGTTGCTGCGACCCTCGGCAACGAGAGCCAGGATCTCGGCCTCCCGTCGCGTCAGCGTCTGCCGCGGCGCCGCCGCGGGGACCAGCTGCGCCGGGGCGCCGAGCACCGCCAGCAGCGGCGCGACCTCGAGCCGCCTGGCCGCATCCGCCGCCGTCTCGGCCATGGCGCGGGCGCCCTCGGGGTCGCCGGTGGCGGCGAGCAGGGCGGAGAAACGTGCACGGACGCTGGCCAGCTCGTACGGCGCGGCGTAGGTCTCGAACCGGCTGACGGCCTCGCGCCAGGCGTCGAGCAGCTCGTCGTGGCCAGGGGGGTCGACATCGGCGGCCCACCTCCAGCGCAGGAGCTCCGCGGTCAGCCTGGCCTCCCAGGCCCGGGCCTCTGGCCCCCACTCGACCAGGGCGTCGCCGCGACGGTCGAGCACCCCGCGGGCGTCTGCGGCCAGCCGGGCGACCACGTCGGCGTCCTGCGCCCGCTCGCTCGCACTCCGGTGTGCGGCCGTGGAGGCGAAGGCCGCGAGCGTCATCGCGGCCAGGCGCACGCGCGCCTGGAAGAGGGGGTGCCAGATGCCGGTGAGGGTGTCCACGATCAGGCGGTAGGTCGCCAGCGCGGACGCCTGGTCGCACGCCTGCTCGTGGACGGCCAGCTCGGCCGACCCGCCGGTGATCGCGATCAGGCCCTCGAGCCGCCAGAACTCGTGGAGCCCCTTGGCCAGGTCTGCGGCACCGGACTCGCCGCGCGCGACCAGGATCTCGGCCCGGGTCGCGGTGAGCAAGGCGCGGTAGATCGGCGGCACGACCTCATGCTCGATGTCGAGCACCTCGAGGGACTCGTCCCACCGGCCCTGGAGCTTGAGCGAGACCGCATGACTCCAGCGCGCCTCGGCGGCGTACGGCACCCACGGCGTGCCCGCGGCGCGGCCCCGGATCGTCGCCCGGCCGAACGCCTCGTCCGCATCGCGGAACTCTCCCCTGTCAAGGTGGTGGTGGCCCAGCAGGAGCAGACCGCGGAGCTCGGCGTTGCGCGCTCCGGCGGTGGCCGCGTCGTCGATCGCGGCGTGCAGCGCCTCGGCGATCGACTCCGGCGAGACGCTGCGCTCGAGCCCGACCAGGGTGGTGCGTATGTCGCTGGCCAGCCGGGGCATGTCGAGCCGCTCGGCCATGGCCAGCGCCGCCATCGCCACCTCGCGACCCTCGTCGAAACGCTGGGCCCGTGCCAGCAGGCGTGCGTGGACGGCCAGCACCTTGGCTCGCGCGGTGGTCGCCTCGTCGGGAACCAGGGTGATCGCCCGGGCCGTGAGGTCGAGGGGGTCGTCCTGGGTCTCGGTCATCGCCAGCGCCCCGGCGAGCACGCCGAGGAGCTGGCCACGGACGGAGTCGTCGGTGTCGGTCGGCAGGTGGTCGAGCTGCTCGCGCACGACACCGAGCGCTCGGGCCGGATGGCCGGCCGCGATCAACGCGTCGGAGACCAGGCCCACCAGCCGCGGGAAGTCGAGGCCGGCGCCCTCGGGCAGGCGCGTGTCGTGCCACAGCTCCAGGGCCTGGAGGTAGTGGAAGGCCGCCTCCTCGGCGCCGCCCACGCCGCGCGCGTCGTCGCCCGCACGCAGACTGGCCGTGAGCGCCGTGGCGTAGTCCTTTGCCAGGCGGGCGTGGCGGGCCAGCTCGGCGGCCGTGCCGACCGCGCGACCCTCGAGCAGTGCCCGGGAGTACGTCGCGTGCAGGGCGGTGCGCTCACCGGGGAGCAGGTCGTCGTAGACCGCCTCGGCGAGGAGCGCGTGGCGGAACTGGTAGAAGTCGTCGCGGCTCGGCACCAGCACGTGACCCTCGACGGCGTCGCGCATGGCGCGGTCGAGCTCTCCTGGCGAGAGGTCGACGACGGCGCTCAGCGCGGCATGGGAGACGCGGCGACCGGCGACGGCGGCGGCGCGCACCACCATGACCGCGGCGTCGTCGAGCCCCTCTAGCCGGACCAGGAGGACGTCGGCGAGGTCTTCGGGAATGCCGCCGCTGCGCGCCCAGGTGGCGCCCACCAGCTCCTCGACGAAGAACGCGTTGCCCTCGGCCCGGGTCACGATGTCGCTCACCCGCTCCTCGGGCAGGGGGTCGGGGTGGAGCTGGTGGACGAGGCGGCGTACGTCGGGAGCCCCGAGCGGCTCGACCTGGATGCGCTCGACGCCGCCCATGCGCGCCCATTCGGCGACCTGGCGACGGAGCGGGTGTCGGCGGTGCAGGTCGTCGGAGCGGTAGGAGGCGACGAGGGCGACCGGTGCCTCGAAGCCGCGGCTGAAGAGGAAGCTCATCAGGTCGCGCGTGGACTGGTCGGCCCAGTGCAGATCCTCGACGACGAGGAGCATGGACTGGTGGGAGCCCACGGCCTCGGCGAGGGCGTGTACCCCGTCGAACAGGGCGGCCTGGTCGGCGGGGAGGGACTCGGGGTCGGTGGCCTGGCTCAGCATTCGCTGGCCCGGCAGGAGCCGGAGCAGAGCAGGGTGGCGGACGGCGACGTCGTCGAAGATGTCGGGCAGCTCGCGGGAGATGCGGCCGGTGATCTCGGAGAAGGGGAGGTAGGGCAGGGCGCTGTCGGCGAAGTCGAGGCAGTGGCCGGCCAGCACCCGCCAGCCCGCGTCGACGGCCCGGTCACGGAGCTCGGTGAGCAGCCGGGTCTTGCCGACGCCCGCATCGCCGGCCAGCAGCACCGCGGCACGCGAACTCAGGTCGTCGGTCGACGCGGAGATGCCGAGCGTGGAGCACAGCTGCTCCAGCTCGGCATCTCGACCAACCAGCGCCGACGTCATGCGGTCCATGATGTCGTGGACCACCGACGACACGTCAGTTGATCCAGTTCTTCTCGTTGGTCGCGGCCGCGGGGCCGCCCTTCTCGAGGCGCTTGCGCCACCTGCGGTAGCGCACCGGCCGCAGCTGGTTGCGGGTACGGGTGGCGCGGTAGTGGAACTCCGGCTCGAGCATGAATAGGTCGTTCATGGTTCTCATCCCTTCGTATCTCTGACTGATACGACGAGAATCCGCCTGTGAGGTAGGCCCGGACATCGGCAGCGTGCCCTATTCGGGAGTGGGTGCTACCTCAGATCGCCGGCGGGTGCTGGGGGTACCTCAGACGGGCCGTCCGCCGACCCAGGTGCCGGTCACCAGGGGTACGCCGGGACGGTAGGCGAGGTGCACGTGGCTCGGGGCGTCGAGCATCATGAAGTCGGCCCGGCTGCCGGGGACCAGGCGGCCGACGCCGTCGTGCTCGAGGGCGGCCGCGGCGGTGGCGGTGGCGGCGTACAGGGCCTCCGCCGGGGTCAACCCCATCTCGCGGACCGCGAGCGCGATGCACAGGGGCATCGAGCTGGTGAAGCAGGAGCCGGGGTTGCAGTCGGTGGCCAGTGCGACCCTGACACCGGCGTCGAGAAGCCTCCGGGCATCGGGGTAGGGCTGGCGCGTCGAGAACTCGACCCCGGGCAGCAGGGTGGCGATCGTGCCGGAGTCCGCGAGCGCGGCGACGTCCGCGTCGGTCAGGTGGGTGCAGTGGTCGGCGGCAGTCAGCCCGAGCTCGGCCGCGAGGCGTACGCCGGGTCCCGGGCCGAGCTGGTTGGCGTGCAGTCGTCCCCGGAGCCCCGCTGCGCGGCCGGCGACCAGGATCGTCCGTGCCTGGTCCTCGTCGAACGCGCCCTCCTCGCAGAAGACGTCGATCCACCGGGCGTGGGGCGCGCAGGCCCCCAGCATCGGGCCGGTGACCAGAGCGACGTACTCCTCGGGGGTCGTGCCCTCCGGGACGACGTGGGCACCGAGGAACGTCGTCTCCTCGGTGAACTGCCGGGCCACCGCGAGGCTGCGCGCCTCGTCGTGGACGGTCAGCCCGTAGCCGCTCTTGATCTCGACCGTGGTGGTGCCCTGGCGACGCATCTCCGCGACCAGCCGGGCGACGCGACTGGTCAGCTGCTCGTCGGTGGCCGCCCGGGTGGCCGCGACGGTGGTCCGGATGCCGCCCGCGGCGTAGGGCTCGCCCGCCATCCGGGCGGCGAACTCGGCGCCCCGGTCCCCGGCGAAGACCAGGTGGGAGTGGGAGTCCACGAAGCCCGGGAGTACGGCGCGGCCGCCGGCGTCGACCTGCTGGTCGGCGGCCGGGGCGTCGACCGCCGGGCCGGTCCAGGCGATCGTCGTACCGTCGACGACGAGCGCGGCGTCGGTGATCATGCCCAGCAGGTCGGGACCCTCGGGGTCGTTGGTCACCAGCTCACCGATGTGGGTGACGAGGGTCGAGGTCATGTCGGGTCCCAGATCCGGTCGACGGTGGCGGCCAGGTCGCGGCCCAGCTGCTCGCGGTCACCCTGCCGGAAGACGCCCCGGCCGTCGACCACGACGTGGGTGACGTCCTCGGCGACGGCGGCGAAGACCGCGGTGTGCTCGTCGGCGCCGGTGCCGGCGGTGCGCGGGCTGTGCGTGGACAGCGTGACCAGGTCGGCGCGCGCCCCGACGGCGATGCGACCCGCCTGGTCCTGCCACCCCAGCGACTCGTGCCGCGTGGCGGCGCCGAGCAGCTCGCACGCGGTCCAGTGACCACGCTGCTGGGTGGCGAGTCGCTCGTCGAGCTCGACCGCGCGCATCTCTTCGAAGAGGTCGATCACCGCATGGCTGTCGCTGCCCAGCGAGAGCGGGCTGCCGGCGTCGTGGAGTGCCCGGCTGGGGCCGATACCGTCCCCCAGGTCGCGCTCGGTGGTCGGGCAGAAGCAGGCGTAGGTCCCGGTCCCCCCGAGGGCGGCCACGTCGTAGTCGGTCAGATGGGTGGCGTGGACGGCGGTGCTGAGCGGCCCCAGGACTCCGCCGTCGTCGAGCAGCTGCGTGGGGGTCACGCCGTACGCCGCGAGGCAGGCCTCGTTCTCTGCGACCTGCTCGGACACGTGAACATGGAGCGCCCGGCCCGGGTGGTCGGCGATGACGTCGAGCTGGTCGCGGGGCACGGCACGGACCGAGTGGATCGCCGACCCGACTAGCGCCCGGGAGGTCTCCGGCAGCTTCGAGACGCGCTCCGCCCAGGCCTCTGCATCTCCGTCGTCGTAGCGCACTTGAGCGCCCCGCGGTGGGTCACCGAAGCCCGAGCTGAGGTAGCAGGTGTCGAGCAGCGTGATCCGGATCCCGGCTCGCGACGCCGCCTCGATCAGGGCGAGACCCATCTCGTTCGGATCGTCGTACGGCGTCCCGTCGGGCTGGTGGTGGAGGTAGTGGAACTCGCCGACCGCTGTGATGCCCGCCGCCACCATCTCGCGATAGGTGGCCGTCGCGAGCTCGAGGTAGGAGTCGGGGTCGAGCCGCCCCGCGACGTCGTACATCTGCTCGCGCCAGGTCCAGAACGTGCCCTGCCCCCGCTGCGTCCGCCCCCGCAGCGCGCGGTGGAACGCATGGCTGTGGCAGTTCGCCAACCCCGGGATGGTGAGGCCGGGGAGGGTGGACTCCTCGGCTTGCCGGGGAGACATCGACTCTCGCCCGAGAATCTCCACCCGAGTGAAGCGTCCGTCCGCGATCTCGACCAGGACGTCGTCGTGGACGGCGCCGTCGACCCAGGCCCGCTCGAGGAGGTACGACGTGGGGTCGCTCATGTCGCCAGCTGCTCGAGGGTCTCGGCCAGTGCGTCGACGCCGGCCAGGCAGTCGGCGACCTCGGCGTGCTCGGCGGGGGAGTGGGATACCCCGGTCGGGTTGCGGACGAACAGCATCGCGCTGGGGATCCCCTGCGCGGACAGGATCCCCGCGTCGTGACCCGCCTGGGTGGGGATGACCGGCCAGTCGTCCGCATGGTCGGCCGCGATCCGGGTGGCGAGATCGGCGTCGAACTCGGTCGACCCGGACACCGACTCGGCGGTGACGGTGAGCGTCGTACCGTCGCGGTCGGCGCGCTCCTCGGCCTGCCGGGTGATCGTCGCGACGAGCTCGGCGAGCTGCTCGTCGCTCTCGCAGCGCACGTCCATCCAGGCCGTGACCGCCGCGGGCACGGAGTTGGTCGAGTTCGGGGTCGTCTCGAGCCGCCCGAAAGTCGCCCGCTGCCCGGTGATCCGCGCCTGCTTGTTGGCCGCCAGCGCGGTCATGGCGTAGGTGAGCATCGGGTCGTGCCGATCCTCCATCCGCGTCGTCCCGGCATGGTTGGGCGTCCCGGTGATGTCGACGCGGTAGCGGCCGTGCGGCCAGATCCGGCTCGCGACCCCGATCGCGTGACCCCGGTCGACGAGGTCACGCCCCTGCTCGACGTGGAGCTCGACGAAGCAGTCGACGCCGTCGAGCAGCCCGGACCCGCCGCCCGCGACCACCTCGCCGTACGCCGTACCGTCGCGGTCGCGCAGCTCGCGGGCGTCGTCCCATGCCATCGCGCCGGTCGCCAGTCGCGAGCCGAGGCAGGCCATCCCGAACCGCGAGCCCTCCTCCTCGCAGAACGCCGCCACGCCGATCGGTCGCCCGGGCACCACGCCCCGCTCCCTCAGCCGGTCGATGGCCGCGAACGAGGACACGACCCCGAGCGGCCCGTCGTACGCGCCGCCGTCGAGCACCGAGTCCAGGTGCGACCCGACCAGCACCCGGGATAGTCCGACGTCCCACCAGGCCACGACGTTGCCGAAGCCGTCCTCCTCGACCCGCAGACCCCGGGCGGCGGCCTGCTCGCCGAACCAGGCCCGGAGCTCGCGCTCGGCCGCGCTGAAGGGCTGCCGGAAGTATCCGCCGCTCCGCGCCGACCGACCGACCGGCGCCAGCTCGGCCCACATCCGCTCGAAATCGTCAGGCATGCTGGGACCCATGGAGTTCCAGGACGTCGTACGCCGGCGACGGATGATCCGCGACTACACCGACGAGCCCGTGGACCCGGCCTTCGTCGACCGGGCTCTCGCCAACGCGATCCGCGCGCCGAGCGCAGGCTTCAGCCAGGGCTGGGCCTTCCTGGTGCTCGACGAACGCGCCGCCGTCGACCGCTTCTGGGAGGTCACCACCGACCCGGGCGAGCTGCCCGACAGCTGGCTCGACGGGATGCAGACCGCTCCGGTGGTCGTCATCCCGTGCTCCAGCAAGGCCGCCTATCTCAGCCGGTACGCCGAGTCCGACAAGGGCTGGACCGACGAGGACGAGGCACGCTGGCCGGTGCCGTTCTGGCACATGGACGCCGCGATGGCGAGTCTGTTGATCCTGCAGACCGCCGTCGACGAAGGGCTCGGCGCCTGCTTCTTCGGCATCCCACCCGCCCACGACGCGGGGGTGCGGGAGGCGTTCGGCATCCCGCGCGACTTCGATCCGGTCGGAGCGATCACGCTCGGTCATCGGGCCGGCGGCGAGAGCCCGTCCGGATCGCCGACCGCCCGGAGGCGCAGGCCCCTGGCCGACGTCGTACACCGCGGCTACTGGGGCTGACACGACCCCAGTCCACCGGTCCCACGTCGCGCGGTCAACGCGCCACCCTCGCCCGGGCGTCTCGAATCCGAGAGGTGGTTCTGATACGTACCAGCCAAGCGGCGCTCAGGAGCGCGCGCTCACATGGTGAGGCCGGGCACCGCGCCGGGTACGGCGATGACGAGCGCGGCCAGCCCCACGAGCACACCGGTCACCGAGCCGGTGGCCCACCGGCGCCACGGCAGGAGCTTCTCGAACGCGATCAGGACGGCCACCAACGCCATCCAGCCCAGGCTCATCACACCCAGCGCGACGAGTGCCGCCATGAGTGCCCAGCAGCAGCCGAAGCACCACAAGCCGTGCACAAGCCCCATGCGGATCGCGCCGACCTGACCGTCCTTCCAGTGCTCGAGGACGAAGCCGATCGGGCTGCGGCACCTGCTCAGGCAGGCGTACTTCGCCGGCGTCAGCTCATAGGCGGCAGCGGCCAGAAGCACCACCGCGACCAGGCTTCGACCGTGGTCGGCCCACAAGGTGCCCACGGCGGACGACGCCTGTCCCACCCGGAGCAGGAGCCAGCAGAGCAGCCCGGCCGCGGTCCAGACGATGATGTATCCGGCGACGAACAGGGCCGTGCCCCCTGCCGCCGCCGGCATCGCCCGCGACCGGCGACCTCGCTGGATCGACACGTACGTCGCGACCATCAGCGCCACCGAGGGGAACATCATCGCGGCCATCATCACCGCCCAGGTCACGAGGAAGAACGCCAGGGCGCCGGGACCCATCGACATGTCCATCCCTGCGGTGCGCTCACCGGTGACCCCCCAGGCAACGGCCGCAAGCACGCCCAGGGTTGCGAAGGTCGCGACCCTCCACCAGAGGAACGGGTCGTCGCGCCACGTGGGGCCGCCGGCCGAATCCGCACCCGCCGAAGAAGCGGGCATGGTTCAGGCGGACCAGGCGAACTCTGCGGAGAACCCGGCCTTCCCAGCCAGCTCGGGAGCGAGCCCGAACGCCTCCAACCGCGAGTCTCCCGATTTGCCGACCGTGACGGTCGAGTTCGCCGGATGGAAGATGTTCGCCAGCTGGACGGCCGCGCCCCCTTCGTTCCCGAACGACACCACGTCATCGACGGCGAGGGCACCGAGCGCACCCAGGGTCAGCGTGTGGTGCCCGTCGGCGGACTCGAAGTGCATCGGAACCTTCTGGACACCGAGCTGCTCGGCTACGAGCGGGACCAGCCCAGCCATGGGTCCACCCAGCGCACCGCCGAACACCGCTCCCAGCTTGTCCGCCTGCTGGTCGTCGGCGGCATCGTCGACCAGCACGCCGAGACGCCAGTTGCCTTCGTGCATGTACTTCGGGGTGTCCGCGACGGCCGCGAGGGTCAGGCCGCTGACGTCGACCCCTTCGATCTCGCCACTGTCGATGTGGAAGGCAAGCACCACCTGGCAGCGGTCGTTGTCGGCCCCGAGCGCCAGCGACGCCGTGCAGGGGCAGACCACGTTGCAGTTGCAGTTCTCGAAGTAGCGGCCAGAAATGTTCCAGGACATCGTTGCCTCCCGTAGCCCGTCGGCTCAGCATCCACCCGGGGTCAGGTGACTGTCCATAGCGCCGTCGCAATGGCTCATGTCCTCGTTCGCTGGCACGTGTACCCACCAGCGCGTCCTCGGGCAGAGCCCGAGGTCCCGACGTGCGCACTTCCCGTCCGCATGAGAAAATGGGGCCATGGGTCACTCGGAAACCCCCGACCGGACGCCGGATCGCGATGAGCGCACGGGCCGCGCCGCCGCGGCCCAGCGGATGGAGCGCAAGAACGAGTACGTCGACGTCCAGATCGAGCGCGCCATGGCCCGCGGCGACTTCGACAACCTACCGGGCGCCGGCAAGCCGATCGAGGGCCTCGGCGCTCAGCACGACCCCGACTGGTGGCTGAAGAAGCTCATCGAGCGGGAGAAGATCAGCGTCCTCCCGCCCGCCCTCCAGCTGCGCAAGGACAACGCCGAGCTCGAGGGGACGCTCGACCGGCACACCGCCGAGTCCGAGGTACGCCGTGCGCTCGAGGACTTCAACGCACGCGTCATGCACGCCCGCTACACGCCGATGGACGGGCCACCGCTGGTGACCATGCCACGTGACGTGGACGCCGAGGTGGCCGCTTGGCGCGAACGCCGGGTCGCCCGCCGAAGGGCCGCCGACGCCGAGCGAGACCGTCTGGTGGTCGAGCGGAGTCGAGCCACCGACGACAGCACCCCGCGGCGGCGCGGCTGGTTCCACCGCGCCCGCTGAGGTCGGCATCTCGGGCATGCCGCGGCCCTGCCATCGCGCCGACGGATCAGCCACTGAGAAACCCGGCCTACGATGTCCGCATGTACGCCGTCCAGCTGGCCTTCTCCGACGACCCTGCCCGATTCGAGGGACGACCCGCCCACCGCGGGAGACTGGCCGGACTGGTCGCCGACGGCCGGCTGCTCGCCGCTGGCCCGTGGTCCGACGACTCGGGTTCGCTGCTGGTGTTCCTGGTCGACAGCCGCGACGAGCTCGACGCGATCATGGCCGCCGACCCCTACTACGCCACTCCCGGCGTGAGCGTGGCCGGCGTGCACGAGTGGAACCCGGTCACCCGCCACCCGGCCATCGCCGACCTCTGATCACGACCCCGCGGGGCGTACGGGTGAAACGGCTCAGCCTTCCGCCCGAGCGGTCTCCTCACTAGGGTCATGGGTGGCCTTGCACTCCTGAGTCGGAGGTTGCCATGTCAGAGCAGTCACCCGCCCGCTCACGCCGGCCCTCGACCGGATGGTGGGTGGTGATCGTCGTCCTGCTCATCCCGCCGGTCGTGCTGCCGCTGTGGGTGCCGCTCTACGACAAGACAGACCCGAAGCTCTGGGGCTTCCCCTTCTTCTACTGGTTCCAGTTCGCGCTGATCCTGTTCTCGGCGGTGATGACGATCGTCGCCTTCCTGCTGTCCCAGGTCGCGGACCGCAAGGACCAGGAGGCCAAGCACCAGGGAGTCGGTCGATGAACGCCGTCGCGGTCAGCGTCTTCATCTTCCTGTTCCTGGTGGTCGCCGTGATGGGCTTCGCCGCGGCACGCTGGCGCAAGGCCGACCTGGCCAGCCTCGACGAGTGGGGCCTGGGCGGTCGCGGGTTCGGCACGTTCATCGCGTGGTTCCTGATCGGCGGCGACCTCTACACGGCGTACACGTTCATCGCGGTTCCCGCGACGCTGTACGCCGGCAGCGTGGTCGGGTTCTTCGCCGTGCCCTACACCATCGTGGTATACCCGTTGATCTTCCTGTTCCTGCCGCGGCTGTGGTCGGTCTCCCACCGGCACGGCTACGTGACCCCGGCCGACTTCGTCCAGGGGCGCTACGACTCCAAGCCGCTCGCGCTGGCGATCGCGGTCACCGGCATCCTGGCGACGCTGCCCTACATCGCGCTGCAGCTGGTGGGCATCCAGGTCGTGCTGCAGGTGGCCGGGTTCGGCGGCAATGGCAGCTGGTTCCTCAAGGACCTGCCGCTGTTCATCGGCTTCGCGGTGCTCGCGGCATTCACCTACTCCTCGGGGCTCCGCGCCCCGGCGCTGATCGCGTTCGTGAAGGACATCCTGATCTATGTCGTGATCATCGTCGCGGTCATCTACCTGCCCCACAAGCTCGGCGGCTGGGACCACATCTTCAGCACGGCGAACGCGTCGTTCGGGAAGTTCAACTCCGACAACGCCGACGCGATCGCGGCCGGGCAGGCGTCCGGGAAGGCGTTGATGCCACCGGGCACGGCGCAGTGGGCCTATGCGTCGCTGGCACTCGGCTCCGCCCTGGCGCTGTTCATGTACCCGCACTCGGTCACCGGCGTGTTGTCGACGAGGAACCGCGGCGTGATCCGTCGCAACGCCGCACTGCTTCCGGCGTACTCCTTCCTGCTCGGACTGTTGGCCCTGCTCGGCTTCATGGCCATCGCAGCCGGCGTCACCGTCGCCGGCGACCCGCCAAACCCCCAGCTCGCCGTCCCGCAGCTGTTCGAGAACGAGTTCCCGGCGTGGTTCGCCGGGGTCGGGTACGCCGCGATCGCGATCGGGGCACTGGTGCCGGCGGCGATCATGTCGATCGCGGCGGCGAACCTCTGGACGCGCAACATCTACCGGGCCTTCATCAACCCCGACGCGACGCCCGCCCAGGAGGCGACGCAGAGCAAGGTGGTCTCGCTGGTGGTGAAGCTCGGTGCCCTGGTGTTCGTGCTGGCGTTGTCGAAGTCGTTCGCGATCAACCTCCAGCTGCTCGGCGGCGTCTGGATCCTGCAGACGTTCCCGGCGATCGTGGTCGGGCTCTACACCCGCTGGTTCCACCGATGGGCGGTGCTGCTCGGCTGGGCCGCCGGCATGGTCTACGGCACCTGGACGGCGTACGGCATCTCCTCGCCGATCCAGTCTCACTTCGGCGGGCCGCTGGTGGAGTTCCCCGGCACGTCGACGAAGGTCTACATCGCGGCGATCGCCTTCGGGCTCAACCTGATCGTGACCATTGTGCTCACTGTGGTGTTCCGGGCGATGAAGCTCGACCCCGGCGTGGACGCAACGTCGCCGTCCGACTACACCGCCGACGTCGGTGACGACGGCGTCGACCCGGAGGTCAACCCGCATACCGCCGCCCACGCCTAGCAGGACGTCATACGTTCCGGTCGCCCGGACGACCAGAACGTATGAAGTCCCGCGAGGTTTGCCGGTCAGGTGAGGTCGGCGACCACCACGGCGTAGTTGTCGGGTGCGCCGGCCTCCTCGACCGCTGCCGCGACCGCGTCCACCGACTCCTGCGGCGTCCCGTCGGCGAGCAGCGTGTGCAAGCGGTCCGGCGTGAGCACGGCGTGGACACCGTCGGTCGTCAGCACGATCCGGTCGTGGTCGCGCACCGGGACGACGAACACGTCCGCCTCCCCCGGCGCGCCCTCGGCGAGGGCGCGGTTGAGCAGGTTGCGCCGCGGGTCGCTGCACGCCTCGTCCTCGGTGAGCGAGCCGTCGTCGATCAGGCTCTGCACCTCGGTGTGGTCGGTGGTCAGCCGGCTGAGCTCGCCGTCGCGCAGCAACCACGCCCGCGAGTCCCCGATGTGGGCCACCGCGAGCCGATCGTCGAGCAACCAGGCGGCAGTGAGCGTCGAGGACAGGGCCTGCCCGCCGCCCAGCGCCTCGACCGCACGCTGGGCTCGCGCCATCGCTGCCTCCAGGGCCGTCACCGGCTCACCGTCCAGGTCGCTCTCCAGGAACGCGGTCAGCGCCGCCGAAGCCGCGTGCCCGCCCGCGCCGGTCCCGTCCGCGACCACCCACCGCTTCTCCCCGGCGTCGAGGGCGTCCAGCTGGTCGTCGCGACTGCCCTGTGCGAGGCGGCTGGCCACCTCGCTCCGGTTCGTCGAGATCCCGCTCATGTGTGTCTCCTTCGCTCTCATCTCCTCGACGAGGGCGTAGAGACGAGTACGACGGGTCCGGTGTCGGCCTCGACCTGACGCCAGTACGACGTCACCGCAGCCGCAGCCGCCTCCCGCGGAAGGTCGGCGACCTGCCGGATCCGGCCCAGCGGCATGCCGACCAGCCGCAACCGCGCCACCAGCCGAGCCCGCTCGAGCTGCTCGGGGCCGTAGTAGCGATAGCCCGTGGCCGGGTCCACCTCGGCGGGCGCGATCAGCCCCATATCGTCGTACAGGCGCAGTGCCTTGGCCGTCAGCCCGGCCTCCCGGGCGAACTCGCCGATGGTCATGCGCTCCATGTTTCACATCCTCGTCCACCGGCGACCCCCGCCGGCCCGGCGAGCCTGTGGCTTCCCGCAGGGTGAGGGTCAAGGGCTGGTCGCGAGTGGAGTGGGTCATACCGGGTGACCGCGGGGCGCGGTAGTTTCCGCCCCATGACCGGTGTGCGCAGTGCCAAGGACTTCTTCCGGCCGCTTGCGGTCGGTGCCCCTCAGCCGCTGACCGAGATCCCGGCCCGACCGAGCCGCGCGATCCACTTTTTCGACCCGTCGAACGAGAAGATGGCGGCCAAGCTCCCGCAGATGGTCGGCCCAGGAATGGGGGGGCCCGACGTGCTGCTGGGCAACCTCGAGGACGCCATCAAGGCCGACCACAAGGAGGCCGCCCGCCACGGCCTGGTCAAGATCGCCCGGGAGACGGACTTCGGGTCGACCCAGCTGTGGACCCGCGTCAACTCGCTCGACAGCCCGTGGGTGCTCGACGACCTGACCACACTGGTGACCGAGATCGGCGACAAGCTCGACGTGATCATGGTGCCGAAGGTGCAGGGCGCCGACGACATCGCGTACATCGACCGGCTGCTCGCCCAGCTCGAGGCGCGGGCCGGTCTGCGGAAGCCGTTGCTGGTGCACGCGATCCTCGAGACCGCCCGCGGCGTCACCAACGTCGAGGAGATCTGCGGCGCCAGCCCCCGCATGCAGGGGCTCAGCCTCGGTCCGGCCGACCTCGCCGCCGACCGCCGGATGAAGACCACCCGCGTCGGCGGCGGGCACCCGGGCTACCTCGTGCGCCAGGACCCCGTGAAGACCTCCGACGGCGTCGACGTCGAGGGTGAGCGCGCGACGTACCAGCAGGACCTGTGGCACTACACAATCGCGCGGATGGTCGACGCGTGCGCCGCGTACGGGATCTACGCCTACTACGGGCCGTTCGGCGACATCGCGGACACGGTGGCCTGCGAGGACCAGTTCCGCAACGCCTACCTGCTCGGCTGCGTCGGCGCCTGGAGCCTGCACCCCACACAGATCGAGATCGCGAACCGCGTCTTCTCCCCCACCGTCGAGGACATCGCGCACGCACGCCGGGTCGTGAAGGCGATGGGTGGTGACGGCACGGGGGCGGTGATGCTCGACGGCAAGATGGAGGATGACGCGTCGCTCAAGCAGTGCCTCGTGCTGGTCGAGCTCGCCGACCAGCTCGCCGCACGCGACCCGGAGCTGAAGAAGCTGTACGACGCGATCGAAGTCGAGGCGTGAGCGATTTCCGGCCGCGCCGGTCGGTGCTCTACCTGCCGGCGTCCAACGACCGGGCGCTCGAGAAGGCCGGGTCGATCCCGTGCGATGCGCTGATCCTCGACATCGAGGACGCCGTGGCGCCGCAGGCCAAGGCGGCCGCGCGCGACGCCGCCTGCGCGGCCGCGGTCAGCGGCGACTACGGCCACCGCGAGATCACGATCCGCGTCAACGGGGCCGACACCCAGTGGCATAACGACGACCTCGCCGCCGCGTGTGCTGCGGGGCCGGACGCGATCGTCGTACCCAAGGTGAACAGCGCCGATGCTGTCCTCGCGCTCGTCGATGCGATGTCGGCGCACGGCGCCCCGGAGCACACCCGGCTCTGGGCCATGGTCGAGACCCCGGCCGCGATGCTCCACGCCGAGGAGATCGCCTCGGCCAGCGAGCGTCTCACCGTGCTGGTGATGGGGACCAACGACCTGGCCAAGGAGCTGTACGCCGAGCACGTGCCCGGCCGCCAGCCGCTGCTGACCGG
Source organism: Nocardioides sp. (assembly GCA_036741335.1). Lineage (GTDB taxonomy): Bacteria > Actinomycetota > Actinomycetes > Propionibacteriales > Nocardioidaceae > Nocardioides. The sequence goes on along the minus strand of DAINSL010000031.1, from coordinate 4,155 downwards.
ACTCGGCCTGGCACTCCTGGCCGCGCGGGCGACCGGGAAGGCGATCCTGGACGGCGTCTACAACGACGTGCAGGACATCGACGGCTTCCTGGCCGAGTGCCGTCAGGGTCGCGAGATGGGTTTCGACGGCAAGACCCTGATCCATCCCGGACAGGTCGCGGGCGCCAACGCCGCGTTCGCACCGAGCGACGACGCGATCGACGACGCGCGCGGCATCCTGCAGGCGTGGGAGGACGGCGCCGGCTCGGGCGTGGTCACCTATCGCGGACGGATGATCGAGAGCCTGCACGTCGAGTCCGCCCGTCGCACGCTCTCGATGTACGACGCGATCCGTAACCTCGACGACTGACCGCCCGACTCATCGTCCCCCTCGACGAGTCGGACGGAGGCCAGGCTCGTGCTCTCAGCCAGCCGTCGGATGTGCCGACGGAGCCGTGGGGTGGGACGGCGAGACCGGATGCGTCGGCGAGACCGGATGCGTCGGCGAGACCGGATGCGTCGGCGAAGCCGGGTGCGTCGGCGACGAGGCCTGCGTCGGAAGTGCCGGGTGCGTCGGATGCGAGGGCACCGCCGGCCCGGGCAGCGCGCCACAGAAGGTCGCCACGTTGTCGACCCCGCCGGCCGCGACCACGAGCGCCACGAACGGCGGACTCTGGGTGGCCTCTCCGTGCCCGGACTTCTGGCCGGACACGTAGGCACGGCACAGTCCGCGGAAGGCATGGGCGTTCGGTCCGGTGGTCGGGGTGGCTCCCTCGGACGGATCGTCGCCCACCGGGTGGGTCGGGCTCACGTGATCGGAGGTGTGACCCGCTGCCGGGGTCGCCGGCGTGTGCGACCAGGGCGCGTGGCCGGACGCTGCGAACGCAACGCCGGATGTCATCAGGGCGACGGCACCTGCGCTGGCAACCATCGCCTTGAGTCCGGTGCGGGCGGTCCGAGTGGGGGGCATGTCGTCTCTTCTCGTAGCGGTGACCGAGTCGAGATGAGCACGGTGGAAGGCTAGAAGGACGTCGTTCTCGCGAGCCAGCTCTCGGCTCGTAGCAGGCGCGCGAGCGGAGTCCAGCAAGCGGTCGACCCGGGGGGACGACGCGACCTCGGGCGTCGATGCGCGTCGACTGCTTGCTCGGAAAACTCTCCACACCGTGCTCATCTCACTCCTTCAGCGCCGCGAGGCGCGAAAGTGTCACGCACGTCGGTCAGTGAGTCCGGTCGGGTGTCGAGCCGGCGGGCCAGGGTCTTCAGGCCGCGCTGCGCGGCCGAGCGTATGGCGCCGGGCCGCTTGCCCAGCACCGCTCCGGCCGATCGCGCGTCGAGGCCCATGACCACGCGCAGCATGACGGCCTCCGCCTGGTCGCGCGGCAGGCTGCGGATCATGGCGAGGGCGGCCTCGGTGGTGAAGGACTCCATTGCCCGTGCCTCGACGTCGGCGCCGTCCGGCAGGTCGACGTCGGCCAGGTCCCGATCGATCCGGATCCGCCGCGAGCGACGACGCAGCAGGTCGAGGGCCCGGTGGCGACCGATCGTGGTGACCCAGCCACGGAAACCGTCAGCGCCACCATGGAAACGATCGAGGTCATGACAGGCCTGGCCCCAGGTCTCCGAGGCGACGTCCTCGGCCTCGTCGGGTCCGACCAGGATCTCCAGGTAACGCAACAGCGGAGCCTGCACGGCGCGGTAGACGACCCGGAAGGCGTCGCCGTCGCCGGCGCACATCCGCTGGACCGCCTCGTCGAGAGCGTCGAAGTCGGACACCCGAACATGGTGGCACCGAACGTGGCCGCATGGACAGGACTCGCTGGACACGCGCCGCGGGCTACTCGTCCTCGTCGTCGCTACGCCGGCGCAGCTGCTCGTCGAGCCAGCCCTTGGCGCTGCCGAGCCACCCGGCCGCGTCGTGCATCAGCCGGCCGAGGACGTCCTGGCTCTCGCGGAACGCGTCGCCGTAGCTGCGCGCAGCGACCTGCGCCGCCTCGCTGAGCTGGGCGTCGGCGTCCTCCGCGCGTCGGGGGTAGGTGCCGGCCAGGATGGCCGTGTAGGCGCCGGAGTCGACCCAGTTGCGGAGCTCGGCCGCCCGTGACACCGCGAACGGATGCGTACGACGCTCGATCAGCAGCAGCTTGAGCACGGAGTCGCGCACGTCGGTCGAGTCGGCGTACTCCGCGCCCTGGGCGAAGAACGACGTCTGGTCGAGCTCGTCGAGGTGCCCACCGCTGGCGAGCTTCATGTGGGTGCGGAACGCGGCGGCCGGGTCCTGGGTCGCCAGCAGCCCGGCCCGGTCGGCTGACAGCTCCGACTTGCGGGACCACTCCATCAGCGCCGCGACGATGACCCGGATGCCCAAGCCGCCGAGCGGCACCGCCGCCAGCACGCCGCTCAGGCTGAGCATGCGGAGGAGCAGCGTCCGGTAGACCGCATGACCGCTCAGCGCGTGACCGAGCTCGTGCCCGATCACGAACCGCAGCTCCTCCTCGTCGAGCAGACCGACCAGGCCCGAGTCGAGCACGATCACCGGCTTGTCCATGCCGATGGTCGATGCACCGAACGTCGGGGTCGCCCGCACGTAGAGCTCCGGCAGCTCACTGGCGTCGAGCGTGGCGCCGACCTCGGTGAGCAGCCGGTGCAGGACCGGGAACTGGCGCTCGTCGACCCGGACCGCGGATCCGAGCAGCTCCAGCCGCACCGCCCGCTCGTTGATCAGGCCGGACATCATCCGGATCAGCTTGTCGAAACCCTTGAGCTTGCGCAGCGCAACCAGGGCTCCCTGGTCGGCCGGGTGCTCCCACGCACGGGAGGAGATATCGGTCAGGGTGACCCGGCGCTTCGCCGGTCGAGGGCTCATGACTGGCCATTCTGCGCCAGGTGTCCAACCCGTGGGGAAGTCCGCACGATTCTGGGGCGCGTCGGGTCCACGTTGTCGACCACCAGATCGCCCGCCTGAGCGGCCACTAGAACACCCGCTGGAGCGGACGACCCGGATCAGGCAAGTCGGTCAAGGCCGCATCGGGATCCGGACGCCGCGCTCGTCGGCCACCTCGACCGCGCGGTCGTAGCCGGCGTCGACGTGCCGGATGACGCCCATCCCCGGGTCGTTGGTGAGCACCCGCTCGATCTTCTGCGCGGCCAGGTCGGTGCCGTCCGCGACGCAGACCTGCCCGGCGTGCAGCGACCGGCCCATGCCGACGCCGCCGCCGTGGTGGAAGGACACCCAGGTCGCGCCCGACGCGGTGTTGACCAGCGCGTTGAGGATCGCCCAGTCGGCGATCGCGTCCGAGCCGTCGAGCATGCTCTCGGTCTCGCGGTACGGCGAGGCGACCGAGCCGCAGTCGAGGTGGTCGCGACCGATCACGATCGGCGCCTTGAGCTCACCCGAGGCGACCATCTCGTTGAACTTCAGACCGGCCAGGTGGCGTTCGCCGTACCCCAGCCAGCAGATGCGGGCCGGCAGCCCCTGGTAGTGAACCCGCTCCTGGGCCATGGTGATCCACTTGTGCAGCCGCTCGTTGTCGGGGAACAACTCGAGGATCGCCCGGTCGGTCGCCACGATGTCCGCCGGGTCTCCGGACAGCGCGGCCCACCGGAACGGGCCCCTCCCCTCGCAGAACAGCGGACGGATGTACGCCGGCACGAAGCCGGGGAACTCAAATGCCCGGTCGTAGCCGCCCTTGCGCGCCTCGTCTCGGATCGAGTTGCCGTAGTCGAAGACCTCGGCCCCGGCATCCTGGAACTCCACCATCGCCCGTACGTGGGCGGCCATCGAGGCCTGCGCGTCCTTGGTGAAGCCGGCGGGATCACGCTCGGCGGCGGCGTGCCAGTCGTCGAACGAGACGCCGACCGGCAGGTAGGACAGGGGATCGTGTGCCGAGGTCTGGTCGGTCACCACGTCGATCGGCGCCTTCATCTCCAGCAGCTTCGGCAGCAGCTCCGCCGCGTTGCCCAGCACTCCGATCGAAAGCGGCCGCTTCTCGTCGCGGGCGCGGACGGCGCGCTCGATTGCGTCCTCGAGGGAGTCCGCCTGCTCGTCGAGGTAGCGGTGCTCGATGCGACGCGTGATCCGGGACTGGTCGCAGTCGATGCAGATGGCCACGCCGTCGTTCATGGTGACCGCGAGCGGCTGCGCGCCGCCCATGCCGCCGAGGCCGGCGGTGACCGTGATGG
>DAINSL010000030.1:0-28275 GCA_036741335.1 Nocardioides sp. | reverse complement strand
CCGAGGAACGTGCCGCGATGAAGGAGCGCGCCGCCGAGCTGCGTGCCGAGGGCAAGAAGGGCGCCAAGAGGGCCGACGGGTTGGAGGGGCTTCTGGATGGGATCGCGAAGATGGCACCGGAGGATCGTGCGCTTGCCGAGCGAGTGCACATGACGGTGACCGCGACCGCCCCCGACCTGTCGCCGAAGACCTGGTACGGAATGCCCGCCTATGCGAACGCCGACGGCAAGGTCGTCGTCTTCTTCCAGGACTCGGGCAAGTTCAGCTACAGGTACTCGACCCTGGGCTTCCAGGAGGCGGCGAACCTCGACGACGGAGACCTGTGGCCGATCTCCTACGCGCTCACGAAGTGGAGCCCCGGGGTGGAGAAGAAGGTCGTCGAGCTGGTGAAGGCGGCGACCTCCTGATCCGGACGCAGATCGTCCGCAATTCTCACTATCCTGCGATCATGACCGGAACCACTAACACGGAGTCCTTGACGATCAAGGCGCTCGGCCCCGACACCTGGGACGCCTTCGCTGACCTCGCCGAGCGCCACAACGGCGTCTGGAACGGCTGCTGGTGCACCTGGTTCATCACCGCCCACGCCGAGAAGAGCCACACCGCCGAAGGCAACCGGGAGCTCAAGAAGCGCTGCGTCGAGGAGGGCACCAACCACGCCGCCCTCGTCCTCGACGGCGACCGCGCCGTCGCCTGGTGCGAGTTCGGCACCCCCGCGGAGCTGCCGAACATCTACCACCGAAAGGAGTACGAAGAGGGGCTCACCCGCCTCCCCGACTACCGCCTCACCTGCTTCTTCGTCGACAGGGGTTACCGCCGCGAGGGCGTCGCCCGCATCGCGCTCCGCGGCGCCCTCGACCTGATCGCCGCCGCCGGCGGTGGCGTCGTCGAGGCCTACCCTCACGACACCGAGGGGAAGAAGACCTCGTCGTCCTTCCTCTACAACGGCACCCGGCAGATGTTCGAGGACGCGGGATTCACCTACGACCGCCCCAAGGGGAAGAAGAACTGCGTCATGAGCATGACCGTCGGGGCGGTCTGACGCGCTGATCCAGGTGATGCCGGTACGGATGCAGGAACCGACCGATAACGCACGTACAAGGCGAGCAAGGCGACCAAGACGACGACCGCTGCATCCAGGACGTACAACGTCAGGATGACCGGGATCGAGAGGTCTGACCCGTTGTAGCTCCATTCACGCCCCAGGAGGAGTCCTGCCGCACAGGCGCCGAGCAGGGCGCCGGCGAAGGTCGATCCAACCACCGCGATGAGCTTGGGTGTCGCGGTGGCGTCCATCCGCTCATGGTGAAGCCTCCGGCTCGCGATTGTCACGCGATGCGTGCGCACATCTCCGAGCGTGCGCTACGCGGCAGGATGGGAGGGGCCGTTGTTGCTAGCGTCCGCGGACATGGAGTCGCGTTTGATTCAGGTTGAGGGCGTCGCGCTGCACGTGGGCGTGACCGGGCAGGGGTCCGACCTGGTCGTCCTGACCGGCGGACCTGGTTGCGTGCAGTATCTGGAACGAGACGAGATCTCCCCGCCCGCCCACCGCGCCTGGTACCCCGAACCACGCGGCGTCGGACGCTCGGGCGGCGGCCCGCACACCATGGAGCGGGCGATCGCTGATCTTGAAGGGATCCGTGAGGTTGTCGGTGTCGGTAGCTGGATGGTGATGGGCCACTCGTGGGGTTGTGATCTGGCGGTGCGCTACGCCGTCGAACATCCCGAGTCGGTCACGGCGGGACTCGCCGACTGCGAGGTGCCGATGCACTTCATCGCTGCCGGGAACGACATCCGCCCCTCCTGGCCAATCGCGCAACTTGCCGCGCTCGTTCCACGCGGCACGTTCTCATCGGTGCCTGGCGTGCCGCATGACTTCTGGTTCACCCACCCCGACGTGTGGACCGAGACCGTCGCCAACGCCTGCGCCGCGTTGTAGCCTCCGGCCCATCGGCACGAGCGAACACTCAGCGGCTGTGGGTGCGACGCCTGCTCCGGTCCCCTTGGGGGAGGATGCTCGTCAAGGGGGCAGGTGAAGGAGGTTCGAATGGTGTCCGAGAACGAGGGTTTGGCTCGTCGCTTCTTCGAAGAACTTTGGAACGAGGGCGAGCTGACTGTCGCAGACGAGTTGATCGCTGCCGAGCATGTGCACCACGTGGGTGGTCAAGAACTGTCGGGGCCCGAAGGCGTCCGAGGAGCCGTGACGTGGCTGCGAACGGCATTCCCTGACCTGCGGTTCGAGATCGACGACTTGATCAGCGACGAAGATCGTGTCGCCCTGCGATGGACTGCCTCAGGGACTCACCTGGGTCCATTTGAGGACTTGCAGCCGACGGGACGGAACGTCGAATGGAAGGGCACCGACTGGCTCCGGCTCCGCGGTGGTCGGATCATCGAGGTTTGGGCTTTCGCGGACGGCGGCGTACTGCTCGACCAGCTCACGGCCGTTTCCTAGACGGCAGCCACACAGCAGGCGAGTCGCCCGCACATCGGCATGTGCGAACTTCATCCCATGGTGTGGGGCGAGTTCTCCACAGATTCTTGCGGGGTCTGGCGGAGGGGCTGGCCAACGAGTAGAATCGAACACATGTTCGAATCGCCAGCGATCGCTACCAGCCGCCTCCGGGATCCCGCGGTTCGTGGTATCGACGGTGCCGTCGTGGCCGTCTGGAGCGAGGTGTTGGCCGGCGACCTCGACGCGACCAGCGATGTCGGTCGACTGGAGCTGATCGGCGCCCTCGAACAGCTGAAGTGCGCCGCTGCGGCTGCGCAGGCAGTGCTCGCGGTGGACTTCGACGCCTCCCAGCGTGCCGAGCAGGCCGACGAGGGGGTGCCGACCGAGAGACGTTGCCGCGGGGTCGCCGCGCAGGTGGCACTGGCCAGGCGCGAGTCGCCGCATCGAGGGCAGCAGCACCTCGGTCTGGCGAAGATCCTGCACGCGGAGATGCCGCACACATTCGCCGCGTTCCGAAAGGGCGCGATCACCGAGTGGGCGGCCACGATCCTGGCGCGTGAGACGGCGTGCCTCGACCTGCCCGATCGGCAGGCGGTCGACGAGACCCTGGCCGCAGACGCCGACAAGCTCGCGGAGATGGGCCCGAGGAAGCTCGAGGCGGAGGCCCGGAAGCTGGCCTACCGGCTCGACCCCCGGTCCTACGTCGGCCGGCGGGCCAGCGCGGAGGCCGATCGCCGGGTCACCTTGCGACCCGCGCCCGACGTGATGAGCCACCTCTCGGCGCTGCTGCCGGCTGCGCAAGGGGTCGCGACGTACGCCGCGTTGACCCGCCAGGCCGACAGCCTCCGCGCCGACGGTGACGGCCGAAGCAGGGGTCAGATCATGGCCGACACGCTCGTACGGCGGGTGACCGGCCAGGCCACGGCGACTGCGGTTCCCGTGGCCGTCAACGTCGTGATCTCCGACGCCGCGCTGGTTTCAGGCGACGACCAGCCCGGTTTCCTCGACGGCTACGGCCCGGTGCCGGCCGAGCTGGTGCGTCACCTGGCGACCGACCCCGATGTCGCCGCCGAGCTCCGCAGGCTCTACGCCCGACCCGACACCGGTGAGCTCGTCGCCATGGACTCCCGGAGCCGCTGCTTCCGAGGCTTGCTGGCGCTGATGATCCAGCTTCGTGACCAGTTCTGCCGCACCCCGTGGTGCGACGCCCCGATCCGGCACACCGACCATGCGGAAGGTGTCGTGGAGGGCGGTGGGACGTCGTACGAGAACGGTCAGGGTCTGTGCCAGGCGTGCAACCACGCCAAGCAGGCGCCCGGCTGGCGCGCCAGACCCGGGCCCGGCGGCACGGTCGAGACCACGACGCCCGCCGGGGTCACCTACCGCACCGAGCCACCCGCGCTCCCGCTCCCCGCGGAGCTCTGGCACCACGTCGTGGTGCGATGGCCCGACCTCGCCCTCGCCATCTGAGCCGGCTCGCCTGGGCGGGCGCGAGCGCGGAGCGCACTAGGGTTTCGGCGTGACCTCAGCCGACCGCCGTATCGCCGCGGTCGTGGTGACGTTCAACCGGCTCGAGCTGCTGCAGCGGCTGATCCCGCGGCTGGCCGACGCGAAGGGTCTCGACGAGATCCTGGTGGTCGACAACGCGTCCTCCGACGGCACGGCCGGGTGGCTGCGCGGGCAGGTCGAGACCAGTGCCGTACCGGTGCACACCCGCAACCTGACGCAGAACTCCGGTGGCGCGGGCGGCTTCCACGACGGGTTGGCCTGGGCCGTGGAACGCGGGGCGGACCTGATCTGGCTCATGGACGACGACGGCCTCCCGGAGCCCGACTGCCTCGAGAAGCTGCTCGAACGGGACGGCACGCTCGACTTCTGGGGCCCGGTGGTGGTCGACGAGGCCGACCCGAGCCGGTTGGTCTTCCCGATCCGCCTTCCCGGTGGCACCCGGGTCGTGCACGAGATCGCGGACGCCGAGGCGGCCGCGCGAGACGGTTTGGTCGCCGACGTCGTTATCCCGTTCAACGGGGTGCTGCTCACCCGCGACCTGGTCGAGCGGATCGGCCTCCCACGCAGGGAGTTCTTCATCTGGGGCGACGACGTGGAGTATCTCTGGCGGGCCAGGCGGGCGGGAGCCCGCACCGGCACCGTCGTGGCTGCGCGGGTGCGACACCCCGCAGTCGGCGCGCTCGGCACGCCGATGGCCTTCGGGCGTACGACGTACAACGACACTCCGAGCGACCTCAAGCACTACTGCATGGCGCGCAACAACCTCCTCAACCTGCGGGAGTACGGCGGGCGGGCCCAGGCGGCGGCGTTCGTCGCGAAGACGCTGTGGTTCTACTCCTTCACCCGCCGCGACCCGGCCCGGATCCGGCTCAGTATCGAGGCGTGGCGGGCGGCCGGGCGCGGCGACTTCACCGGTCACCGGCGGTTCCTGACGTGACCGGCGAAACCGTCGCGGTCGTGGTCGTCACCTACAACCGCGCGGACCTGCTGGCCCGGGTGCTCGACGGCCTCGGCGCGCAGACCGAGGAGCCCGACGCGGTGATCGTGGTCGACAACGCCAGCGAGGACCACACCCGCGAGGTGCTGGAGTCGCACCAGGGCCTCCGCCTCCAGCGCATCCACCTCGAGGAGAACACCGGCGGCGCCGGCGGCTTCCGGGCCGGGATGCAGGCGGCCTACGACCAGGGCTTCGACCGGATCTGGCTGATGGACGACGACGTCGTGCCTGCGCCGGACTGCCTGGCCGTGCTGATGGCCGAGGACGAGGCGTGCCTGATGGCCGTGCGCGAGGACACCCACGGCCGCCTCGTGGAGAAGGCCGCCACCGACTTCGACCTGACCCATGCGCGCTCGATCCGCCCGAAGCGGCGCAGTGTCGAGACCGACTTCGTCGATCGCTCGCAGATGCCGGAGCGGGTGGAGCTGCACAACGTGGCCTTCGAGGGATTCCTGGTACGCCGCGAGGTGGTCGAGGCGGTCGGGCTGCCGGACGCGTCGTACTTCATCTTCTACGACGACGTCGACTTCGCCCTGCGCGCGCGCCGGGCCGGCTACCGCATCTGGGCCATCCGCGACGCGGTGCTCGTGCGCCAGCTCGACTTCAGCCAGCAGCACGACCTGGCGGGCTGGAAGGGCTACTACATGTACCGCAACCTGTTCGCGGTGCATTTCCGGTACGGCGAGAACGCGTGGGTCCGGGCCAAGCCCTGGGCCATCACAGCCGGCGTGGTCGCGCTCAGCCCGGTGCGCGGCGGACGCGCCGAGGCCGGCAACGTGATCCGCGCCATCAGGGCCGCCCGCGCGATGCGCTCGATTCCCGGTTCGGGCACCCCTGCTCGCTAGACTGACGGGCCACGACCGATCAGGAGTCTGACCTTGAGCAAGCCCGACCTCGTCGTCGTCGGCTCGGGTTTCTTCGGCCTCACCATCGCAGAGCGGTGTGCCAACGAGCTCGGCCTCGACGTCCTCGTCCTCGAGCGTCGCCACCACCTCGGTGGCAACGCCTACAGCGAGGCCGACCCCGAGACCGGCATCGAGGTGCACGTCTACGGCGCCCACCTGTTCCACACCTCCAACGAGAGAGTGTGGGAGTACGTCAACCGCTTCACCAGCTTCACCCACTACCAGCACCGCGTCTTCGGCCAGCACGCCGGCCAGGTCTACTCGCTGCCGATGAACCTCGGCCTGATCAACCAGTTCTTCGGTCGCAGCCACACCCCGGACGAGGCGCGCGAGCTGATCGCGAAGCAGGCCAGCGAGTTCGACACCGCGGAGGTCACCAACCTCGAGGAGAAGGCGATCAGCCTGATCGGGCGCCCGCTGTACGAGGCGTTCATCAAGGGCTACACCGCCAAGCAGTGGCAGACCGACCCCACCAAGCTCGGCGCCGACATCATCACCAGGCTCCCGGTCCGCTACAACTTCGACAACCGGTGGTTCAACGACACCCACGAGGGACTGCCCACCGCTGGCTACACCGCGTGGCTGACCAAGATGGCCGACCACCCGAACATCGAGGTGCGGCTGAACACCGACTTCTTCGACCCCGCCAACGGGACGCGAGAGGAGTTCACCGGGAAGGTGCCGATCGTGTACACCGGTCCGGTCGACGAGTACTTCGGAAACTCCGAGGGCCGGCTGTCCTGGCGCACGGTCGACCTCGAGGCCGAGGTGAAGCACGTCGACGACTTCCAGGGCTGCGCGGTCATGAACTACAACGACGAGGACGTGCCCTGGACCCGCATCCACGAGTTCAAACACTTCCACCCCGAGCGCACCTACATCCCGGGCAAGACCGTGATCGTGCACGAGTACAGCCGCAACGCCTTGGAGGGCGACGAGCCGTACTACCCGGTCAACACCGCCGAGGACCGCGCCAAGCTGCTGAAGTATCGCGACCTGGCCCGCAACGAGCCGATGGTGCTGTTCGGTGGCCGGCTCGGGACCTACAAGTACCTCGACATGCACATGGCCATCGGCTCGGCCCTCAGCATGTTCGACAATTTGCTCCGGCCCCACTTCACCGACGGTGACGTGCTGGCCAGCGGAGGAGTGGACGCATGAGGCCGACCGGAGCACACCGAGCAAGTGAAGGCACGCTCACCCGCCTGCTCCAGCGGCAGATCCTGCCACTGGACCGCGACTTCGACGTCATGCCGCTCTACGTGGACCCGGAGGAGGCGCGCCTCGACGCCGACCGCTATGCGATCGGCGGCAACCGCGCGGCCAAGGACCTCAACAACGCCGCGATCCGCCAGTCCACCTCGACCGGCGCCGCGATCCACCCCGACCAGATCGAGTCCCGCACGGCACTTCGGGTGCGCTCGGGGGAGCGCCTGTCGTTCGGCACCTACTTCAACGCCTTCCCGGCCAGCTACTGGCGTCGCTGGACGATCGTCGACGAGGTCACCCTGAACCTCGAGGTGCAGGGCGCCGGGGCGACGATCATCGTCTACAAGTCCATGGCCAAGGGCCACTCGCAGCGGGTCGCCGCGTCCTCGACCGACGGCTCGGACGCCACGAGGTTCACGTTCGACCTCACGCTCAAGCCGTTCATCGACGGCGGTTGGTACTGGTACGACGTCGTGGCCGGTGACGAGGACGTACTCGTCTCGTCGGCCGAGTGGACCGCGGAGGTCCCGGCCGACCGGGCCGAGCACGGCACGGTGGACGTCGCCATCACCACCATGAACCGCCCTGACTACGTCGCCAAGCTGCTCGGCCAGCTCGGCGACACCGAGGAGCTGCGGCCCTACCTCGACCAGGTGATGGTCATGGAGCAGGGCACGCAGCTGATGCGCGACTCGGAGTTCTTCCCGGCCGCCGAGAAGTCGCTCGGCGACCTGCTCCGGGTGATCGAGCAGGGCAACCTCGGCGGCTCGGGCGGATACGCCCGGGGCCAGCTCGAGTCGGTCCGCAAGGGCACCGCGACCTATGCCCTGATGATGGACGACGACGTGGTCTGCGAGCCCGAGGGCGTGATCCGTGCGGTCACCTTCGGCGACCTGGCCAAGAGGCCGACGATCGTGGGCGGCCACATGTTCAACATCTACAACCGCTCGCAGCTGCACAGCTTCGGCGAGGTCGTCCAGCCCTGGCGTTTCTGGTGGCAGACCCGCCTCGACGGCTACCTCCAGTGGGACTTCGGTGCCCGCAACCTCAGGTCGGCTCGCTGGCTGCACAAGCGCGCCGATGTCGACTTCAACGGCTGGTTCATGTGCCTGATCCCACGGCGGGTGCTGGCCGAGATCGGCCTGGCGCTCCCGCTGTTCATCAAGTGGGACGACAGCGAGTTCGGCCTGCGCGCGAAGGAGGCCGGCTTCCCGACCGTGTCGTTCCCCGGCGCGGCGGTGTGGCACATCCCGTGGACCGACAAGAACGACGCCCTCGACTGGCAGTCGTACTTCCACCAGCGCAACCGGTTCGTCGCGGCGCTGCTGCACTCGCCGTACCCCAACGGCGGGCGGATGGTGCGCGAGTCGTTCAACCATCAGATCAAGCACCTGGTCTCGATGCAGTACGCCACCGTCGAGATGCGCCATCGCGCCCTCGAGGACGTGCTCGCGGGCCCCTACGCGCTGCACGGTCAGCTGCCCACGAAGCTCGCCGAGATCAACGCGTTCGCCAAGCAGTTCAGCGACATGCAGCTCGAGCCCGACCGCGACGAGCTTCCTCCCGTGCGCCGCGACAAGCCGCCGAAGAAGGGCAAGAACGACTCCGAGATCCCGGGCCGTCTGTCACAGCTGATGACGGCCGGCCTCGCCCCGATCCGCCAGCTGCGCCCGGTGCGCACGCTGTCGCGAGAGTTCCCCGAGACCGAGCTCTCGGCGATGGACGCCTACTGGTATCGCCTGGCCCGCTACGACTCGGCCGTCGTGTCGATGAACGACGGCAACTCCGCCGCGCTCTACCGTCGCGACCCGGAGCGGTTCCGCGACCTGCTGAAGCGCACGATCGACATCCACCAGAGGTTCCGGCGCGAGTGGCCGCGCCTGGCCGCGGAGTACCGTGCCGCGCTGGCCGAGATCACCTCGCCCGCGGCGTGGGACGAGACGTTCCGGCCGTGGACGGAGCCCGCAGATGAGTGAGGCGGTCACGGCCCGGCGCGTGGTCGACGCTCCGCTGGCGCCGCCGTGGGCGCAGCAGGGTCTGCTCGAGGTCTTCCGGCACCGCTACATCCTGAGCCTGCTGGTACGACGGGAGATCGCGGCGCGTTACCAGGGCTCGGCCCTGGGACTCATGTGGTCCTACGTCAACCCGCTGTCCCAGTTCTTCATCTACTACTTCGTGATGGGCATCCTCTTCGGTCGTGCCCAGCACACCCAGGCGTTCGCCATCCACGTGTTCGCGGGCCTGATCATCGCCCACTTCTTCATCGAGACGATGAACGCCGGCACGCGCTCCATCGTGCGCAACAAGTCGCTGGTGCAGAAGATGGCCGTGCCGCGCGAGATGTTCCCCGTCGCGTCCATGCTGGTCTCGCTGTTCCACGTGATCCCGCAGGTGGTCATCCTGCTGATCGCGACGTTCCTGGCCGGCTGGCGTCCGGACGCCTGGGGCCTCTTCCACGGTGTCTTGGGATTGCTGATCGTGGTTGCTCTCGGGACCGCGTTCGCCCTGCTGTTCAGTGCGGCCAACGTGTTCCTCCGCGACGTGAGCAACGCGGTCAACGTGCTGAGCAACTTCGTGCGTTTCGGCGTCCCGATGATGTACCCGTACACGCTGGTCGCGCAGCACTTCAAGGGGCACACCGGCCTGTACCTCGCCAACCCGCTCAGCGAGGCGGTGCTCGACTTCCAGCGCGCGTTCTGGGTGGGTGCGACCAGCCATCCGGCGGCCACCGCAGCCGTGGACATGCCGCCGCACCTGACGCTGCTGAGCCTTCGCGCGCTGCTGATCAGCCTGGTCGTACTGGTCTTCGCGCAGTCGGTGTTCTCGCGGCTCGAGCGCCGGATCCCAGAAAGACTGCTGTGAGTTCGTCCAACGAGTCGATCGTGGTGCGCCACGTCTCGAAGACCTTCACGCTGCGCTACCACCGCACCCTGAAGCAGATGAGCGTGGCCATGCTGCGCGCCCAGGATCTGTCCGACTCCTTCCTGGCCGTCGACGACGTCTCGTTCAGCGTCCAGCAGGGCGAGTCGATCGGGCTGATGGGACTCAACGGCTCGGGCAAGAGCACGCTGCTGAAGATGATCAACGGCATCATGCGACCCGACTCCGGCAAGGTGCTGACCCGAGGGCGCATCGCCGGCCTGATCGCGACCGGAGCCGGTTTCCACCCCCAGCTCACCGGGCGCGACAACGTATACCTGAACGCCGCCATCATGGGCATGACCGAGGCCGAGACCCGGCGCAAGTTCGACGACATCGTCGAGTTCGCCGACATCGGGAAGTTCCTCGACTCGCCGGTCGGCCACTACTCCTCGGGCATGTTCGCCCGCCTGGGGTTCGCGGTGGCGATCCACGTCGAGGCGGACGTGTTCCTCGCCGACGAGGTGCTGGCGGTCGGTGACCGGCCGTTCAAGAAGAAGTGTCTGGCCAAGATGGAGGAGATCCGCGAGAGCGGCACCACGTTGTTCTACGTCAGCCACTCGGCCGGGAGCGTGCGCAAGATGTGTACCCGCGTGCTGGTCCTCGAAAAGGGGCGGCTCGGGTTCGACGGCCCGGTCGACGAGGGCATCACGTACCTCCACTACGACGACGACGACGACAGCGACGATCCGGAGCTGGGGGTCGACGAGGACGCCGCCGACGACGCCATGGGCGCCGACATCTGAGCTGAAATCTCGCGGTCAACCGGCGTGTCGAGTGGAAATTACAAGTTTGTAGTTCCTCGGAACTGGTTGCGGCCCCGTGTGACTGGTGTGAAATTTGCTACTCGTGTGACTTCTTCCCCCGCACTGGAGTAGCAAGCATGAGCCCCAACCGAGCTCGCTTCGTCACGGCCTGCCAGCAGCTGCTGGCGCTGGCCGTGGTGCTGGCTGCGCTGACCCCGGCCGCGGGCGTGGTGACCCTCGATGTGGTCGGGACCGGGCCCTCGGGCGGCTCGACCCTGGCCCGGCCCACCGCCCGGACGGCGGCGTACACCGCCGAGGCCGTGCGCTCCTCGCGGGTGCCGACGGCTCCGGTCCGCTCTCACGTCCGCGAGGTGCAGCTGACCGCGTCGACCGTGGTCGACGGCCGTGCCGCGCCCGCGACGGCTGCGGCCAGAGTGGCCTCCGCGCCGTCGGGGGACACCCGGCTGACCACGGTGCCGCAGGTCGTGACCGGCTTCGGCGAGGTCGGGGTCACCTGGGCGCACGGCGTCTCGATCGCGCAGACCGGGATCCACTTCGCGGCGCGGACCCGCACCCACGGGGTGTGGAGCGCCTGGAGCGAGATCCCCTACGACCCCGATCACGCACCGGACCCGACGTCCCGGGAAGGACGCCGTGCCCGCCCGGGCACGGACCCGATGCTGGTCGGGAGGGTCGGCAGGGTGCAGGTGCGCGCGGTCACCGGTGAGGCGCTGCCCCCGGACATGAAGCTCGCCGTGATCGCCCCCGGCCACGCCCGCCACACCGCGACCGAGCGCGCCGCGATCGACACCAGCCGGATGGACGGCGGCACCGGTCAGGAGTCCGTCTACCGGGCCGTGGACCCGACGACCGGCTCGACGGACACCGACACCGCATCGCTGGCCGCGGCCGTGTTCACCCCGGAGCCGGTGATCTATTCGCGCGCCCAGTGGGGTGCCAACGAGAAGATCCGCGAGAAGTCGTCCCTGCACTACGGCGACGTGCACGCCGGCTTCGTCCACCACACGGTCAACGCGAACGACTACACGCGTTCCGAGGTGCCGGGCATCCTGCGCAGCATCTACGCCTACCACGTGCAGTCACGGGGCTGGAGCGACATCGGGTACAACTACCTGATCGACCGCTTCGGCCGGATCTGGGAGGGCAGGTACGGCGGGGTGGACCGCGCCGTGGTCGGCGCGCACACGCTGGGCTTCAACGACGACTCGTTCGCGGCCTCCGCGATCGGCAACTACCAGATCGCCAAGCCGTCGCAGGCGTTGATCCAGGCCTACGCCACGCTGTTCGCCTGGAAGCTCTCGCTGCACGGTGTGGATGCCTCGTCGACCCACCAGTACGTCACGTCGCGCTGGTTCGAGGCGATCAACGGACATCGGGACGCCGCGGCGACGCTCTGCCCGGGGCAGTATCTCTACAACCGCATCCCCGACATCCGTCGCCTGGCCGCGGCCGACCAGCGCGGCTGGTCCGGGCGCCAGCTCGAGTCCAACCTGGCGTCGACGCCGCACCCCGACATCGTCGTACGCCGTGCCAGCGACGGTGAGGCGTTCATCGTCCCGACCGGTGGGCTGATCCGCTTCCCGAAGCCGACGACGCTCGCGACCGGGCTCACCGGCACCCAGGGAGTCGTGGTCTCGCCCGACCTCACCGGCGACCACCGTGTCGACCTGCTGGTGCGGCAGGGCGACGGTGCCCTGGCCATCCGGCCCGGCCTCTCGGGCGGCGGTTTCGCGCCCACGACGCGAACACTGCGGGCGTTCCGCGGCAAGGACAAGGTCGTCGCTCCCGGCGACCTGAACGGCGACGGCCGCAACGACCTGGCGGCCCGGAACCCCGCGACCGGCCGGCTGGTGATGTTCCTGCAGAAGGCCGACGGCGACTTCCGTCGCGTGCGCCTCGGCGCCCAGTGGAACTCCTTCAACCTGATCTCCGGCGTGGGAGACGTGACCGGAGACGGAAACGTCGACCTGGTCGCGCGTGACTCCGCCGGTGCGCTGTGGCTCTTCGCCGGCAACGGCCACGCGGGCCTCGCGCCCAAGGTGCAGATTGCCGGACGCTTCGGTCACGACGACGTCATCACGGGCGGCGGTGACTGGACCGGCGACCACCTGAACGACCTGTTCGTCCGCGACGCCGCGTCCGGCGACTCCTCGATCCTCCCCGGCCGCGGGGACGGCACGTTCCAGCGCCCCCTCGGTCCGTTCGGGCGCATGGCCGGCGCGAGCGACCTGTCGGCCGGCGACGTGGCCGGCTCGCGGGCTCCCGACCTCGTCGCCGTCTCGGGCGACCAGCTCAAGGTCTGGACCAACCCCGGCAGCTTCGACCTCGGCCGGCCGATCGACACCGGTGCGAACATCGCCGGTGTCGACAAGCTCCTCGCCGCCGGCGACTGGGACCGCGACGGGTACGGCGACGTGATCGTGCGGCGTACGAGCTCCGGCGACCTCTACCTTCGACGGGGCGACGGGCACGGCCACCTCGGTGCTCCGACGCTGCTGGCGAAGGGCTTCGGGTCGGTCGGCAAGCTGGCCGCGGTCGGCGACATGACCGGCGACGGCTATCCCGACCTGATGGGACAGCCTCACGGTGGCGTGATGAGGATCTATCCCGGTCGCGGGCTCGCCGGGCTGCGGCACGGCTACCCGGCATCCGGCTCGATCTCCGCGGGTGCCCAGATCGGGATCGGCCGGTGGGACGGTGACGGCGCCCCGGACAGCCTGTTCCGCAGCGGCGCCAACCTGACGCTCTACCGCGGCAACGGGCCGGGCGGTCTCCACGCGCCGACCAGGCTGAACGTCGACCTCTCGCCGTACGACTGGGTGATCGGGGTCAGCGACCTGAGGCTGACTGGTCATCCCGACCTGCTGGTGCGCGAGCGCGGCACCGGCCGGATCTACGCCCTTCCGGGCACCCCCAGGGGCTTCAAGGATCGGGTCTACCTCGGGCAGGGGCTGCGGGGCTATGACCTGGCGGGCTGACCGGGGTCGAAGCGGGCGGTCACCCGCTCGTCGGCCGCGATCCGTTCCCGCCGCTCGACGGAGGCGTTAACGACCAGGACCAGGGAGCCGCTGCTGGCCAGCGGCTCGGTGAGGGAGACGAGACCGGAAGGGGAAGCCGGGTTCGACTCCGAGAGGAGGCGGCCGCCGCCGCTGAGCAATCCGGCGGCGGCCGCTCTCCACAGCTCGCCCTGGCTCGCCCCGGCGACCGCGAGGTCGGCGTCGTCCGGGGCTGGCCACGCGACGAACGCGTCGGGCTGGGACCACACCTCGATCCCGAGGTCGTGCATGCCCGACGGCAGTGGCTCAGCGAAGCGTCCGGCCAGCGGCTGGAGTGCGCTCGCCACGACGGGGAGGTCGTCGGCCACGGCTGCCCACCGGCCGATGCCGTCGGGACCCGTCACCACGGCGTCGGCGTCGCCGTCCCACACCACCTCGAGCCCGCAGTTCCAGGCGGCCCCCAGCACGACGGTGCCGAGCCAGTGCGTGGGCAGGTCGACGAGCAGCCGGTCGCCGTGCTCGACGTCCAGCTCGTCGACCAGCAGGGACGACACCTTGGCGACCCAGTTGGCGTACGTCGTCACCGACAGCTCGGTGCGCTCGCCGGACGCGTCGTCGTAGAAGGTCACCAGCGGACGGGCGGCGCCGTGGGCGAGCAGACCGCCGAGCAGCTGGGGGAACGTGGTCAACCGAAGACCTCCGGGTCGGGACCACTGACTCTAGGGTGACCACCATGCCTGCCATCGAGCACTTCTGGGCCGTCGTACCGGCGGGAGGGTCCGGGACCCGCCTGTGGCCGCTGTCGCGGTCCGCCTCGCCTAAGTTCCTGCACGACCTGACCGGAAGTGGCCGGTCCCTGCTGCAGGACACGGTCGCCCGGCTCGAGCCCCTGGCCGAGGACCGGCTCCTGGTGGTCACCGGCGCCGCCCATGCGGAGCAGGTCGCCGAGCAGCTGCCAGGAGTACGGCGTGAGCGGCTGCTCGCGGAACCATCTCCACGCGAGTCGATGGCCGCGATCGGGTGGGCGGCAGCAGTGCTGGAGCGAGAAGGCGCGGATGTCGTGATGGGCTCGTTCGCGGCCGACCACGTGATCGGTGACCTCGCGGAGTTCGGGCGGGCGGTGCGCCTGGCCGTCGAGGTCGCGCGCGACGACTGGCTGGTGACACTGGGCATCGAGCCGTCGTACGCCTCCACGGCGTTCGGCTACATCCACCACGGCTCTGGGCTGGCGGGTCACGACGGCGCCTTCGTGGTGGGGGAGTTCGTCGAGAAGCCGTCCGCCGAGGTGGCCGAGGGCTACCTGGCGGCCGGCGACTTCCGCTGGAACGCCGGGATGTTCGTGGCCAGGCCGTCGGTCCTGCTGGACCTGCTCGCCACCGGCCGGCCCGACTTCGCCGCCGCCCTCCGCGATCTGGCAGCCAACCCCGCACGCCTGGCCGAGGTCTGGCCGACACTGCCCCGGATCGCGATCGACCACGCCGTCGCCGAGCCCGCCGCCGCGGCGGGACGCGTCGCCACTGTGCCGGCCGACCTCGGGTGGGACGACATCGGCGACTACGACTCGCTGGCCTCGACCACCCCTGACGCACAGGGCCTGCGGGTGCTGGGCGACCGCGACCTGGTCGTCGCGGAGGACAGCACCGGACTCGTCGTACCCGCGTCCGGACGGGTGGTGGTCGTCGCCGGGCTCGACGACGTGGTGGTCGTGGACACCCCGGACGCGCTGCTGGTGACCACGCGCAGGCGCGCCCAGGACGTCAAGGCGCTGGTGGCGCGGCTGCAGGAGTCGGGCCGGGGCGACCTCACCTGAGCCCGCTGACTACATCGCGCCGGGCTCCGGAGAGTCGCTGAACGGGTAGTCGATCATGAAGGTGCTCAGGGCCGACCCCGAGACCGACGAGCAGTACTGCCACACGCCGACCTGCTTGCCGGTGCCCGCCGAGGCCGCCTGGGTGCCGCCCACCGACCAGTGCGTCAGCGCGACGTGCCGGCCTCTCGGGAAGGCCCGCCCGTCGTCGGTGGTCCACGGCACCGCCTTGAACTTCGTGCGCAGGTCGGTGGTGCCGGCCATCTTCGAGGCGATCGCGCGGATCTGGTCCATCTCGCCGGAGTTCTTGGCGGCGGTCTCGTCGTACCAGAGGATCGTGTAGCCGTGCTCGAGGTTGTGCACCAGGGTGCCGAGCATCGGCCGGTCCGCCGTGGTGTAGAACTTGCGCCCCATCGGGTCGGGGTCGATGTAGTGCTTGCCGAACGCCGGCGGGGCGTCGGGGTAGCTGACGGGCGAGCCGTCTGGGATGTGCTGCTGGTTGCCGTCCGCGGGCTTGGTGGTGACCAGCTGGCACACCGACGCGGGGGAGCCGATCTGGGCGAGGCTCTTCGAGCGGTAGGAGCGGGTGTCCCACCAGTCCTTGATCGGCCGGTACGCCGCCAGTCCGACGATCAGCACGGCCACCAGGCTGCACACCATCACGATGACCATCCCGCGGCGCCGCTCGGCCCTGCGCTGCTCGGCGCGCATCTGCTCGACGAGCTGCTGTCGCTCGGTGCGGGTGGTCCTGGACGACTTGGACATGCGCGGAGTCTACGGAGCGGCCGGCCTCAGCTGCAGTGCGGTGGCGTCCTCGGCGTGGGACTCCCAGCCGTGCGCACGGGCCGCGACCGCGGCCGCCCACCGGGCGCGCGGGTCCGCGGCGGTGACCACGAGCACGTCGTCGGAGATGGCGACGTGCGCCGCATCGGTCAGGAGCTCGCCGAGGAGCCCGGCCAGCTCGTCGATCTCGGCCGGAGCGCCGAACGCGTGCCGCTGGGCGGCGTCGCCCGACAGTGCGGCCAGCACCGCCTCACGGGAGCCGAGGCCGAACAGGTCGGCCCCGGCCGGGCGCAGCAGAGCCGCCGCTCCCGGACCCCCGTCGCCGGCCGGCAGCACGAGGTCGGCCCGGCCCCGGATGACTGCGAACGGCCGGCCGGCCAGCTTGCCCGAGGCCAGCTCGGCCGCGCCGGCGAGCTCGTCGGCGACGGCCGGTGCGGTCACCAGCAGCTCGTTTCCGTAGGTGTCGGCGCGACCGGTGTGGTCGTCGACGACCCGGACCCCGGCAGCGCCGATCGCGATGTCGGTCTGCCCCTCACGCCAGGCGCGTCCCGCGGTGTCGGTCACCAGGACGCCGACGTTCACCCCCGTGCGCTCGGCGATCGCGGCCCGCAACGCGCGGGCGGAGGCGTCGGGATCCTCCGGTAGCAGGACGACATGTCCCGGCTCGACGTTGGAGGCGTCGACGCCGGCGGCGGCCATGGTCAGGCCCAGCCGGTTCACCACGATGGTCAGCGGGCCGCGTCGGGCGACCAGGCGCCGGGTCTCGGTGACGACGGCGTCCACCCGATCGCCCGCCACCACCTGTCCCTCCGCCTTGCTCACCGCCTTGCTGGTCACGCACACGATGTCGCCGTCGGCCGCTTCCGTCAGCGGCAGCAGCAGGTCCGCGAGGTCGTCGCCGCGTCGTACCTCTCCGACACCGTCCGGCGCCCAGATCGTGATCACGAGACGGCCGTGGTCACGAGACGAGGGCGAGCGCAGCGGCGGCCATGGCCGCGGTGGCGTCCGGCGACGTCATCAACAGGGGTACGGCGTCGCAGGGCAGGCCGGCGGCGCGGACCCGCTCGGCATCCTCCGCGTCGACGGTGTCGACCAGCCAGCCGTCGAGGATGCCGCCGGAGGTGCGGGCGCCGTAGTGCAGACCGACTCCGGCGGCCGACACCTCGACCCCGATCGCGGTGAGCATCTGGTGGGCCATGCCGCGCACGTGCGTACCGCCGATGATGGGGGAGAGGCCCACCACCGGCGCGCCGGTGGCGACCAGGGCCTGGCGGACCCGCGGGACGCCCAGGATCGTGCCCACGCTGACGACCGGGTTGCTGGGCGGGACGATCACGAGGTCCGCGTCGATGATCGCGTCGATGACCCCCGGGCCAGGGGTGGCCGCGTCGAGCCCGACGAAGACGAGGGCCTCGACCGGGACCTCGGCGTGCAGCCGGACCCAGTACTCCTGGAAGTGGACGACCCGTCGGCCGCTCGGACTGTCGGCGTCGAGGATGGAGACGTGCGTCTCGACCCGGTCGTCGCTCATCGGCAGGAGACGCACGCTTCCCCCCTGGTCGGCAGAGAGCCAGCGCCGGCACAGGGCCTCGGTGACCTCGGAGAGGGCGTAACCGGCATCCAGCATCTGGGTCCGCACCAGGTGCGTGGCCAGGTCACGGTCACCGAGACCGAACCACGTGGGCTCCACGCCGTACGCCGCCAGCTCCGCCTTGGCGCTCCAGGTCTCGTCCCGTCGCCCCCAGCCGCGGTCGGGGTCGATGCCGTCGCCGAGGGTGTACATGACGGTGTCGAGGTCGGGACAGATCTTCAGACCGTGCAGCCAGATGTCGTCGGCGGTGTTCGCCACGACCGTGATCTCGGCCGCGGCGGCGACCCCCGGCAGCACGCCCGTCCGGATGCCGTGGCGCAGGCCCTGCAGGAACGTCGCTCCGCCCACGCCCCCCGACAGCACGGTGATGCGTGTGGCGGGCTCGGGTCGCATGGGGGTAGCCTGCCGCACCGCCGGCCGGTCGGCTCCCGGACCCCGTCCCTGGCCGAGTCCCTGGCCGAGTCCCTGGCCGAGTCCCTGGCTGGGCGGAGCGGAATGTTACACGCGTGTCATTCGTCCCGCAGCAAAATCGCCAATACCAGATCACGCCTTGACTTTCGGGTACGACAGGCGTGTAATTCCCACAGTGTTCTTCGGACGGTATGGGCGTTCGAGCGGGTAACAGCCAGGGTCGAAAGGGCGATGACCGTGCGGGAACTTTTTCTCCTCGATGCCGACGCCGAGGATGCGGGGTGGCAGGAGCGTGCCTTGTGTGCGCAGACCGATCCCGAGGCGTTCTTCCCCGAGAAGGGTGGGTCGACCAGGGAGGCCAAGAAGGTCTGCCTGACCTGTGACGTGCGGGGCGACTGCCTCGAGTACGCGCTGATGAACGACGAGCGCTTCGGGATCTGGGGCGGGCTGTCGGAGCGCGAGCGCCGCAAGCTGAAGAAGCGAGCGGTCTGAGCGTTCCCGGCGAATTCGGGGGTCGCCCGACCCGCCGCTAGGGTGGGCGATCGTGAGTCCGAGGGTCGTGGCTGTGCTGGTGAGCCACGACGGCTCCCGGTGGCTGCCCGCCGTCATCAACGGCATTCGCGGGCAGACGGTGCCGGTGGTCGGCGTCGTCTGTGTCGACACCGGAAGTCGCGACGAGAGTGCGGACCTGCTGCTCGACGCCTTCGACGAGGTGGTCACGCCGTCCGGCCGCACGTCGTACCCCGAGGCGGTGCAGCTCGGGCTGGCGCAGGTCGCGCCCGAGGACGCCGACTGGATCTGGCTGCTGCACGACGACAGCAACCCCGCGCCGGAGGCGCTGGAGTGGCTGCTGGCCGCGGTCGCCGAGGACTCGCACGCCGACGTGCTCGGCCCCAAGCTCCGTGAATGGCCCTCGCTGAAACGGCTGCTCGAGGTCGGCGTGACGATCTCGGGCACCGGCCGTCGTGAGACCGGTCTCGAGACCGGGGAGTACGACCAGGGCCAGCACGACGAGGTGCGCGCCGTGCTGGCGGTCAACACCGCGGGCATGCTCGTCCGGCGCGCGGTCTTCGACCGCCTCGGCGGTCTCGACGAGAACCTCCCGATCTTCGGCAACGATCTCGACTTCGGCTGGCGCGCGGCGGCCGCCGGTGTCCGCACCGTCGTTGTGCCACAGGCCATCGTCTTCCACGCCGAGGCGGCCCACCGCGGCCTGCGTCGTACGCCGCTCACCGGCCGGCACACCCACTTCCAGGAGCGCCGGGCCGCGATCTTCACGCTGCTGGCGAACGCGCCGAGCCGGGCGCTGCCGTGGCAGATCGTGCGGCTCTTCTTCGGCACCGTGCTCCGGATGCTCGGGTTCCTGGTGGTGCGGTCGGCCGGCGAGGCGCTCGACGAGCTGGCCGCGTTGTTCTCGATCTACTTCAGCCCCGTGGAGATCCGGCGGGCGCGCCGGGCCCGCGCGGTGAGTGCGCGAGACCACGATCCCAAGCCGCTGCTGGCGCCGTGGTGGGTGCCCTATCGGCACGGCCTCGACTTCGTCGGCGACATCGCCGCCGCTGCGACCAACCAGGCCCAGGATGTCGCCGACCGGCGCCGAGCCGCCAAGGAGGCGGCGGCTCCGGTGCCGGTGCCGATCCGTCGGCCGGTCGCCGACGAGGACGCTCCGGAGGAGGACTCCGGGATCGTCGCCCGCTTCCTGACCAACCCGCTGGCGATCGCGCTCAGCCTGGTGGTGGCACTGTCGGTGTTCGGCGCCCGTGAGGCGATCGGTCACGTCACCGGGGGCGGGCTCGCTCCGGCACCCGCCTCTGCGGCCGACCTCTGGCGGCTGTGGACCGAGTCGTGGCACGCCCTCGGGACCGGCACGGCCGTGCCGGCGCCGGCGTACACGCTGCCGTTGGCCATGGTGGGCACCCTGCTCGGCGGGAGCGCGGCAGCCTCGATCTCGGGGTTGCTGCTGTTCGCCGTCCCCTTGGCGCTGTGGGGCGGCTGGCGCCTGCTGCGGGTGGTCGGACGCCTCGTCGACCCCGGAGGCTCACCGCGCTGGCTGGTCGCGCTCGGTGCGGCGACGTATGCGCTCGTGCCCGTGACTTCGGGTGCCTGGGGTGACGGGCGGCTCGGCGTGGTCGTCGCCGCGACCGCGCTGCCGTGGCTGGCCCATGCCGCGCTCGGCTTCGCCGACCCCGAGGTCGACCGTCGCTGGCGGGCGGCGTGGCGGTCGGGACTGCTGCTGGCGCTGGCCGCGGCCTTCGCCCCGGACGCGTGGGTCTTCGCGGTGGTGCTGGCCACGGTCGTGCTCGCGATGGTGTACGCCGTCACCCGCAGCCTGCCGCGCGGCCGCGACGTCTGGGGCCCGCCCGCGGCGACGTTGGGCGTCGTGCCCGTGCTGCTCGCGCCGTGGTGGCTGCCCGCGATCTGGCACGGCGCCGGGTCGCTGCTGCTGATGGAGACCGGACGGCAGCCCTACCCCCCGCTCGGGCCCAGCGACCTGCTGCTCGGCCGCTTCGGTGCCGGGACCGGTGCGCCCGGATGGCTCGGCGTCCTGCTGCTGGTGCTCGCGGTGCTCGCGCTGGTGCCACGGGCGACCCGAATCCCGGTGCTGGTCGCCTGGCTGGTCGCCGCGGTGGCGGCCGTGACCGCGACCCTGCTGTCCGTCGTACGCCTCCCGCTGCCCGGCGGCTCGGTCCGCCCCGGGATCGCGTTCCTGATGATGGTGCTGCACGGATGCTTCGTGCTGGCCGGGATGCTCGGCGCGCAGGGGCTGGTCACCCTCCTGCGACGCTCGCGTGCGGAGCATCACCAGGTGCTGCTCGTCGGGCTCGCCGCGATCGCCGCGATCGTCCCGGCCGTCGGGCTGGCGTGGTTCGTGACCCAGGGTCCGGGAGACCTCGCGAACAGCGACGACTCGGGGATCCCGGCGTACATGACCGACACCGCATTGGCCGCGGACGCCAACGGCATCCTGGTCATCCGCGGCGACGTCGAGCACGGGCTCCGCTTCACGGTACGGCGCGGAGCGGGCGACACCGCGGGAGAGAACGAGATCCAGTACGCCTCGACGCCCGACCCGGCGTTCACCGCCGACGTGCGGGCCCTCGTCTCGCGGCCGACCGGAACGGTCGTCTCCGACCTCGCCGGGGCCGGTATCCGTTACATCGTGCTGCCGGATCCCGCTGACGGCGACGTGGCCGCCGGCCTGGACGCCACCGACGGACTGGTGCAGGCCAGCGCGGAGAGCCGCTCCACACGTGCCTGGCAGGTCGGCGTACCGGTGGACCCGCACGCGGTCGACGGCCCGCGCTCGGTGGCCCGGGACGTGTTGCTCGGGATCCAGGCGGTCGCGGGCGTCGTGGTCGTGGTCCTGTGCCTGCCGACCTGGCGAGCAGCCCGGCGAAGGGACGACTCATGACTCCCGGCCGGCGGGTACGCGTGCCGGAGGCGGCGCGTCGACAGCGAACGCCTCGTCTGGACATGACGACGGTCCTGGCGGTGGTGCTCCCGCTCGTCACCGTGGGCGTCCTCGCGCTCGTGCGGCAACCCCCCGTGCACCTGACCGACCAGCCTCCCGCGCTCACCCAGCTCACCAGGTCCGTCGTGGTCTGCCCCGCCGTCAACGCCGGCTCACCGAACGCCGTGGTGTCGACCGCCAGCGGCTCGTCGGGTCGGCTCGTGGTGGCGTCGGCCGGCTCCCCGCACGAGGTCACGGTCCGCCCGTGGGCCACCACGCCGATGCCCGGCCGGGACACGCTCTCGGTCACGGCGAACGACGCCCTGGCACCCGGCCTCGTCGCCGCGCGCTCGGGTACGACGCCGTTGACCGCGACCGAATGCACGAACCCGGCATCCGAGCAGTGGTTCACCGGCATCGGCGCGCGCGTCGACCACGACTCGGTGGTCGAGCTGACCAACCCGGACCCGGGCCCGGCGGTCGCCGACATCACCCTGCTCGGGACGCAGACGTTCAGCACCAGGCGGCTGCGCGGCATCACCATCCCCGGGCACAAGACCATCACGCTCGACCTCGCCCGGATCGTGCCCCGGCGACCCCTGCTGACGGCACACGTGGTCGTCTCACGTGGCCGGCTGGCGGTGGACGTCCTCGACACCGCGACCGACCTGGCCACGAAGAAGGCACAGAGCGAGTGGCTCCCGCGACAGCTGGCCCCGGAGCTGGACAACCTCCTGCTCGGCCTGCCGACGGGCACCGGCACCCGTGTCCTCCAGCTCGCGAACCCGTCGGAGGACGTGGTCCGTGCCCAGGTACGGATCGTCACCGGTGACACCAGCTTCGTGCCGGCCGGCATGAAGCCGGTGACGATCGCTCCCGGCTCCACCACCTCGGTCTCGCTGACCTCGGAGCTTGGGAAGGCACTGGGGGACGGCGCGATCGGCGTCTCTGTCCAGGCCAGCTCGCCGATCACGACGTCCCTGGTGACCAGCCTCGCTCGCGACCGGGTGCTCACCGTCCCCGACGACCTCATCGCTCAGCGGGCCGCCGCCCTGCTACCGGTCATCACCGGCAAGGCGGCCGCGCACCACCAGGTCTCGGCCCGGCTCCTCGTCGCAGCCGACGCCGCCGGCGTGGTGACCGTGACGGCGTACGACGCCTCCGGCAAGCGGGTGCTGCATCGCAACGTGGGTACCCAGGACGGTCGCACGTCCTCGGTCGCGCTGCCGCGAGGCACCGCGTTCCTGGAGGTCGTCCCCCAGCGCACGAACGTGCGCGCGTCGGTGCTCGTGTCGGGCAGCGGGTCGACCGTGATCCCCTTGCACGAGCTTTTGGTCAAGGGCCTGGTGCCCCAGATCTCGCCCGGCCAGGACTAGCGAGCTCGCGAAGCGGTCGCCCTAGTCGCCACGGGTGTAGCGCGGGTCGACGTCCTCCGCATCGATGCCGAGGAGCTCGGCGATCTGCTCGACCACGACGGTCAGCACCATCGCGTCGAGCTCGGCACGCGTCTCGCACCGATGCTCGATCGGGCGGCGGAACAGCACGAGCCGCGTCGCCTGCGTCCCGTGACCGCGCACCAGGGACGCCAGCGGGACCGTCTCCCCGGACCAGTCATCGGGGAGCTGCGGGGTGTCCTCGACGGCGTACTCGACCAGGCCCAGCCGCTCCTGCCAGCGGGTGTCGATGTCGCGCACGGTCTCCAGGACCAGCTCGTCGAACCGCTCGCCACGCGTCGGCAGCTCGGGGCGACCGGGCATCGACGGCGTGATGCCCGGCCCGCGCATGCCACGGCCACGCCGGTCGCGCGTCCGGCGGCGCGGACCGCCGGGGGCCTGAGCCGGTCTCAGCGCGGTCACGGGAGGAGCGTAGTCGACCAGCGAGCCTCAACCGGTGCGCCGCGGCCCGGGGGTACCGTCGGCGCCGTGAGTCCCGGCCGGCGTTGTTCGCGCACCGCGTGTGGTCGTCCGGCCGTGATGACCCTGACCTATGTGTACGCCGACCAGACCGCCGTCGTCGGCCCGTTGGCGACCTATGCCGAGCCGCACTCCTACGACCTGTGCGAGGCGCACGGCGAACGCCTCTCGGCGCCGCGCGGCTGGGAGGTGCTGCGGCTCCCCCCCCCCCGACCCGAGCACGCTCGCGCCCTCGACCGACGACCTGCTCGCCCTCGCCGATGCGGTCCGCGAGGCGGGCCGGCCGGTCGTCACCGCGACCCGGGCTCCGGGAGATCCGCAGCCGGTCGTGGGGGCCGGGCGCGAGACCGGTCGGCGCGGCCACCTGCGGGTCCTGACGTCCGAGTGACCGTCGGCCGCTGAGACGCGGCCGTTAGGCTCCGTGCGTGAGCACGACCGACCCCGCCAACGCGGCCGCCGTCTTCAAGGCGTACGACGTCCGCGGGGTCGTGCCCGATCAGATCGACGAGCACCTGGCCCGGCGTACGGGTGCGGCCTTCGTGTCGGTCGTGGGTGCCGACACCGTCGTCGTCGGCCACGACATGCGGCCGAGCTCGCCAGCGCTGGCGGGCGCCTTCGCCGAGGGTGCCGCCGACGCCGGCGCCGACGTGGTGATGATCGGGCTGGCGTCGAGCGACCAGCTCTACTTCGCGTCCGGGCACCTGGACCATCCGGGGGCGATGTTCACCGCGAGCCACAACCCCGCGCAGTACAACGGGATCAAGATGTGCCGTGCCGGGGCGCAGCCGATCGGCAGCGAGACCGGGCTGGCGGACATCCGCGACAAGATGACGGGCCCGGAGCCCGCGCTCGCGGCCCGGCCCGGCCGGATCAGCCAGCGCGACGTCCTCGACGCGTACGCCGCACACCTGCTGTCGCTCGCGCCGGTCGAGGGACGCCGGCTCAAGGTGGTCGTCGATGCCGGCAACGGGATGGCGGGCCTGACCGCGCCGGTCGTGTTCGGGCGTCTCGGTGACGGAGTCGAGCTGGTGGCGATGTACTTCGAGCTCGACGGCACCTTTCCCCACCACGAGGCCAACCCGATCGAGCCCGAGAACCTCGTCGACCTGCAGAAGCGGGTGGTGTCCGAGAACGCCGACCTGGGACTCGCGTTCGACGGGGACGCCGACCGCTGCTTCGTCGTCGACGAGCTCGGCCGTGCGGTACCGCCGTCGTCGCTGACCTCGCTGATCGCGGCCCGCGAGCTGGCCAAGGAGCCGGGCGCCTCGGTGATCCACAACCTGGTCACCAGCCGGGCGGTGCCGGAGCTGGTGCGGGAGCTGGGCGGGAGGCCGGTCCGCACCCGGGTCGGTCACTCCTACATCAAGGCGACCATGGCCGAGACCGATGCGGTGTTCGGTGGCGAGCACAGCGGGCACTTCTACTTCCGCGACTTCTGGCGCGCGGACTCCGGGATGCTCGCCGCGCTGCACACCCTGGCCGCGCTTGCGGAGACCGACCGGCCGCTCTCGAGCGTCCTCGACGAGTACGAGCGCTACCGGCTCAGCGGCGAGATCAACTCCGTCGTCGAGGAGCCGGCGGCTACGGTGGCGGCCGTCGAGGCGGCGTACGCCGGCACCCCCGGAGCCACCGTCGATCACCTCGACGGCCTCACCGTGACCACCACCGACTGGTGGTTCAACGTCCGCCCTTCCAACACCGAGCCGCTGCTGAGGCTCAATGTCGAGGGCGCGGACGACGCGACCATGACCCGTGTCCGAGACGACGTCCTCGCCCTGATCAGGAGCAACCCATGAGATACACCCCAGACAAATGCTCGCTGCGCTCCGCTTTGCCCGGAGGCCCCGAATGAGCATTGACCCGAAGCTGATGGAGATCATCGTCTGCCCCGACTGCCACGGGCAGCTGGCCCTCGAGGGAGACGAGCTGGTGTGCCAGAAGTGCGGGCTCGCCTATCCGGTCCGCGACGACATCCCGGTGCTGTTGGTCGACGAGGCGCGCCGACCCGGCTGAGGCAACGATGGCCATCTGGTTCGACGAGTCGCGGCTGGACGACGAGCGCGCGCTGGCCACGGCCGACGACCGTCTGCGTGAGCTCGCGGAGTCGGGGGCGCGGGTGCGCCGCGAGGCGACCGAGGCCTCGGCGGCCGTCGTACTCGCATCCGCGACCGGCCAGGACGCTGTGCGTCCGCGCGCCATCGTCGCCGCCGGTCCCGACTCGCGCCTCCTGCGCGCGGTGCTGGAGCCGTGGTGCCCGGTGCCGTTCGTGGCCTGGCCGGGTCCGGGTCTTCCCGGCTGGGCGGGGTCGCTCGACCTCGTGGTGGTGCTGGCGCCGGACGGCGGCGACCGCGGGACCGCGGGTGCCGTGGCCGAGGCCGTACGCCGCGGGTGCCAGGTCGTGGTCGCCTGCCCGGAGAGCTCGCTCGTAGCGCAGCATGCCGAGGGCCGATGGTCGACCATCCTCCCGATCACCACGCGCGACCAGCTGGCCACCGCCGTGGTGGCCCTGGAGTACCTCGAGCAGGTCGGCCTCGGCCCCCGTGCCGACCACCGCGACGTCGCGACCGCCCTCGACGACGTCGCGATCTCCTGCTCGCCTCTTCGCGACCTGGCGGTCAACCCCGCCAAGATGCTGGCGATCGCCCTGGCCGACACCATCCCGATCGTGTGGGGCGGCTCGGTCCTGGCCGCCCGGGCCGCGCGCCGCGTCGCCGAGACGATCCGCCGTGCCTCGGGCCAGTCGGCGATCGCCGGCGACGCCGAGCACCTGCTGCCGTTGATCGAGGCGGTCAGGCCGCGCGACGTCTTCGACGACCCGTTCGCCGAGGGCAACAGCGAGCTGCGGCCGATGCTGCTGGTCTTCGACGACGGTGCCGACGACCCGGTGGTCCGCGAGGACCACGACCGGCTGCGGGCCGCGGCCGTCGCGCACGGCGTACGCGTCGAGACGCTGACCACCGAGGCCGACACCGAGATCGCGCGGTACGCGTCGCTGGTGCTGAGCGGGAGGTACGCCGCGGAGTACCTCCGGCTCGGCCTCGTCGAGGACTGACCGCCGGATAGCCTTCCGCCATGTCGAGCGAAGGCAGCACCAAGGCGATCGTCGCGGCGCTGCTGGCCAACAGTGGCATCGCGGTGACCAAGTTCCTGGCCTTCCTGCTGACCGGCGCCTCATCGATGCTGGCCGAGGCGATCCACTCGCTGGCCGACTCCGGCAACCAGGGACTGCTGCTGCTCGGCGGTCGCCGCGCGCGGCGCGACCCGACCGCGCGACACCCCTTCGGCTTCGGCCGTGAGCGCTACATCTACGCCTTCATCGTCTCGATCGTGCTGTTCAGCGTCGGCGGTCTGTTCGCGCTCTACGAGGCGTACCACAAGGCCCATGAGCTGCACGCAGCACACGGACACCTCGACGACTCGATCCTCGACAGTCGCTGGTGGTGGGTGCCGATCCTCGTGCTGGCGGCGGCGATCGTGATGGAGTCGCTGTCGTTTCGCACCGCGATCCGCGAGACCGCGGCGATCAAGGGCGACGCGTCGTACGTCGAGTTCGTGCGGCACGCCAAGCAGCCCGAGCTCCCGGTGATCCTGCTGGAGGACCTCGCGGCGCTGTTCGGCCTGGTCTTCGCCCTGCTCGGGGTCTCGCTGTCGCTCCTCACCGACAACCTGTGGTGGGACGTCGTCGGCACCGGGCTGATCGGCCTCCTGCTGGTGGTGGTCGCGGTGGTGCTCGCGATCGAGACCAAGAGCCTGTTGCTGGGCGAGTCCGCCAGCGCCGCTGCCGAGCAGCGCATCGTCGCCGGGCTGGAGGGCACCGACGGGATCGACCGGATCGCCCACCTCAAGACCCTGCACCTCGGGCCGGAGGAGCTGCTGGTGGCCGCCAAGATCGCGGTCCCGACGTCGGCGACCGCCATCGAGATCGCCGCCGCGATCGACGCCGCCGAGGCCGCCGTACGCACGGCCGAGCCGACGGCCCGGGTGATCTACCTCGAGCCGGACATCTGGCGCGACTGACCCCGGCGTTGCTTTCCTGGTTCGCCGTCGTCTGGGGGTCTCCTGCGATCAGACGGCCGGGTCGGGCAGGAGCTCTCGTACCTCTTGGGCACAGCGGCAGGCGACGGCGATCTTGGCAGCCCACTCGAGCGCCTCCTCGCGTGAGGGCACGTCGACGACCGCGAACCCGCCGAGGACCTCCTTGGTCTCCGGGTACGGGCCGTCGGTGACCGTCCCGTCGGTGGCCACGACGCTCGCCCTCTGGCTTTCCAGTCCGCCGCCGAAAACCCACACGCCGGCGTCCTGGGCCTCTTGGACCACCTCGTGCGCGGCCTTGGCTACGTCGGGCAACTCCTCCTCGGGGAAGGTCATCGCGCCATCATCGAACGAGATCAGGTACTGCGTCATCCCATGACTCCCTTGTCCCGGCGGCCACCTCCGACCGCCTCTCACCTCTTCTACGAACGCCTCGCTCCGGATCCGACACTCTGCCAGAAGAAGAAACTCTCACGACCGCTCAGACCAACTCGCCGCGCTTCCTGCTCAGGTAGGCGCGCTCGGCGGAG
>DAINSL010000029.1:0-28462 GCA_036741335.1 Nocardioides sp. | reverse complement strand
CGCCGGCGGGACCGTCAGCAGCAGCGGCGCCAGTACGTCGGCGAGTCCCTCGAGCCAGGCATTCCACCCCTCCCACGCCCGCGCGTCCTTGCTCGACCACTTCGCGATCTGCTCGCGGGTGCGCGCCGGGTCGTCCTCGTAGATCGTGAGCGAGCCACCCTCGGGAAACGCCTGGTAGTAGGGGCCCATCGGATGCACGCGGTAGCCGTGCCGCTCGAGCTGGAGGTCCGCCAGGATCGTGGGCGGCATCAGGCTCATCACGTAGGAGAGCCGGGTGACCGAGACGCCGGGCAGGTCGGGCCACGGCTGCTCGGTGGTGGCGGCACCACCGGTGGTCGCGCGGCGTTCGAGGACGACGGTCGAGAGACCGGCCCGGGCGAGGTACGCCGCCGCCACCAGCCCGTTGTGCCCGCCCCCGACGACGAGGGCGTCGTAGGTGTTCGTCATGGGCCCGCCGTCCTTAGAATCCTGACTGACTGTTCAGTCTAAGGCGTGCTAGCGTGCCACCACAAGCAGCTGACCGGACGATCAAGGGGATGCCATGGCCGCGCGCGACACCGGCGATGCCGTCGCCGACGTACGCCGCGACCAGATGCTCGCCGCGGCCGCGACCCTGATCGCCGAGCGCGGGTTCGGCGACACCCGGATCGCCGACGTGGCGGCCCGCGTGGGTGCGAGCCCGGCCCTGGTCATCTACTACTTCGGCACCAAGGACAGCCTGCTCACCGAGGCGCTGCGCTGGTCCGAGCGCTCCTTCTACGACGCGACCGAGGAGATGCTGCGTTCCACGGCGAAGCTCCGCGACCGGCTCGAGCTCCTGGTCGAGTGGACCTTGGTCCCGGACAAGCAGACCGCGCTGACCGGCGACTGGGGCCTGTGGTTCGACCTCTGGGCGCAGGCGTTCCGTCACCCCGAGGTGAAGAAGGACCGTGCCGCCCTCGACGCGCAGTGGCGCGACCTCATCGCCCGCGTGGTGCAGGCCGGCATCGACGCGGGAGAGATCGGCAAGGTCGACGTCGAGACGTTCGCGATCATGTGGGGCTCGCTGCTGGACGGTCTGGTCGTGCAGGTGGCCCTCGACGACCCGGTCGTGGACGTGACCCGCGCGCGGAAGATCGCGCTCGCGGTCGCCTCCAAGGAGCTCGGTCTGGTCGCCGGCCGCCCGCGCCGAGTCCGCAAGCGCTGAGCGAGTACCCGGTCCGCGCAGGTCTGGCCCCGCCCCGTCCATGGGCATAGCGTCGACCACGAGCACCAGACCACCTCATCCGAGATGGTCAGCTCGACAGGAGGCCATGCCGTGTTCATTCAGATCATTCAAGGCAGGTGCACGCGCCAGGACGAGCTCCGCGCGTATGGGAAGGGCTGGCGGGACGAGCTCGGTGGTGGCGCGGTCGGCTGGCTCGGAGGCACGTACGGCTTCACCGATGCCGACGAGTTCATCGGAGTCATCCGCTTCGAGTCCCGCGAGGCAGCGATGGAGAACTCCGTGCGCCCGGAGCAGGGCGTGTGGGCCGAGAAGATGATGGCCCTGATGGACGGGCCCGTGGAGTTCCACGACTGCGACGACGTGACCACGTTCCTCGACGGGGGCTCGGACGACGCCGGTTTCGTCCAGGTCATCCGCGGAAAGGCCGACGACCCCGGCCGGATCAAGGCGATGCTGGCCGACACCACGATGCTCCGCGAGATGCGGCCCGACATCATCGGCGGGACCCTCGCGATCGAGCCGGACGGCACGTTCACCGAGACCGTCGCCTTCCGCGACGAGCAGAGCGCTCGTGAGGGTGAGCAGTCGCCGCCGCCGCCCGAGGTGCGCGCCGAGCTCGAGTCGCTGATGGCCGGCGCGACGTTCTACGACCTGCGCGACCCGTGGTTCGAGTCGGCATGAGCGCACCGGCGTCGCCGGCGTGAGCTTCAACGTCCCGGCCGAGGCCTATCGGCAGTTCATGGGCCGCTACTCCGAGCCGTTGGCGGAGGAGTTCGTCGAGTACGCGGGCCTGCCGCAGGGCGGCCGCGTGCTCGACGTCGGCTGTGGGCCGGGCGTTCTCACCGAGCAGCTGGTGCAGCGGCTCGGCGCGTCCGAGGTCTGCGCGATCGCCCCCTCCCCGCCGTTCGTCGAGGAGACCAGGTTGCGCTTCCCGGGCGTCGACGTGCGCCAGGGCGTTGCCGAGGTGCTGCCCTACGCCGACGACGCGTTCGCCGCCGCCCTGGCGCAGCTGGTCGTCCACTTCATGACCGACCCGGTGGCCGGACTGCGGGAGATGGGCCGCGTCACCCGGCCAGAGGGCGTCGTCGCCGCATGCGTCTGGGACAACGCCGGCGCCAGCGGTCCGCTGTCGCTCTTCTGGCGGGCGGCCCATGACATCGACCCCTCCGCACCCGGAGAGGCCGACCGTGCCGGTAGTCGCGAAGGGCACCTGGGCGAGCTGGCCGAGGCGGCCGGCCTGCACGACATCGAGTCGTCCTCGCTGACCGTCCACGTCCCGTTCGCGTCCTACGACGAGTGGTGGGCGCCGTACGAGCTGGGCGTCGGCCCGGCCGGCGACTACCTGGCCTCGCTCGACGACGGGCGGCGGGAGCGGATCCGGGGGCGCTGCGCCGAGCTGCTGCCGGAGCCGCCGTTCGAGCAGGCCGCCACCGCGTGGTGCGTCCGGGCGCGTGCCTGAGGGGTCAGGCGGATAGCACCCGCAACGCGTGCGGTGACACCTGCACGGTCACCTCTGCGCCCTCGGCGAGCCAGTCGGGCGGCGCGCCCGCGACGTTGGCGACCTCGGCCTCCAGGCGCAGGCCGGAACAGTCGAGCAGGACGGCCGTGTGGGCGCCCCGGAAGGTGAGGGTGTCGACCGTCGCGCGCAGCACGTTCGCTCCCTGCATGGCAGTGCCGGCGCGCGAGACCTCGACGCGCTCGGGCCGCACCATCACGGCCACCCCGTCGCCCGGTATGGCCGCGTCGGTGGCGACGTGGAGCTCGACATCGCCGATCTTGCAACGCAGGCCGTGCGCGTCGGCCGAGACCACGTCGGCGTCCCAGAGGTTGGTGGTGCCCAGGAACGTGGCGACGTGCGCGTTCGCCGGCGCGCTGTACACCTCGCTCGGGGTGCCCACCTGCATGACCTTCCCGGCGTCGAGCACGGCGAGCCGGTCGCTCATGGTGAGCGCCTCCTCCTGGTCATGCGTGACGTACACGAACGTCGTCCCGACCAGCTTCTGGAGGGAGCGCAGCTCGAGCTGGAGCTGCTTGCGCAGCTTGGCGTCGAGCGCCCCCATCGGCTCGTCGAGGAGGAGCACGGTCGGCTCGAGCACCAGGGCCCTGGCCAGGGCCACCCGCTGTTGCTGCCCACCCGAGAGCTGGTGCGGCTTGCGCTTCGACAGCGCACCCATCTGGACGAGGTCGAGCGCGGCGTCCACCCGACGGCGTACGTCCGTCTTGCTCGCGCGCTGGTAGCGCAGGCCGAACGCGACGTTGTCCGACACGTCCAGGAACGGGAAGAGGGCGTAGGACTGGAACACGGTGTTCACCGGCCGCTTGTGCGGAGCCACCTGGGAGAGATCCTCACCGTCCAGGGTGATCCGGCCCTCGTCGGGTTCCTCGAACCCGGCGATCATGCGCAGTGTGGTGGTCTTGCCGCAGCCCGAGGAGCCGAGCAGCGAGAAGAACTCGCCCTCGCCGATCTCGAGGTCCAGACCGTCGACGGCCACGGCGTCGCCGAAGCGCTTCACCAGTCCGGTCAGTGAGAGCGCGCCGGCCATCAGGCGCGAGACCCGAGCAGCTCGTCGGCGAGGTGGTCGCAGTTGGCCACGAAGCGGTCGATGTCGGCCTCGGTGTGCTGCACGGAGATCAGCCACTGCTCGACCTTGCCCCACGGTGGCAGGAAGGCGCCTCGGTTGTGCTGCACGAGCCAGTGGGCGTGGCCGTAGCGCCCGTCGAGCGTCCGGAAGTCGCGGAAGCTGCGGATCGGGTGCGGCAGGAAGGAGACGCAACCCTTCGCGCCGGCCGTGACCACGAGCCAGGGCGCCTCGTGGCGGTCCACCACCGCTTGCAGCCCGTCACGCATCCGGTCGCTGAGCCGGTCGAGGTGGGCGTAGGCCCCGGGCGTGAGCACCTCGGTGAGCATCGCCCGGGCCGCGGCCATCGCCAACGGGTTTCCGTTGAACGTGCCGACCTGCTCGTAGGCGCCGGTCGCGATCAGGCCCATCACCTCGGCGCTGCCGCCGATGGCCGCGCTCGAGAGCCCGCCGCCCATCGCCTTGGCCACGCAGACCAGGTCCGGAGTCACGCCGAGCAGCCGCGAGGCACCGCCGGGTCCCACCGTCAGGCCGGTCTTCACCTCGTCGAAGGCCAGCAGGGCGCCGTGCTCGTGGAGCAGGTCCTTCAGGGCGGCGAGATAGCCGGCCTCGGGGTGGATGATGCCGGCGTTCATCATGATCGGCTCGACGATCATCCCGGCGACCTCGCCGGGGTGCCGGAGCAGCGCGGCCTCGACCGCCGCCAGGTCGTTGAACGGTACGACGGTCACCAGGCCGGTGACCGCGTCCGGAATGCCGCTGTTGCTCACCACGCCCACCGGCGCGTCCGGCGGGCCGACCTCGTCGTCGGGCTCGGGCAGCACCGAGACCATCACAGAGTCGTGATGGCCGTGGTAGCCGCCCTCGACCTTGAGGATGCGGTCGCGCCCGGTCGCGGCACGCATCAGGTGGACGGCATCCATCGTCGACTCGGTGCCGGAGTTGCCGAAGCGCCACAGCGGCTGGCCGAACCGCTCGGCGAGGTTGTCGGCGACCACGATGGAGTCCTCGGTCGGTTGCGCGAAATGGGTGCCGCGGGCGACCCGTGCCCGCACCGCTTCGACGATCGCCGGGTGAGCGTGACCGGCCAGGCAGACGCCGTAACCGCCGTGGAAGTCGGAGTACTGGTTGCCGTCGACGTCGTACACCTGCGAGCCGTCGCCGTGGCTGATCCAGACGGCGTGCGGCTCGGCGATCTGCCAGTTGGAGGTGGCGCCGCCGGCCAGCGTGCGCGCCCTCCCGGACATCTCGGCGCTGCCGGTCTGACGCGCCAGGAACAGCCCCGTCTCGTCCTCGATCAGGGAGTCGAGACGGGTAGACAGCTCGGGTGCGATCTCGGTCGCGGTCATGGGACTCCTCGCCCGCCTCGATTCATTGACTGATCGTTCAGTCTATGTGACAGTTTCTCGAGGGAACAAGACCTCGCTGCGAGCGAAGGGTGGCTCGATGCCCGCATTCGGACCCAGGTTTGGACGGCGTACCGCGATGAAGGGGGCGCTGGCGGCCGGACTCTCGGGACCCGCCCTGGCCGCCCTGCTCAGTGCCTGCGGCACGAAGCACGCGAGCACCGCGGTGCAGAAGATCCCCTCCCCGAGCAACCCGGTCACCTGGCCGCTCAGCTCCGCCAACGCAGCGATCGCGGCCGGCCAGATGCCAAAGCGTGGAAGCACGCTCCGCATCTACAACTACGCGGACTATCTCTCGCCCCGGGTGCTCAAGGACTTCGAGAACAAGTACGACGTGAACATCCGTCTGTCGACCTTCAACGACGCGGACGAGGCGTTGACCAAGGTGGCGGCCAAGCAGCTGAACTTCGACCTCTACTTCCCCAGCTACGACTCGCTGGGCAAGCTGATCCAGGCCGACCTGCTGCGCCCGCTGACCAGGGACTACCTCACCAACTACGACAACGTGTGGGACAGCCAGCAGGACCCGTGGTACGACCGGGGTGCCCGCTACACGATCCCCTACACGGTGTACTCCACCGGCATCGGCTGGCGCACCGACCTGGTGTCGGGAGACATCGCGGGGATGCACAACCCCTACGATGCGTTGTGGGACACGAAGTACGCCGGGAACGTGGCGATCCTCGACGACTGGCACACCGCGATGGCGATGGTGCTGCTCCGCAACGGGATCGACGACATCAACACCACGTCGTCGACCGATCTGGCGCTGATCCGCAAGCAGATCCTCCAGCTGCGTTCCACCATGCGTCCGAAGGTGACCATCTCGATGTACACCGACATGCCCGCCGGGCAGTACGGCCTCGCGCAGTTCTGGTCCGGCGACGCGATCAACATGCCGTACTACCTCCCCAAGAGCGTGTCCCCGGACGTGCTGCGTTACTGGTTCCCGCCCGATGGCAAGGGGGAGGTCGACAACGACCTCGTCGTGTGTCTGGCCCAGGGGCAGAACCCCGTGGCCGCGCACTTCTTCATGAACGCCCTGCTCGACAACGGCATCGCGAAGCAGAACTTCGGCTTCACCGGCTACCAGCCGCCGCTGAAGAAGTTCACGCCGGACTCCCTGGTCGCCGACGGCTACATCCCGCAGAACCTCTCGACCGCCGTCGTGCGCGAGCAGGACTTCAAGATCGGGTTCCCCTTGCTGCAGCTCCCGCCGGACTCCGACACGGCGTGGCACCAGGTGTGGCAGGAGTTCAAGGCCGGTGGCTGAGGCGGCCGACCGCCGCCGACCTCCGGTGGAGCGCTTCGCCACCTGGCTGGCCCGCCTGGGGACCCGACTGATCTGGCCGCTCCTGGCCATGCCCGGCACCGTCTGGATCGCACTCTTCTTCGTCGCGCCGATCTACGTCGTACTCGCGATCCTGTTCGGCGGCATCGACCCGATCCTGCGCGAGCCGGTGCCCGTCTGGAACCCGCTGAACTGGGACTTCACGCAGTTCCGATACGTCTGGGACCACGTGGTCGGCTCGTCCCACTTCTTCCGGCCGGCCCTGGTGCGCACCGTGGTGTACGTCGCTGTGGCCAGCCTGCTGTGCCTGCTGGTCGCCTACCCGGTCGCGTACTTCACGGCCCGCTTCGCCGGGCGTTGGAAAGGGGTGCTGCTGGCGGCCCTGATCGCGCCGTTCTGGATCAGCTACATGATGCGGATGCTCGCCTGGGTGAACCTCCTGCAGACCGATGGGCTGCTGAACCGGACCCTCAGCGCCGGGGGGCTGTTCGACGTCCACGTCGACTGGTTGCAGGGACACGCCACGACGGTGGTGCTGGGGCTGGTCTACGGCTACGTGCCGTACATGATCCTGCCGCTGTACGCCGGCCTGGACCGCGCCCCGGTCTCGATGCTGGAGGCCGCCCGCGACCTCGGCGCGAGCCGCTGGGAGACGTTCCGTCGCGTGACCTGGCCGCTGAGCCGGTCCGCGGTCCTGGTCAGCCTGTTGGTGACGACGCTGCCGATGCTCGGCGACTACTTCACCAACGACCTGTTGTCCGGATCGCCCTCGACCTCGATGATCGGCAACCTGATCAACAACTCGGTCTTCACGCCCGGGCAGACCGGCCAGGCCGGCGCCTTCGTGCTCATCATCCTGGTGGTCTCGGTGCTGCCGATGATCCTCTACGTGCGCAGCACCCGGAGCGGCGTCGAGGTGGCCTCGTGAACGCCACCCCACGACCTTCTTCGCCTCCTCCGCTGCGCTCCCCCGTCGAACAACGCCGCGGGGACCCCGCATGAGTCCGGTGGCCTGGTGGCGCAACCCGTGGCGTCGGCCGTGGGTGCTCGGCGTGGTCACGGCCGGCTATCTCGTCTGGTCGCTGCTGCCGGTCCTGGTCGCCGTGCTGTTCTCGTTCAACGCCGGCCGGTCCCGCGTGACCTGGCAGGGCTTCTCGACGCGGTGGTACTACGGAGACCCCCTTCGCTCGGTCTGGCACGACTCGAGCCTGCACACCGCGCTCACCTACACGCTGCTGCTGGGCGTGCTCGTCACCGCGATCACCATCCCGCTCGGCGTGGCGATGGCGCTGGGCCTGGACCGCTGGCGC
This sequence comes from Nocardioides sp., assembly GCA_036741335.1. GTDB lineage: Bacteria > Actinomycetota > Actinomycetes > Propionibacteriales > Nocardioidaceae > Nocardioides. The sequence goes on along the minus strand of DAINSL010000029.1, from coordinate 20,669 downwards.
GGCCGGATCCCCTCCGGCGCGAACCTCGCCGTACTCGTGTCGTTCGTGCTGCCCGAGATCCTGATCGCGGTGTCCCTGCTGTTCGTGGCAACCGTGCTGGTCTCGCCGGTGAACCTCGGTACGTCGGGCCAGGTGATCGGGCTGGTCACCTTCCAGCTGTCGTACCCGGTCGTGATCGTCCGCGCGCGCCTGCTCACGATCGGGCGCGACTACGAGGAGGCCGCCGTGGACCTGGGGGCATCTCCGTTCGGTGCGGTACGCCGCGTGCTCCTGAAGATGCTGTTCCCGGCGATCTTCGCCAGCGCCGTACTGGTCTTCGCAGACGTGATCGACGACTTCATCATCGTGCGCTATCTCTCGGGCGACTCGTCGACCGAGCCGGTCTCGGTGAAGGTCTACAACACGGCCCGCGCGGCGCCGACTCCTGCGCTGAACGCCTTGACGACACTGCTGCTGGTCGCGTCCCTGGTGGCCGTGACGGTGGGGTTCCTCACCTATCGTTGGTTCACCCGGGGAGAGAAGCGTGGTCGGACCCTCGACGTGTTCGCGGGCGAGGCCTAGACTACTGACTGACTGTTCAGTGAAGGAGGCGTTAATGCCGTCGATTCCCCCCGCACCCCTCGACCGGGGTCAGCTCGCGCTGTCCCTGGCTGAGTTCGGGTCCAGCCGGATGCTGCCGCGGGACGCCTACCTGTCCCCGGACGTCCTTGCCTGGGAGCGCGAGCACCTCTTCTCCGGGTGGATGTGCCTGGGCCGGTCCGCCGAGATCCGTCCCGGTGGGCTGCGCGCGGAGTCGGTCGGCGAGTACGGCGTCCTCCTCACCCGCGACCTCGAGGGCGAGCTCCGCGCGTTCGAGAACGCCTGCCGCCATCGGGGTCACGAGCTGCTGCCCTGTGGCGGATCCACCGAGGCCAAGGCGATCGTCTGCCCGTACCACGCCTGGTCCTACCGCCACGACGGCAGCCTGATCGGCGCACCGCACTTCCGCGAGGTCGAGAGCTTCGACAAGTCCACCCTCGGGCTGAAGCCGGTGCGTGTGCACGAGTGGCACGGCTGGGTCTTCGTCGACAGGTCGGGCGAGGCCGGTGACTTCCCGGCGCACATCGGCGACCTGGAGGACATCGTCGCGCCGTACGACGCGGGCTCGCTGGTCACCTGCGAGACCCACGAGTACGACGTGGCGGCCAACTGGAAGGTCATCGTCGAGAACTACCAGGAGTGCTACCACTGCTCGATGATCCATCCGGAGCTGTGCCGGGTGAGCCCGCCGGACAGCGGAGAGAACGTCGACCGTGACGGAAACTGGGTCGGGGGCTGGATGGAGCTGCGGGCCGGGGCCGAGACGATGTCGCTCGACGGTCGCAGTGGTGGCGTGGCGATGGCGCGCCTGGACGAGCACGAGCTGAGCACGGTGATGTACATCGCGGTGCTGCCCAACCTGCTGATCTCGCTGCACCCCGACTACGTGATGACTCACCAGCTGGTGCCGCTCACCCCGACGTCGACCCGGATCACCTGCTCGTGGGCGTTCCCGGCCGACGTGGCCGGGCGCGAGGGGTTCGACCCGGCGTACGCCGTCGACTTCTGGGACCTGACCAACCGCCAGGACTGGACTGCCTGCGAGTCGGTGATGCGCGGGATGAAGGCGCCGCACTACGAAGCCGGGCCGCTCGCCCCGGACGAGGACGGCGTCTACCACTTCGTCACCAACCTCGCCCGGGCCTACCAGGGACGCTGACGCCCACCCCCTTGTAACGCCCTGTTATCTCGCGTGGGCACCTGCATGAGAGCCCCCACGAGCAGATAACGGAGCGTTACAAGGCCGAAAGCCCACAGAGGCGACGGTCGGAGGTGACGGATCTCAGCGCCGGCGCCGGCGCTGGACGACGTACGGCGCGAGGTCGCTGATCTCGGTACCGAAGCGTGCGACCGTGTCGGCGTACTCGCGCCGGAGTCGCGCCACCGCCTGGGTCCGGCCAACCCCCAGGTCTCGATAGGTCACCCGTGAGACGCCGAGCTTGAACCCGGTGATGAAATCCTGGCGCTGCTTCTGGGCCCATACGACCTCGATCGGATCGCCCTCGGCCACGCCACCGTCAGCGACCGGGATGAGCTTGATCTTCCCGTCGAGCTCGAACATGTGCCGGCCGACCCGCACGTCGCAGTACACGGTCCGGCCCTCGGCGCGGAGTCCGAAGTGCGTCGACGTCCAGCCGATCCCGAGAGAGAGAACCAGCTCACGCATGGCCGACTCGGCGAAGTTCTCAGATCCTGGGTCAGCCAGGTCGAGGGCCGTCTCCACCGTCTTTGCTCCTCGCCAGCATCTCATCTGTTCACGCACGGCTCTGAGCTCTGCCTCGGTCACTCCATGACGCAGGGCATGGTCGCAGGCCGCTATCCCAGCGGTCAGACCGCTCCCCCGAGCGAGATCGCATGCGGTGCGAGCCACGTCGAGCACCGGGAGTCCGTCCACGATCGTCGCTTGACGGGGCGAGAACACGGCCCTTGTGGTGGATGATCCCAGCCTTGGCGCGGTCGCCGAGCACTCGCGGGCGGGTGAGGTGCACCCCGGCCGTTCGTGGGTCCGCGAGCGGAATGCCATGGATGAGCCCGGCAGACTCATGGCTGAACCAGTGGTCCTTCTGGACCACCAGGTGGGCCGCGCGAACGCGTAGCAGGGGTTGGCCGCGATAGAGATCCAGGCCGGCCCACTCGTCTCCGTCGATGAACACCCCGCGGCGGACCCGGCGCCACGTGCGACGGCGTACCAGGAGGGCGACGTCCTGGTCGAGGAGGCCGAACTCGCGCACCTGTCGGAACGTGACCAACCCGTGCTGGTTGGCCATGACGCCGAGTATCCGCGGATCCATGGATCTAACCGTGGGGGAATCCTCGGCCGCGGTTCTTCCGCGTGGCCCGGGCTGTGCACGATGCTCGCGCGAAGGGCAGTCGTGGACGGCTGGCGGGCCGGATACCCAAACCCCTGTAACGCTCCGTTATCCAGCCCGGGGACCCGCCATGGGGGCGCGGGGGAGTGGATAACGGAGCGTTACAAGCGCCGAAGGTCGGTTCAGCTGGTCCAGGCGGTCCACAGGGCGGCGTACTCGCCGTCCTGCTCGACCAGCTCGTGGTGCGAGCCGAGCTCCACGATCACCCCGTCGATGACGACGGCGATCCGGTCGGCATCCTGCGCGGTGTGCAGCCGGTGCGCGATCGCGACCACGGTCCGGTTGCCGAGCAGCGCGTTCATCGAGCCCTCGAGGGAGCGTGCCGTCCGTGGGTCGATCAGAGACGTCGCCTCGTCGAGCACCAGCGTGTGCGGGTCGGCGATGATCAGCCGCGCCAGCGCGATCTGCTGGGCCTGGGCCGGTGTCAGGGGCTGGTTGCCCGACCCGATCAGGGTGTCGAGACCGAGCGGCAGCCGCTCGACCCAGTCGCGCGACCCGACGGCGGAGAGCGCCGCGTAGACGGCGTCGTCGTCGGAGTCCTCACGCGCCAGCACGATGTTGTCGCGCACCGTGCCGACGAAGACGTGGTGCTCCTGGGTGACCAGGGCCACCTCGGTGCGCAGCTGCTCCAGCGGCAGCTTCACCAGGTCGACACCACCGACCTTGACCGAGCCGGTGCGCGGGCCGTTGATGCCGGACAGCAGCCGGCCCAGCGTGGACTTGCCCGATCCCGACGGCCCGACGATCGCCAGCCGCTCGCCAACGCGCAGGTCGAGCGAGATCCCGTGAAGTACGTCGTGTCCCTCGCGGTAGGCGAAGTGCAGGTCCTCACCCACCAGATGCGGTCCGTCGGGCAGGTCAGTGCCGGGCGTGCGATCCTCGGGCACCTCGGCGATGCCCAGCAGGCGACTGGTCGACGCGACTCCCACCTGGAGCCGGTCCATCTCGCCGACCAACCGGTCGAGCGGTCCGCTTAGCGACTCGACGTACAGCAGCGCGGCCGTGATCTGGCCGAGCGAGACCCAGCCGCGGTGGTAGCCGTAGGAGCCGACCAGCACGGTGATCACCCGCGGGCTGTTGAACGCGACGTCGATGACGGTGAACAGGAGGTTGCGCAGGGTCATCGTGTAGCGCTCGGCCTGTGCCGACACCGCGATGTCGTCGTCACCCGCGCCCACTCGGATCGCCGACAGCCCGAGCGCCTCGACCGTGCGTGCGCCCTCGACGGTCTCGGTGAGCGTGGTGTTGATCCGGGAGTACGTCGCCCCCTCGGTGATGTAGCCCTTGGGCGCGCGTTGCAGGTAGCGGCGCACCTGGAAGGTCGAGGCCCCGATCAGGATCAGGCAGGGCAGGGCCAGGACCACGGAGTTCAGCAGCATCGCGACCACGGACAGCACGACGGTGAGCCCGGAGATGATGGCCTGCGGTACGCCGAACTGCACCGAGCGACTCATGGTGCCGACGTCGCGCGTCACGCGGGTCACCAGGTCGCCGGTGCTGGCCCCTTCGACGCGGCCGAGCGGCAGCCGCAGCACGGTCGCGACGATGAACTGTCGGGCGGACGACAGCAGGTCCTGGCCGAAGATCGTCGAGATCCGCTGCGCCAGGAAGGTCAGCAGCCCCTGGGTGCACACCACGACCACGATCACCAGGGCGAGGTGGTTGAGCTCGCTGAGCTGCGTGCCGCGGGTGCCCCCACCGACGGTCCGGTTGACGAGGTTGCCGAGCAGCCGGGGTATGACGAGCGCGGTGCCGGCGGCGAGCGCGTTCAGGATCACCAGCCAGGTGAAGATACCCTTGCGCTCGCGCAGCAGTCCCCGGAAGAACCGCAGCACGACGTGGTTGTCGGCCACCGGCCAGCCGCGGTCGGGGTTGCGCGACGCGGCGTACGTGTCGAGCGCCCGCTGTTCGCGCAGCAGGTGCCGGCGCCGGAGCGCGGACAGGCGCTCGCGCCGCGTCGCCGAGAGCGGGGGGACCAGCTCCGGCGGAATGGCGGGCTCCCGGTCCGTGCGCGCGCGCCAGGTCTCGGCGGAGGTGTCCAACAGGTCAGACGGTGCTGTGCTCATGGCTCGACACCTCCTCCACCGGCGCGTCCATCGACCGCGTGACGACCCGGCGGTAGGCCGCGCTGTCGCGCAGGAGATCCTCGTGCCGGCCCGACTCGGTCACCCGGCGGCCGTCCAGCAGCACCACCCGGTCGGCGTAGTGCAGCCACAGCGGCGACATCGTCGAGATCACCGTCGTGCGCCCCTGCCGGAGCTCCGCGACCCGCTGGGCGATCCGCGCCTCGGTGTGGGCGTCCACGGCCGACGTGGGCTCGACCAGCACCAGGATCTCGGCGTCAGTGGCGAGCGCCCGCGCGAGCACGACCCGCTGGCGCTGCCCACCGGACAGGCCACGCCCGCGCTCGTCGAGCATCCCCTGCCAGCCGCCGGGGAGCGCGTCGTACACGTCCTCGGCGTTGGCGACCCGGATCGCCTCCTCGGCCTCCTCGCGCGTGAGTCGCCCATGGGGGTCGATGGCGTCCTGCAGGGTTCCGGCGAAGAGCTGGCTGCCGGTGTCGCTGACCAGGATCTGACGTCGTACGTCGTCCAGCGAGGCCGAGCCGAGGTCGACGCCGCCGAGCAGCACGCCCCACTCGCGGCTGGCCAGCTCCTCGTCCATCGCCGCCAGTCGGGCGCGCTCGGCCATCCGCTCGGCGCGGGCCCGCCGAGCGGCCCGCCCCTTCACGCCTTCCTCGAGCTCCTGGCTCACCGGCTCGGTGTCCGAGGGCAGGTAGCGGCCGAGCCGGTCGGCCAGCGCAGCGGTGTCCTCGGACACGCCGCACACGACGATCGTCAGCTCGCCCTCGCGCGCGGTGAAGCCGGTGAGCTCGTCGTACAGGTCGCCGTGCTCGGGCAACGGGGTGCTCTCGGCCAGGTCGGGCCAGGGCGGCTGCTGCTCGAAGATCCCGATCGCCTTCCGCGCCGAGACCGTCGCCCGGGTCACCTTCTGGGCGAGCTCGAAGAAGGTCTGGATCGGGTAGACCATGAACAGCGCGTAGCCCAGGAAGCTGATCAGCTGGCCGATCGTCAGGTCGCCGGAGATCACCTGGCGGGTGCCGAGCCAGACCAGCAGCACGATGAAGACGCCGGAGAACAGCACGCCGACGGCCTCGATCGCCGCCTGCCAGATGCCGGCCGAGACGCCGGCCTGTCGCGCGAGCTGTGACTGGGTGTCGTAGTTGCGGCCGAAGGTCCGCTCGCCGCCGATGCCGCGCAGGATCCGCAGCCCGGCCACGATGTCGGTCGCCAACGACGTGAGGTCGGAGTTGCGGCCCCGCTCGAGCTGCTGGCGACGGTGCAGTGGCCGCAGCAGCGGCAGGGCGGCCCCCACCAGGACCGGCGCGGCGATCAGCATCAGCACGCCCAGCATCGGCGAGGTGCTGAGCACGATCGCCGCGACCACGAGGTAGGCGATCAGCTGCGAGCCGGAGCGCGACAGGATCTCGGTCAGCGCGCCGAACTCGTCGGAGTCGCTCGAGGAGACGCTGAGCACCTCGCCGGTCGGCGTACGACGAGGCAGGACGTGGCCCATCTGCGCGACCTTGCGGGTGACCATCTTGGTCGTGCCGTAGAGCCCGATCAGCCAGCTGCGCACGATCAGCGTGTGCATGACGATCCCGAACGTGGCTCCGATCAGCGTCACCAGGAGCAGGAGCCCGGCCCAGAAGAGCGTGCCGCGGAGCGAGCCGGCGAGGATGCCGTGGTCGACCGCCTTGCCGAACAGCCAGGGCCCGACCGTGAGGGGCAGCTGCCACAGCACGCCCACCGCGGTGGCCAGCGCGATCACCTGCCACTGCTGCCGCAGCACCCACCGGAGGAAGGCCGCCGGGCTGCGCGTGTCCGGCGCGGGACCCGGGCGTTGTCCGGGCGCGCTGAAGAAGGCGGAAATTTCCGGTGGGAAGTCGCGCATGGCTCTTGAAGGGTAACCAGACCAAGGGTCGCCAGCGACAGGTTTTGGCACTCCGCGCCCCTGCCGCGCACGGCTCGATCGGCCGCCGGCCCGCCGCGTGCGGGCAGGTCCTAGTCTGACGCCATGGCCTACTACCGCAGCGTGGGTGCGGTGCCACCGACCCGGCACACCCAGCACCGCGACGAGAGCGGCAACCTCTACCGCGAGGAGCTGATGGGGGAGGAGGGCTTCTCCTCCGACTCGTCCCTGCTCTACCACCGCGGTGTGCCGTCGGCCATCGTCGACTCCCAGGTGTGGCAGCTGCCCGACCAGACGCGCACCCCCAACCACCCGCTCAAGCCGCGACACCTCAAGCTGCACACGCTGTTCGCGGACGGCGCGGGAGCCTGCCCCGTCGAAGGGCGCCGGATGGTCCTCGGCAACAACGACGTCCGGATCTCCTACGTCGTCACCGGCACCGATGCCTCCCCGGTCTACCGCAACGCGATCGGCGACGAGTGCGTGTACGTCGAGTCCGGCACGGGCACCGTCGAGACCGTCTTCGGAGTGGTGCCCTACCGCTCCGGCGACTATGTGATGGTGCCGCGGGCGACGGACCACCGCTGGTTGCCCTCGGAGGCCAGCCGGCTCTACGCGATCGAGGCCAACTCCCACATCGCCGCGCCCAAGCGCTACCTCTCGCGCTACGGGCAGCTGCTCGAGCACGCGCCGTACTGCGAACGCGACCTGCACGGCCCCACCGAGCCGCACCTGGTCGAGGGCCCCGACACCGACGTCGAGGTGCTGGTCAAGCACCGCGCCGGCGGCCAGGTCGTCGGCAGCCGGCTGACCTATGCCACCCACCCGTTCGACGTGGTCGGGTGGGACGGCTGCCTCTACCCGTTCACGTTCAACGTGGAGGACTACATGCCGATCACCGGCAAGGTCCACCAGCCGCCGCCGGTGCACCAGGTCTTCGAGGGCCACAACTTCGTGATCTGCAACTTCTGCCCGCGCAAGGTGGACTACCACCCGCTGTCGATCCCGGTGCCCTACTACCACTCCAACGTCGACAGCGACGAGGTCATGTTCTACGTCGGCGGTGACTACGAGGCGCGGAAGGGTTCGGGAATCAACGTCGGTTCGATCTCGCTGCACCCCGGCGGCCACGCCCACGGCCCCCAGCCGAGCGCCATCGAGGCCTCACTGGGTGCGGAGTTCTTCGACGAGCTCGCGGTCATGATCGACACGTTCGTCCCGCTCGACCTCGGCGAGGGCGGAGCCGCGGCCGAGGACCCGGCGTACGCCTGGACCTGGGCGGGGCGCGGACCGGACGCGGCCACTGACGGACCCGACGACGGCGGCCCGGCCGTCTACTCGAACTCATGAGCCGTCGATGACCGAGATCCTGGCTGCCCGTGAGGTCCCGCTCGGCGGCCTCCGCGCGATGAACGTCCGCCGGACGCTGCCGCAGCGCCAGCGCTCGCTGATCGGCGCATGGTGCTTCCTGGACCACTACGGACCCGACCGCGTCGACGAGTCCGGCGGCATGGTGGTCTCGCCGCACCCCCACACCGGGTTGCAGACCGTCAGCTGGCTCTTCGGAGGCACCATCGAGCACCGCGACTCGATCGGCAGCCACGCGCTGGTGCGCCCCGGCGAGCTCAACCTGATGACCGCCGGTCGCGGCATCTCCCACTCCGAGGTCTCGACGGACGAGGCGACGGTGCTGCACGGCGTACAGCTGTGGGTCGCCCTGCCGGGGGCCTATCGCGACGCCGAGCCGGCCTTCCGCCACTACGTGCCGCCCGTCGTCCATGGACCGGGCTGGGACGCGCAGGTCTTTCTCGGCTCGCTGCTCGGCAGCGACTCGCCGGTCGAGACGTTCAGCCCGCTGGTCGGGGCCGAGCTGATCCTCGACGGCGGTACCTCGCTCTCACCTGAGGCGAACCCGATCTTCGAGTACGGCGTGCTCGTCGACTTCGGCACCATCCACGTGAACGGCACGGAGGTGACGCAGAACCAGCTGGCCTACGTCGCGACCGGTGAGCCGCTGGAGATCGTGGCGGACGACCTGGCCCACCTGCTGCTCATCGGCGGCCGGCCCCTGGGCGAGGAGATCGTGATGTGGTGGAACTTCGTGGGCCGCGACCACACCGAGATCGAGGAGGCGCGAGCCGACTGGATGGCCCAGATCTCCGACAACACCGGAATGCTGCAGGACAGCAGCGAGATCTACGACGGGCGGTTCGGGATCGTCGCTGGCGACCACCTGCCACCGGTCCCCGCCCCCGCCCTCCCGAACGCGCGGCTCAAACCGCGCCGCTGAGCCGGCGCGTCGGCACGTGGAAGTCGTCGCCGCCGGTCCCGACCTCGACCACCTCGACGCCCAGCGACCGCATGCCACCACCGATCCGGGGCCACGACGGTGCACAGACCCGGGCGGTGGCCCCGAGCGCGACCCGATCCTGGCCACATCGGTGCACGGACGCGCGTAGGTGCCCGCGGTTGTCGGTGGCCTCTGGGAGGATCTGTGCCATGGCCGGTGTGATCGTGGGCGAGGACGGAGTCGCCCGGTGCCCGTGGGGTGAGGGCGACCCGGTGATGCGGGCCTATCACGACACGGAGTGGGGCCGGCCGGTCGAAGGCGAGGCGGCCCACCTCGAGCGGCTGACCCTCGAGGCGTTCCAGTCCGGCCTGTCGTGGCGCACGATCCTGCTCAAGCGGCCCGCGTTCCGTGAGGCGTTCGCGGGTTTCGACGCGGAGCGGATCGCCGCCTACGACGAGCACGACGTGACGCGCCTGATGGCCGACGCCGGCATCGTCCGCAACCTCGCCAAGGTCAACGCCGCGGTCACCAACGCCCGCGCCACCGTCGCGCTGCGCGAGGCCGGCGGGCTGGCGGCCCTCATCGAGGCACATCGGCCGGCACCCGCCCCGGTGCCCCGTGACACTGCCGACCTCCAGACCAAGACCCCCGAGTCGCTGGCCCTCTCCAAGGCGCTGAAGAAGGCCGGGTTCGCGTTCGTCGGGCCGACCACCATGCATGCGTTGATGGAGGCGATCGGCCTGGTCGACGACCACCTGGCCGGGTGCCATCGACGAGGGAACGCCTGACGTCGACGTATCTGGGCCCGAGCCCTCATGTGAGGTGTGGTTCGGGTCGACGGGGACCGATTCACCCCTGTGGGGCGCTCTCCGAGGGCTTCACTCGACGGCCGCCGGCCCCACACCGGTGGCCGTCTCCATCTCGGTTCGTGGTCACCCACTAGCCTTCCGGACCATGGGCCGCCTGCATGCGTTCACCGACGACGCGCTCGGTGAGCTCGACGCGGTCGGTCTCGCCGAGGCGCTCGCCGCCGGCCGGCTGTCCGTCCCCGAGGTCGTAGAGGCCGCGATCGCACGCACCCAGCGCGTGGCCGGGCCGCTCGGCACCCTGGCCATCGAGTGCTTCGACCGGGCGCGCGCCGAGGCGCGCGCCCCGCGGGGCGGCTTCTTCGCCGGCGTCCCGACCCTGATCAAGGACAACGTCGACGTCGCCGGGCTGCCCACGCAGCAGGGGTCCGACGCCTTCGACCCGCGCCCGGTCCGGCGGGACGGCGACTTCGCGCGCATGTTCCTGGCCACCGGGCTCATCCCGCTGGGCAAGTCCCAGCTCTCCGAGTACGGCTTCAGCGCGTCGGCCGAGCACCCTCGCATCGGCCCGGTTCGCTCACCGTGGTCGACCGACCACACCGCCGGCGCCTCCTCGGCCGGTACGGCGGCTCTCGTCGCCGCGGGCGCCGTACCCCTGGCGCACGGCAACGACGGGGGCGGCTCGATCCGGATCCCGGCCGCGATCAACGGGCTGGTCGGCCTCAAGCCCACTCGCGGCCGGCTCGCCCAGGACCGGGTGCTCCGCCAGATGCCGGTCCGGATCGTCTCCGACGGCGTGCTCACCCGATCCGTGCGCGATACCGCGGCGTTCCTCCGGGAGGCCGAACGGGTCTACCGCGACCTCCGGCTGTCCCCGGTCGGTGACGTGACCCGGCCGTCGCGCGCCCGTCGTACCGTCGCTGTCCTCACCGAGGGCATCGACGTCAGCGCCACCCCGGAGGTCGAGGCCCTGACCCTCGAGACGGCCGCGCTGCTGGAGTCCCTCGGGCATCGGGTCGAGCGGATCGAACAGCCGATGCCCCGGTCGTTCAAGGACGACTTCCTGCTCTACTGGTCGTCGTTGGCCACCATGGCCGTGGCCACCGGCCGTGCCGAGCACGGACCGTCCTGGGACCGCACCCGTCTGGACAACCTCACCCTCGGTCTCGACCGACACTGCCGACGCAACCTCCACCGGCTGCCGGGCGCCACCCGACGCCTGCGTCGATCGGGCGCGCTCTCGCGGGAGCTGCACGGGAGGTACGACGTCGTGCTCACGCCGACGCTAGCCCGCGAGACCCCGGAGATCGGCTGGCTGGACCCCGCGCAGGACTACGAGACGATCATGGGCAGGCTGCTGGAATGGGTGGCCTGGACCCCGCTGCAGAACGCCACGGGCGCCGCCGCCGCGTCCCTCCCGCTCGCCACCACCGCCGCCGGCCTTCCGCAGGGGATGATGCTGGCCGCGGGGCACGGCCGTGAGGCGATGCTCCTCGAGCTCGGCTACGAGCTCGAGGAAGCCCGTCCCTGGCCACTGCTGCGCGACGCCTGACCACAGGCTCCAGCGGGACGTCATACGGTCTGGCTGTCTGAGCGACCATTTCGTATGACGTCTTCCGATGGGCCATACGGACTGGCTGCCGGGACGACCGCTTCGGATGACGTTGCTAGCGTCGTGGGCATGCGATCTGTTGCCTACAGCCGGACCGGCGACTCCTCCGTCCTGGAGCCGGCCGATCGTCCGATCCCCGAGCCCGGTCCCGGCGACGTCCGGGTCAGGGTCGTCGTTGCGGGGGTCAACCCGACGGACTGGAAGGCGCGTGTGGGCCTCACCGGCCCGAAGGAGCTGCCCTTCCCCGAGGTGGTGCCCGGCCAGGACGCCGCCGGTGTCGTCGACGCGGTGGGTGAAGGCGTGACGGATCTGGGCCCGGGTGACCGGGTGTGGGTGTTCCTGGCCCAGCACGAACGGCCGACCGGCACCGCGGCGGAGTTCACGGTCGGCCCGGCGACCCGGGTGGTCCGCCTTCCCGAGGGCGCGTCGTACGACGTAGGGGCCAGCCTGGGCGTGCCGGCGATGACCGCGCACCGGGCCCTGACCGTGCACGAGGACGGACCGTCCCGACTGTCGCCCGGGGCCCTGGCGGGTCGCATCGTGCTGGTCACCGGCGGTGCCGGCGCGGTGGGGCACGCCGCCATCCAGCTCGCCCGCTGGGCCGGCGCGACGGTGGTCACGACCATCAGCAGCGAGGAGAAGGGTCGGCTGGCGGCCGCGGCCGGGGGGCACCATGTCGTCAACTACACCACCGGCGACCCGGTGGCGGCGATCCGGAGGATCGCACCCGACGGCGTCGACCTCGTGGTCGACGTGGCCCTGATCCAGAACGTCGATCTGGTCGCCGCCGTGCTCAGGACACGTGGCTCGGTCGCGGCATACGCCAACACCGGCGGCACCGAGGCGACGTTGCCGTTCCGGAGCTTCATGGGTCTCAACGCGCGGATCCAGTTCGTGCTGCTCTACACCCTCGGCGACCGGCCCCTGAAGGCAGCGGCGGACGACGTCTCTGCGGCGGTCGCCGACGGCGCGCTCGCCGTCGGTGAGGTGGCGGGTCTGCCGCTGACCCGGTTCGCCCTGGACCGGACGGCCGAGGCCCACGATGCCGTCGAGGGCGGCGTCGTCGGCAAGGTGCTGATCGACATCTGAGCGGGACGTCATACGTTCTGGCTGCTCCGGCGACCGCTTCGTATGACGCTCAGCAGGAGGTCATACGGTCTGGTCGCCGTGGCGACCGGCTCGTGTGACGTCAGCGGCGCTGGACCAGCAGAGCGCCGGGACTCGACCCGCTCTCGACCACCCTCCAGACGCCGTCGAGACGGTGGCCGGAGAGCGGCGGAGACGATTTCGGGATCATGTCTGCGCCTGTGTATCGTTCACGGTCGTTGCCCCTTTAGCTCAGTCGGCAGAGCGTCTCCATGGTAAGGAGAAGGTCTACGGTTCGATTCCGTAAAGGGGCTCTGGGCAGGGGCCGCGGCCCTTCTCCTGGTGGGGTAGCTCAGGTGGTTAGAGCACACGGCTCATAATCGTGGTGTCGCGGGTTCGAATCCCGCCCCCACTACACAGTTCGCGAAGAGAGGTCGACCGACGGTCGGCCTGGATCGACAGCACGACCGACTCGAAGGAAATCCCGTGGCAGCCAAGAGCTCCGACGTTCGCCCCAAGATCACGCTCGCCTGCACCGAGTGCAAGGAGCGCAATTACATCACCAAGAAGAACCGCCGCAACGACCCCGACCGCATGGAGCTGAAGAAGTTCTGCCCGCGTTGCCGCACCCACACGCCTCACCGCGAGACGCGCTGAGCTCCAGCGCCGCGCAACAGCACAGCACAGCACCAGGCCCGCCCGGTCCTCCGGGTGGGCGTCGTGTGTCTCAGAGGCCCGCGCCGGCGCTGCTAGCGTTCCGGACATGGCAGTCGACGCATCCCTGGCCGGCCGCACCTTCCCGCCGACCACCACGTACGACGTGACCGAGCAGGCGGTGACAGCCTTCGCGGCGGCCACCGGTACGCCGTACCGCAGCGGCGACCCCGCGCCCGCCACCTTCCCGATCGTGGTCGCCTTCGGTGCCATGCAGGCGCTGATGGTCGACCCCGACGTCGGCATCGAGCTCCACCACGTGGTGCACGGGCAGCAGAAGTTCGTGCACGAGCGGCCGGTCGTGGTCGGAGACCGGCTCACCGCCACCCTCACCGTGAGCGGGCTGCGCCAGATCGCCGGCACCGACATCATCGCCACCTCCAGCGCCGTCACCGACGCCGACGGCGGGCTGGTCTGCACCGCCGAGGCGACCCTCGTCCACAAGGCCGGTGCCTGATGTCCGATCTGACGGCGACGACGTATCCCGTCACCCGCGCCGACCTGGTCGCCTACGCCGAGGCCAGCGGTGACCACAACCCGATCCACCAGGACCCCGAGATCGCCCGCAGCGTGGGCCTCCCCGACGTGATCGCCCACGGCATGTTCACCCTCGGCCTGGTCGCGCGCTATGTCGATGAGCAGCTGGGAGAGCCCGGCCGGATCGCCGAGCTGGGTGCCAAGTTCACCAAGCCGGTCGTTGTCCCCGAGCGCGGCACCGAGATTCAGGTCGAGGGCACCTGGCGCGACGACCGCACGATCGCGCTCCGCGTGACCTGCGGTGGTGAGACCGTCCTCGGCAACCCCGTGGCGGTCCTGCGTGACTGAGCTCCTGAGGGACCACACGACTCTGCGGCTCGGTGGACCCGCACGCGACTGGGTGCGGGCGACCACCGACGCCGACGTGGTCGACGCCGTACGCCGTGCCGACGAGGCGGACGAGCCGGTGCTCGTCCTGGCCGGCGGCAGCAATCTCGTCGTCGCCGACGAGGGGTTCGCCGGCACCGTCGTCGAGGTCGCGACCGCCGGCGTGGTCCCCGACGTCGCCGACGACGACCCCACCTGCGGAGGCGCGGTCGTGAAGGTCGCCGCCGGCGAGCCGTGGGACGCCTTCGTCGCCACCGCGGTCGAGCGTGGCTGGGTCGGCGTCGAGGCGCTCTCCGGCATCCCCGGCTCGGTGGGTGCCACCCCGATCCAGAACGTCGGCGCCTACGGGCAGGAGGTGTCCCAGACGATCGCGTCGGTCCGGGTCTGGGACCGCCGCCTGCGTGGGTTCCGCACGTTCGCCGCCGCCGACTGCGGCTTCGGCTACCGCACCAGCCGGTTCAAAGCCGACCCGACCCGGCACGTGGTGCTCGAGGTGACCTTCCAGTTCGGCCAGGGCGAGCTCGGCGCCCCGGTGACCTATGCGGAGCTCGCGGCCACCATCGGCGTCGAGCCGGGCGGCCGTGCCCCGATGGTCGATGTACGTCGCGCTGTGCTGGACCTGCGCACCCGCAAGGGCATGGTCCTCGACGGCACCGACCACGACACGTGGAGCGTGGGCTCGTTCTTCACCAACCCGGTGATCCCACCGGGCGCCGTGCCCGACGGTGCTCCGGCCTGGCCCCAGCCGTACGGCCTGATGAAGACCAGCGCCGCCTGGCTGATCGAGCAGGCCGGCTTCGGCAAGGGGTACGGCGAGGGAGCGGCCCGGCTCTCGACCAAGCACACCCTCGCCCTGACCAACCGCGGCGGCGCCACCACGGCCGAGCTGCTGGCACTGGCCCGCGAGATCCGCGACGGCGTCGAGGCGAGGTTCGGGATCAGGCTGGTCAACGAGCCGGTCCTGGTCGGCTGCGCGCTATGAGTTCGCGATGCGGTGGTGCGTCACATGGGTGCCCGGACCGATGTGAGTGGTGTCCGGTGTGATCGCGATGGCCAGCACGATGACCGCGATGATCGCGAGCACGCCCAGCGCCAGCAGCACGGTGCCGATGATGCCCATGATCCGGCCGGCGTTGGCCTTCTCCCGGCCGCGGTAGCGACCCGGCGAGGCGTCGATCTCGCGCACCGCGCGGCCGCCGATCACCCAGGCGAACGGCGAGAGCACGAGCGTGATGCCGCCGCAGGTCAGGACCCCGACCAGCCCGACGATGCCGAGCACCATGCCGGTCGTCGCGGACGGGTGCTCCGGTGACATGGCGCCGTACCCCGGGGGATAGGCGCCGTAGGGCTGGCCGTAGATCTGGGCGCCGTACGGGTTGGGTGCGGCGTACTGGTCGAACGAGCCCGGCTGCGGGTAGGGGTTGGTCGGTGGTTGGTGCGGCGGACCGGAGCCCGGCTGCGACCCCCACGGCCGGTGCGTCGGCGGCAGCTGCTCGTCGCTCATGGCGTCATCGTGGCAGAACCCGCCGGTGGGGACAGCCACGCGTCGACCTCGGCCAGCACGGTCCTGCGCAGCGACTCCGGAGCGCGCGACGCGCGGACCGACATCCGGGCCAGGTCGGCCAGGGTCTCGTCGGTCAGACCGTGCGCGGCGCGCATCGTGGCGTACTGCGCGGCCAGCCGCGAACCGAACAGCAACGGGTCGTCGGCACCGAGAGCGATCGTCGCCCCCGACCCGAGCAGGGCGGGAAGCGGCACCGAGGTGAGGTCGGAGTAGACGCCGAGCGCGACGTTGGAGACCGGGCAGATCTCGAGCGCGATGCCGGCATCCACGATCCGCGCGAGCAGGTCGGGGTCCTCGACCGAGCGCACGCCGTGGCCGAGCCGGTCGGCATGCAACGACTCGACGCAGGCCCGGACCGAGGACGGCCCCACCAGCTCGCCGCCGTGCGGCACGAGCATCAGCCCGGCGCGTTCGGCGATCCGGAACGCGGGCGCGAAGTCCTCGGTCGCACCGCGCCGCTCGTCGTTGGACAGGCCGAAGCCGACGACCCCACGGTCGGTGTACTGCGCGGCGAGGCGGGCTAGGGTGCGCGCGTCGAGCGGATGGCGGGTCCGGTTGGCGGCGATCACGACCGCGATGCCCAGGCCGGTGGAGCGCGACGCCTCACCGACCGCGTCGAGCACCAGGTCGGTGAACGCGGTGATCCCGCCGAACCGGGCGCCGTACCCCGAGGGGTCGACCTGGATCTCCAGCCACCGGCCACCGTCGCGGACGTCGTCCTCGGCCGCTTCGCGCACCAGTCGGCGTACGTCGTCCTCGGTGCGCAGCACCGATCGCGCCACGTCGTAGAGCCGCTGGAAGCGGAACCAGCCCTTCTCGTCGGCCGCCGAGAGCTCCGGAGGCCACTCGCTCACCAGCGAGTCCGGGAGCGCTATGCCGTCGCGCTCTGCGAGCTCGAGGAGGGTCGCGTGCCGCATCGACCCCGTGAAGTGGAGGTGGAGATGGGCTTTCGGCAAGGTCGCAAGCGACCTTGGTCGAGAGCCCCTCTCTCGCGCTTCGCGCTCGTTGTCGTTGCGGTAGGGGCCGCCCACGTCAGGCGAAGAGCTTCTGCAGTCGCGTGATGCCTTCGACGAGGTCGTCGTCGCCGAGTGCGTAGGACAGCCGGAGGTAGCCGGGGGTACCGAATGCCTCGCCCGGAACGATCGCGACCTCGGCCTGCTCGAGGATGTACTCAGCCAGGTCGGCTGAGGTCTCGATGAGACGGCCGTCGTACTCCCTGCCGAGCAGGCCCTTCACGGACGGGTAGGCGTAGAACGCCCCCTGCGGGGTCGGGCACAACACGCCCTCGATCTCGTTGAGCATGGACACGATCGTCTTGCGGCGCCGGTCGAAGGCGGCCTTCATCTCGTCGACGGCGGCCAGATCGCCGGACACGGCTGCCAGAGCCGCCCGCTGGGCGACGTTCGAGACATTGGAGGTCGCGTGGGACTGGAGGTTGGCGGCCGCTGCGGCGAGGTCCTTCGATGCGATCAGCCAGCCGACCCGCCACCCGGTCATGGCGTAGGTCTTGGCGACCCCGTTCACCACGACGCAGTTGTCGGCGAGGAACGGGCACAGTACCGGCAGCGACCCGGTCTCGACGCCGTCGTAGACCAGGTGCTCGTAGATCTCGTCGGTGAGCACCCACAGGTCGTGGTCCTCGACCCACTGTCCGATCGCCCGGATCTCGTCGGCGGTGTAGACGGCTCCGGTGGGGTTGGAGGGCGAGACGAACAACAGCACCTTGGAGCGTTCGGTGCGAGCCGCGTCGAGCTGGGCGACGGTGACCTTGTAGTCCTGGGTCTCGTCCGCCAGCACGGGCACGGCGACCCCGCCGGCCAGCTGGATCACCTCGGGGTAGGTCGTCCAGTACGGCGCCGGGACGATCACCTCGTCGCCCGGGTCGAGCATCGTGGCGAAGGCCTCGTAGATGGCCTGCTTGCCGCCGTTGGTCACGACCACCTGGCCGGCTTCCACGTCGTACCCGCTGTCGCGGCGGGTCTTGTCCGCGATCGCCTGCTTGAGCTCGGGCAGGCCGCCCGCGGGTGTGTAGCGGTGGTTCTTGGGGTCGCGGCAGGCCTCGACGGCCGCCTCCACGACGTACGCCGGGGTCGGGAAGTCGGGCTCGCCCGCCCCGAAGCCGATCACCGGTCTGCCCTCGGCCTTCAGTGCCTTGGCCTTGGCATCGACCTTCAGCGTCGCCGACTCGGCGATGGCCCCGATCCGGTGAGAGATCCGGCGGGCGCGCGGACTGGTGGTGGGGCCTGCGGTGGGAGCCTCGCTCATGGACCCATCGTAGGGGCGGCGCGCGGCGCGGCCGAAGCGGCGACCGCCCTCCGACCGGGCGTTTGGACGCACGCTCGGTCCTGCCCGTAGACTCGACCACCGGTGGTTCTCCCACATGCTTTGCCATGCCCACGATTCGGTTGGATCCGGGTTCGGGAGGATCGGAGGGCACTAGCTCAACTGGCAGAGCATCGGTCTCCAAAACCGAAGGTTGGGGGTTCAAGTCCCTCGTGCCCTGCAAGACAGCAACATCCAGCCATGTGTGGCCGGCCATCCGGGTCGACCAGGCGATTACGGGAAGAAGTGGTCCACGTGTCGGGAGGCAATGCCGTCCGGTCGCGAGACGACCGGCGTGCCGAGCGCACGGGTCCGGTCCTGTTCTACCGACAGGTCGTGGCCGAGCTCCGCAAGGTGGTGTGGCCGACGCAGCAGCAGCTGGTCACCTACTTCTTCGTGGTGATGGCCTTCGTGATCTTCATGATGGCGCTCGTCGCCGGGCTCGACCTGGGCCTCGGCAAGCTGATCTTCTGGCTGTTCAACGGCCAGTCCCAGAGTTGAGGTATGGAGTAGACGTGTCGCAACACGACATCGAGCACGAAGCAGCGCTGGAGGAGAGTCCCGTCGAGACGGTCGACCCCGTCGAGGAGCCCGTCGAGGAGCCGGTCGTGACCGACCCCGTCGAGGACGAGGCCACCCAGCCCACGACCGAAGAGCACACAGACGAGGCCGAGGTCGACGGGAGTCAGGTGGTCCCCGCCGAGGACCTGCCGATCGCGGAGGTCGACTCCGAGGTGGGCGAGGTCGAGCTGGACCCGGTCGACGAGACCGCACCCGAGGAGACCGCACTCGAAGCGAACGGCGAGGACGAGACCGGCGAGTCCACGGACACTGACGAGTCCGACGTGGCCGTCGCCGGGGACGAGGCGACCGCCGAGGTCGCCGAGGACGACCCGCTCGAGGAGTTCCGTCGCGAGCTGTGGGCCAAGCCCGGCGAGTGGTACGTCGTCCACACCTACTACGGCATGGAGAACCGCGTCCGCTCGAACCTCGAGAACCGCATCGTCTCCTTGAACATGGAGGACTTCATCCACGAGATCGTGGTCCCCACCGAGGAAGTCGCCGAGATCAAGAACGGCCAGCGCAAGATGGTCAAGCGGACCGTCCTGCCGGGCTACGTTCTGGTGCGCATGGACCTCACCGACGAGTCGTGGTCCGCCGTGCGACACACCCCGTCGGTCACCGGGTTCGTCGGCCAGGCCCACCAACCGGTGCCACTGAGCATGGACGAGGTCGAGAACATGCTGGCCCCGGCCGCGGTGGCGCGCGCCGAGGCCCCGGCCGGCGGTGCCGCCTCCGGTGCCGGCGGGTCGAGCACGACCAAGAAGACCGTCGAGATCATCGACTTCGCCGAGTCCGACTCGGTGATGGTCGTCGACGGCCCGTTCGCCACGCTGCACGCCACGATCACCGAGATCAACGCCGAGGCGCAGAGGGTCAAGGCCCTCGTGGAGATCTTCGGCCGGGAGACCCCGGTCGAGCTGAGCTTCAGCCAGATCCAGAAGGTCTGAGCCCGTCTCACAACCCAGCACCACGATGTAGTGGCAGGGGCATCCGCCCCGTGATGACCACAAGAGAGAAAAGAGAACTGGCAATGCCTCCCAAGAAGAAGATCGCCGCGCTGGTCAAGGTCCAGCTCCAGGCGGGTGCCGCGACTCCGGCGCCCCCGGTCGGTACCGCCCTCGGTCCGCACGGTGTGAACATCATGGACTTCTGCAAGGCCTACAACGCCCAGACCGAGTCCATGCGCGGCAACGTGATCCCCGTCGAGATCACCATCTACGAAGACCGCTCGTTCACGTTCATCACCAAGACGCCGCCCGCGGCGGAGCTGATCAAGAAGGCGGCCGGCCTGCAGAAGGGCTCCGGCGTCCCGCACAAGGAGAAGGTCGGTCGACTGACCAAGAACCAGGTGCGTGAGATCGCCCAGACCAAGCTGCCCGACCTCAACGCCAACGACATCGAGGCCGCGATGAAGATCGTCGAGGGCACCGCCCGATCGATGGGCGTCACCACCGACTGAACCCGCCCGCAGGCGGGAAGCGCCGTGTCGAGCCAAGGGGCACGCCGTACCGAAGAGACCCGTGGCAGGGCCGCGCTGGCCCGACGACCACATCTGGAGAACAGGAAGTACCAGCCATGCAGCGCAGCAAGACCTACCGAGCAGCGGAAGAGACGTTCGACCGGGACGAGCTCTACAGCCCGCTGAGGGCGATCAAGATCGCCAAGGATGCCAGCAAGAAGAAGTTCGACGAGACCGTGGACGTCGTGATGCGTCTGGGCGTCGACCCCCGCAAGTCCGACCAGATGGTGCGCGGCACCGTCAACCTCCCGCACGGCACCGGCAAGACCGCGCGGGTGCTCGTCTTCGCGAACGCCGAGAAGGCCGACGCAGCCCGTGAGGCCGGCGCCGACTTCGTCGGCGGCGACGAGCTGATCGAGAAGGTCAACGGCGGGTGGCTCGACTTCGACGCCGTCGTCGCGACCCCCG
>DAINSL010000028.1:0-29501 GCA_036741335.1 Nocardioides sp. | reverse complement strand
CGGATCGGCAGGATCGCCTGGACCCTCGGGTCGCGGCCCTGACGGGCCGAGCCGCCGGCGGAGTCGCCCTCGACGATGAAGACCTCGCACTCCTCGGGGTTGGTCGACTGGCAGTCCGAGAGCTTGCCGGGCAGACCGCCCCCGCCCAGCAGTCCCTTGCGGCTGCGGGCCAGGTCACGCGCCTTGCGTGCGGCGATCCGGGCGGACGCGGCCGCCTGCGCCTTGCGCACGATGTCGCGACCCTCGGCGGGGTTCTGCTCCAGCCACGCCCCGAGCTGGTCGTTGACCACGCGCTGCACGAAACCCTTGGCCTCGGTGTTGCCGAGCTTGGCCTTGGTCTGTCCCTCGAACTGCGGATCGGTCAGCTTGATCGAGATGATCGCGGTCAGGCCCTCGCGCACGTCGTCTCCCGAGACGCGGTCCTCGCGCTTCTTGATCAGGCCCCACTCCTCGCCCCAGTGGTTGACCAGCGAGGTGAGCGCCGAGCGGAAGCCCTCTTCATGGGTGCCGCCCTCGGGGGTGTTCACCGTGTTGGCGAACGTGTGCACCGACTCGGTGAACGAGGTGTTCCACTGCATGGCGACCTCGAGGCTGAGGTCCTGGCTTCCACCCTGGACGCCCTTGCTCTGCTCGGCCTCGAAGGAGATGACGCTGGGGTTTGCCATGGTCTTGCGCTTGTTGAGGTACTCGACATAGTCGACGAGACCGCGGTCGTAGCGGAACGTCCGCTCGAGACCCCCGGCCTCGGCCTGGTGGATGGCGTCCGCCCCCACCATGTCGATCTCGTCGGGGACGGTGTCGTCCTGGACGGCCTCGAGGACCTCGGCGCCCTCGGGGCGCTCGTCGCGGACCACGATCTCCAGGCCCTTGTTGAGGAACGCGTACTCGCGGTTCCGCGCGGTGATCGTCTCCAAGGAGTACGTCGTTGTCTCGAACACGTCCGCTGAGGCCCAGTAGGTGACGGTGGTGCCAGTGCGCTCGCCCGGCGCGAGCTCACGAACGTCCTCGAGACCGCCGTCCGGGACGCCGACGCTGAACGTCTGGCGCCACTGATGGCCGCGGTTCTTCACGTCGACGATGAGATGGCTCGACAGCGCGTTGACCACGCTGACACCGACGCCGTGCAAGCCCCCGGACACCTTGTAGCCGCCGCCACCGAACTTACCGCCCGCATGGAGCATGGTGAGCGCCATCGTCACCGCTGGCAGCTCCTGGCCGGGCGCGGTGTCCGTGGGGATACCGCGGCCGTTGTCCTCGACGCGGATCCCGCCGTCGGCCTGGAGGGTGACCACCACCCGGTCGCAGTAGCCGGCCAGCGACTCGTCGACCGCGTTGTCGATGATCTCCCACACCAGGTGGTGCAACCCTCGCTCGCCGGTCGAGCCGATGTACATGCCCGGACGCTTGCGGACGGCCTCGAGCCCCTCGAGGACCGTGATCGCGGACGCGTCGTACGTCATGCCGTTGGGCGGCTCGGGGAGACGGCTGGCGGGGACGGACGGAGCATCGGACGGGGCGTCGGAGTGAGTGACGGATCGGGGGACTTCTGGCTCGGTCGTCTCGTCGCTCACGCGCACCTCTTCATCGGGGCCGGGACCGCGCCGTGCGGCCACCGTGCCAGGGCAGATCATGGAACAGGCCGCGGCGGGGGAAGCGCGCGACCTCGGTGTCCATGATACCGGTTTCCGGGCCGCATTCCACGACCCCTTCCCCAGACTGGGGGGATCTGTGGATGAAATGTGGCCCGAGACGGCGCTCCCGACACTCCCGGACGCCCGAACAGGGGTCCGGACGGGTCCCCATACGTCGGCGAAGCCGCCAGATCGGCATTTCGCGGCTTCCGCCGCCCGCCCGCTCAGCCGTAGGTGTCGCGGGGGCCGCGGCCGTCGCGTACCGAACGCGGGCCGCGCTTCCAGGAGGGTGAGTGAGGCCCCAGGATGTCGATCACCAGCACGGTCCCGTGGCCGAGGTCCTCGTTGAGCCGGCGCACGATCGACGGCGCGAGCAGCTTGAGCTGCGTGGCCCAGGCCGTGGAGTCGGTGCGGACCACCAGCTTGCCGTCGGCGAAGGACTCCGGTCCGCTGTGCGCTCCCACCTCCGCGCCGACCAGCTCGCCCCACCGCGCGAACATCGACGCCACCTTGAGGTCCACTTGCCAGCCGTGGTCGTCGACCACCCGCGTCAGGGCGACGTCGAGCGTCTGGGGATCGCGGTCGTCCGGGTGGGCGCCCGAGACCCGGCCGGTGCGGGGAGTCCGGTCCGTACGCCGCGCGCGGTTCTTGCGCCCCGGCGTCGACCGGGCGGTGGCGCGGGCCAGGGTCCGCGCCAGGTCGAGCCCGTCGTCGCTTCGAGGGGTGTGCTCGGGATCCTCCGCGTCAGGACTCACGGCGTACCTCCCCGTCTCCGACGACGAAACGCACGCCCGCGAGCTTCTCCGGTACGTCGTCGGCGACCGCGGCGGTGACGAGCACCTGCTCGGCACCAGCGACCAGCTCGGCGAGCTGGGCACGACGCTCGCTGTCGAGCTCGGCGAAGACGTCGTCGAGGATCAGGATCGGGTCGTCACCGTCGGCGCGCAGCAGGTCGTACGACGCCAGTCGCAGGGACAGCGCGAACGACCACGACTCGCCATGGGAGGCGTAGCCACGCACCGGCAGCCGGTGCTCGCCGTTGCCGAGGGTGAGCAGCAGCTCGTCGCGGTGGGGCCCCACCAGCGACACGCCGCGGTCGAGCTCGTCGTGGCGCCGGACCTCCAGCTCCTCGAGGAGGCGCGTGGTGAGAGCCTCCCGGTCGACGAGGTCGCCGATCTCCAGGCTGGGCTGGTAGTCCAGTGCCGAGTCGTCGCTGCTGGCGCCGCGGGCCACGGTCGCGTAGGCATGGCCGACGTAGGGCCGCAGCTCGGCGACGAGGCGCAGCCGCTCGGCCAGCAGCTCGGCGCCGGTGCGGGCCAGGTGGGCGTCCCAGACCCCGAGCGTCGAGAGCGCGGACTCCTGCGACGTCGTGCCGCGGCGGGCCGCGCCGGCGGTCTTCAGCAGGGAGTTGCGCTGCTTGAGGATCCGGTCGTAGTCGGCGCGTACGGCGGCGAGCCGCGGCGCGCGCATCACCAGCAGGTCGTCGAGGAACGCGCGCCGGCCCGACGGATCGCCCTTGACCAGGGCGAGGTCGTCCGGCGCGAAGATCACGGTGCGGACCATGCCCACCAGCTCGCGCGCCCGCGGCAGGTCGGCGCGGTTGACCCGCGCCCTGTTGGCCCGGCCGGGGTTGATCTCCACCTCGAGCATCGCCTCGCGACCGTCGCGGACCACGGTCGCCCGGACCAGGGCGCGCTCGGCACCCGCCCGCACCAGTGGTGCGTCGGACGCGACCCGGTGGGACGCGAGTCGGGCGAGGTAGTCGATCGCCTCGACGAGGTTGGTCTTGCCCTGGCCGTTGCGGCCGATGAACGCCGTCGCGCCGGGCTCGAGCGCGACGTCCGCGGCGGCGTACGAGCGGAAGTCGACCAGGGTCAGCCGTGCGACGTACACATCGCTCCGTCCCCGACCGGCCCTGACACTCTGACCCGGTCAGCTCTGGGGGGAGGCGTCGCCGCCGGGAGGGGCCTCGGTGCGCACCTCGTGGCCGCCGAACTGGTTGCGCATCGCCGCGATCGCCTTCATCGCCGGGCTCTCGTCTTGCTGCGAGACGAAGCGCGCGAACAAGGAGGCGGCGATCGCGGGCATGGCCACCCCGTTGTCGATCCCGGCCTCGACGGTCCAGCGTCCCTCGCCCGAGTCGGCGGCGTAGCCGGCGATCTTGTCGAGGTGGGTGTCCCCCTTGAGTGCCTCGACCAGGAGGTCGAGCAGCCAGGACCGGATCACCGTGCCTTGGCGCCACGAGTCGAAGACCTCGGTCACGTTGTCGACCAGGTCGACCTTCTCGAGCAGCTCCCAGCCCTCGGCGTAGGCCTGCATGAGGGCGTACTCGATGCCGTTGTGGACCATCTTCGCGAAGTGACCGGCACCGGGCTGCTTCCCGGCGTGGACGAAGCCGGACTCACCCTCGGGCTTGAGCGCGTCGAACGCGGGCTGGACCTTGGCGACGTTGTCGTCGGAGCCACCGCACATCAGGGCGTAGCCGTTCTGCAGACCCCAGACCCCGCCGGAGACACCGCAGTCGACGAAGCCGACGGCCTTAGCGGCCAGCAGATCGGCGTTGATCTGGTCGTCGGTCCACTTGGAGTTGCCGCCGTCGACGACGAGGTCACCCTCACCGAGGAGGTCGGCGAGCTCCTTCACGGTGTCGCGCGTCGGGTCGCCGGACGGGACCATCACCCAGACGACCTTGGGGCTGGGCAGCGCTTCGACCATCTCGGCCAGGCTGCCGACATCTGAGAGGTCGGGGTTGCGGTCGTAGCCGACCACGGTGTGCCCGGCGTTGCGCAGCCGCGTGCGCATGTTGCCGCCCATCTTGCCGAGCCCGATGAGTCCGAGTTCCATGCGAAATCTCCTTGCTGGGTCGATCAGGAGAGCAGACGCCTCGGCATCAAGAGATAGCGGAAGCCGGTTTCACCAGGAGCTGCCGAGGAGTCTGTCGAGCCACTGTCTCCCATCGAACCACTGAGGACAACAGGCTTGGTCGCCACCGTGAACGCCAGCTCGACGACCGCCTCGTCGATGACCTGGAGGCCGTCGAGGAGGTACTGCGGGTTGAAGCCCGTGGTGATGTCGTCACCGTCGATCGTCGCCTCGATCGACTCGCTCGCCTGGGCCTCGTCACCGGACCCGGCATCGAGGGTGAGGGTGCCGTCGCTGAACGCCAGCTGGACGGCGGTGTTGCGCTCGGCCACCAGGGAAACCCGCTTGAGGGACTCGATCAGGGACGCCTTGTCGACGGTCGCCCGGGTGAGGTGTTCGCCCGGGAACAGGCTGCGGACCTTGGGGAACTCGCCGTCGAGCAGCCGGGTCGTCGTACGACGGGTGCCGCCTGGGCCGGAGCCCTCGAAGCCGATGATGCCCTCACCCGATCCGCCCGCGGCCAGCGCGACGGTCACCTGGCCGCCGGTAGTCAACGACCGCGCGGTGTCACCGAGCACCCGAGCAGGGACGAGTGCGGCGAGCGACTCATCGGGGCTGTTCGGCTGCCACTCGAGCTCGCGGTGGGAGAGCCGGAAGCGGTCGGTGGCGAGCATCGAGATCGTCGATCCGGAGATCTCGATCCGGACCCCGGTCAGGACCGGGAGCATGTCATCGCGGCCAGCGGCGGTCACGGCCTGGGCTACGGCATGCGCGAAGACGTCGCTGGAGACGGTGCCGGTTGCGGCCGGCATGTCCGGCAGGGCGGGGTAGTCCTCGACCGGCATCGTCTGCAGGCTGAACCTCGCCGAGCCGCAGGTCAGGCTGACTCGGGAGCCGTCGAGGGTCATCTCCACCGGCTTGGCCGGAAGGCTCCGGCAGATGTCGGACAGCAGCCGGCCGCTGACCAGGGCGCGTCCCTCGTCGGAGACCTCCGCGCTGAGCGTGGCGCGGGCCGAGGTCTCGTAGTCGAACGTCGAGAGCACCAGGCCGTCGTCACTGGCGTCGATCAGCAGACCGGACAGCACGGGCACGCTCGGGCGCACGGGGAGACTGCGTGCCGCCCAGGCGACTGCATCCGCGAGTACGTCGCGGTCGACGCGGAACTTCACTAGTGGGTGTCCTTAGCAGAAGCGGGTGCGGCGGCCGTCGGCCGCTCGGGAAGATTCTGGAGTGTGCATCCTGCCACGAGGCACCCCCACGCGGGAGGGCCGCCCGCTTTGTCCCCAGGTCGGGGGGCAGAGCCGTGGTGGTTGATGGTCAGCCCATGTAGAGGTTCGTAGTAGTCATAGCAGCGGTGGAAACTGTGGAGAAACCCATCGGCGCAGGTCAGAGTGTCCATTTTGCGCACAGGGGCTGTACATACAGCGGTGTGAACCCCGCGGCGCCTGGGGGCGGCGGCCAGAACCACATCCGGCCGGCGCCCGCGGTTGCACAGGTGCTGTGGACGACGCGCCGTCCGCGCCCACACGGCGTACACATCTTGCAGCGTTGTAACTCGGTGGGTGGGTGCGCCTCGCGCGCGAGCGCGCTGCGGCTGTCCGTCCCGGCTTCGCCGGTCGGACGGTCCTCGCTCACGCTCACGACTGCCGGGCCTGCATCTTGACCCGGTTGGTCAGCTCGCTGACCTGGTTGAAGACCGCGCGCCGCTCGGCGAGGAGCTGGTTGATCTTGCGGTCGGCGTACATCACGGTGGTGTGGTCGCGGTTACCGAACTGCGCGCCGATCTTGGGCAGGGAGAGATCGGTGAGCTCGCGACAGAGGTACATCGCGATCTGACGTGCCATCACCAGGTGCCGGCCGCGGCTCGGACCGGTGAGCTCGTCGATCGACAGCCCGAAGTACGCCGCCGTCTGGGCGATGATCAGCGCGGCGGTGATCTCCGGCTCGCCGCCCTCGGGGATCAGGTCCTTCAGCACGATCTCGGCCAGGGTCATGTCGACCTCCTGGCGGTTGAGGTTCGCGAACGCGGTCACCCGGATCAGCGCACCCTCGAGCTCGCGGATGTTGGTCTGGATCTTGCTGGCGATGAACTCCAGCACGTCGGCGGGCGCACTGAGGCGGTCCATGGCGGCCTTCTTGCGCAGGATCGCGATCCGGGTCTCGAGGTCGGGCGGCTGGACGTCGGTGATCAGGCCCCACTCGAACCGGTTGCGGAGCCGGTCCTCGAGCGCCTCGAGCCGCTTCGGTGCCCGGTCGGAGGTGAGCACGATCTGCTTGTTGGCGTTGTGGAGCGTGTTGAAGGTGTGGAAGAACTCCTCCTGGGTCTGGGTCTTGCCCTCCAGGAACTGGATGTCGTCGATCAGCAGTACGTCGACGTCGCGGTAGCGCCGCTTGAAGCGGTCCTGGCGGTCGTCGCGGATCGAGTTGATGAACTCGTTGGTGAACTCCTCGCTCGAGACGTAACGCACCTTGGCCCCGTTGTAGAGGCTGCGCACGTAGTGGCCGATCGCGTGCAGCAGGTGGGTCTTGCCCAGACCGGAGTCGCCATAGACCAGCAGCGGGTTGTAGGCCTTGCCGGGCGCCTCGGCGACGGCCACGGCCGCGGCGTGCGGGAAGCGGTTGGACGACCCGATCACGAAGGTCTCGAACGCGTACTTGGGGTTCAACCGGGTCTCGCCGGACGCGGGCCGCTGGGCGTCGTGCGGCGTGGGCGACATCGAGGACATCTGTCGATCTATCGACATATCGATCTGTGGACTAGTCGGCTCATCGACCGTGTGGCTGACGGCGTGACCGTCCCCGAGCGCCGGGTTCACGGTGACCGCGAGCCGGATCTCGTGCCCGAAGATCGCGGTGAGTGCGTCCTCGAGCTGACCACGCAGGCGTCCCTCGAGCTGGGTCCGGGTGAAGTCGTCGGCGACCGCGATGATCGCGGTGTTGCCGTGCAGCGTGACCGGCTCGCTGGCCTTGACCCAGGCCTGTTGGTTGGGCTGGAGCTCGTCGACCACTCGCTGCCAGGCCGCAGCCAGATCCGCATCGCTGTCCACAGGTTGTCCGCTCTCTCGATCGCCCGTTGCCGGTGGTGGCGGGGACCCGGGGGCGCGCGTCGGGCGACCCTGCGTTCCACAGGTTTGTCCACACCTTGTGAACCTGGCTGCCTCCTTGTGGAAACAGCTTGCCGAGACGCTAACGATTGGCCGGCTGACACCGGATCACCGCAGGTCAGACGCCCTTTCCGAGTCGACGGCCGGTGCTGCTGACCGTCGTACGGACACGGACCGACCCGAACGCGGGGAAACTCGACGAGCCCCGAACATAACCCTCCGGGGGCGCCCCGAGCAATACGCTATCCACAGGCTGT
The DNA here is from genome assembly GCA_036741335.1 of Nocardioides sp. GTDB lineage: Bacteria > Actinomycetota > Actinomycetes > Propionibacteriales > Nocardioidaceae > Nocardioides. Next base: position 21,647 of record DAINSL010000028.1, on the reverse strand, counting down.
CGGGTGGTACGGTGACCGATCCGCCCGAGTGGGTCCCGGGGCTTTTTCCACACCCCTGGTGGCCGCGGGGGCGATTTGACGATGCAAAGTCGCGCAGCGTACCGTTCATCGGTCACCCGGTGTCGACGGGTGCCGCATGTCCACGAGCAGCTCCGGTTCTCTCACCTTGACCGGGGGTGTGCGTGGGCGGGCGGTGCCGGTGCGAACCCCAGGGTCTCGTACCAGTGCTGTCCGACGTCATCGGGCGTTGTCTGGCCGACCGCCGGCGTGATGCCCCTGATCAACATCGGAGTGATGCTCGTGAGCAAGCGTACGTACCAGCCGAACAACCGCCGGCGCCACAAGGTGCACGGCTTCCGGCTGCGCATGCGCACCCGCGCCGGGCGTTCCATCCTGTCCTCCCGGCGGCGCAAGGGCCGCAAGAGCCTCGCGGTCTGATCCTCGACCCGACTGGCTCGTGACCCGGACCCGTGCTTCCGGCGACGCATCGACTCACCCACGGTGGTGACCTGCGGCGCGTTTCCCGCGCGGGTCGACGCGCCGGGAGCGACACCCTGGTCGTGCATCTCGTGATGCACGAGGCCCAGGTGCCGGCCCGGATCGGGTTCGTGGTCGGTCGAGCCGTGGGCAACTCCGTGGTCCGCCATCGTGTCCAGCGCCGTCTGCGTCACCTGTGCCGAGAGCGACTCGCCACCATCCCTGCGGGGTGCGAGGTCGTGGTTCGCGCCCTCGCACCGGCGGCCGGTGCGTCGTACGCGGAACTCGGTGCCGACCTCGACCGTTGTCTGCAACGAGGCCTCGGTCGCAGGCCGGGGGCGGTGAGCTGAGCATGCGCTACCTCCTGATCGGCTTCCTGCGTCTGTACCGTCTCCTGATCAGCCCGCTCTACGGCCAGGTCTGCCGCTACCACCCTTCCTGCTCGGCCTACGCCCTCGACGCAGTGACCGAGTACGGCGCCGTGCGAGGTAGCTGGATGTCCGCCCGCCGACTGCTGCGCTGCCACCCGTGGGCTCCCGGCGGCTACGACCCGGTGCCACCACGCGTGCGCACCACTCCTACCCAAGGAGCCTGACCCGTGCATTTCCTCGGCACCATCGGCCACTTCATCCTGACTCCTCTTTACTATGCGGTCTCCGGGATCCTGATCGCCTGGCACGAGCTGTGGAGCCTGTTCCTCCCGCACGGCGGCGGCATGTCGTGGGTCCTCTCGATCGTGGGTCTGACCCTCGTGGTCCGCGCCGCGCTGATCCCGCTGTTCGTCAAGCAGATCAAGTCCAGCCGGAACATGCAGCTGATCCAGCCCAAGGTCAAGGAGCTGCAGAAGAAGTACGGCCACGACCGCGAGCGTCTCGCCGCGGAGACGATGGCGCTGTATCGCGAGACCGGGACAAACCCGTTCGCGGCGTGCCTTCCGCTGCTCGTGCAGTCGCCGATCTTCATTGCGTTGTTCCGGCTCCTCGACCAGGCCGCCAAGAACAACAAGGCGAACGGCTTCCTCAGTGCCGGGGACACATCGAGCCTGAAGAACGCCAAACTGTTCGGCTCGATGCCGATCTCCGACACCTTCCTCGGCACCGATCTGACCAACGTGAAGATCCTGGCCGCGATCCTGGTGGTGGCGATGACGGCCACCACCTTCACCACCCAACGGCAGCTGATGAGCAAGAACATGCCCAAGGACGCGATGAGCGGACCGTACGCGCAACAGCAGAAGATGCTGCTCTATGTTCTGCCCGTCGCCTTCGCGGCTGGTGGCGTCGCCTTCCCGATCGGCGTGCTCGTCTACTGGACCACCACCAACGTGTGGACGATGGGCCAGCAGTTCTACGTCATTCGCCGCAACCCGGCACCCGGGACGCCGGCGTTCGACGCCAAACTCAAGCGCGACCGGGCCAAGGGCAAGGTCACCGAGGTCCGCGAGGAGGAGGCGCTGGAAGAGGCGGTCGAACACCCGACCCAGCAGCGCCAGCGACAGCAACCCAAGAAGCTGACGCGTGAGCAGCGCAGGCGCTCCGCGAACCCGCGCGCCCCCCGGAGCGACACCGGTGGCGCGGACGACATCGAAGAGGGGAAACAGGCATGAGCGAGACCGAGACCACCGAGACCGAGACCGAGACCACCGAGACCACCGAGACCGGGCACCACGAGATCGAGGACGCCGAGGGCCAGGACTCGAGCGCGGATGAGGTCGAGTCCGGCGCACCCGACGAGTCCGACGACGAGTCCGATGAGGACGAGAACGGTGGGTCCTCCCTGCACGACCGTCTCGAGCACGAGGGCGATGTGGCCGCGGACTATCTCGAGGAGCTGCTCGACATCGCCGACCTTGACGGGGACCTCGACATGGACGTCGAGGGTGACCGTGCGGCCGTCTCGATCGTCGGTGCCGACCTCATCCACCTGGTGGGTGAACGCGGTGAGGTCCTCGACGCGCTCCAGGAGCTGACCCGGCTCGCGGTGTACCGCGAGACCGGTGGCCGGTCACGGTTGATGCTGGACATCTCCGGTCACCGCGCCGAGCTTCGTCGCCAGCTCGAGGAGCTGGCCGGCGCCACCTCGGCGCAGGTCAAGGAGACCAGCGAGAAGGTGGCGCTGCGCCCGATGACGCCGTTCGAGCGCAAGGTGGTGCACGACGCCGTGGCGGCCGCCGGCCTGATCTCGGAGTCCGAGGGCGTGGAGCCGCGGCGCTACGTGGTCGTGCTGCCGGCCTGAGATGGGCGATGTTTCACGTGAAACACCGCCGGAGCCGGATCTCGCACTGCTCGCGCAGGTGTTCGCGCCCGATCGGCTACCCGTGCTCCGCCGGTACGCCGAGCTGCTGGCCACCCACGGAGTCACCCGAGGGCTGATCGGGCCACGCGAGGTGCCCCGACTGTGGGATCGGCACCTGGTCAACTGCGGGCTGCTGTCGCCCGTGGTGCCCGAGGGCGCACGGCTCGCAGATCTCGGATCCGGGGCCGGCCTGCCCGGGCTGGTCCTGGCCCTGGCTCGCCCGGATCTGCAGGTCACCCTGGTCGAACCGATGCTGCGTCGGACCACGTTCCTGACCGAGGTCTGCGAGATGCTCGGGGTCACCAACGCCACGGTGCGTCGTGGTCGGGCGGAGGACCGTGCCGATGAGGAGTCGTTCGACGTAGTGACCGCGCGGGCGCTGGCGCCCCTGCCGCAACTGCTCGCCTGGGCGCTGCCGCTGGTGGCACCCGGGAGAGCCCTGCTCGCGATGAAGGGATCCTCGGCCGCCGACGAGATCCGGCACGCGTCCGCGGAGCTCACCCGGTGGGGGGCATCGGCGGAGATACTGCGGCTGTCGGTGCCCGGTTCCTCCACCACTACCGTGGTCCGGGTGGTCCCCGGACCGCAGCCGGCGCTAGGTTGGCGACCCACCACCCCTGCGCGCCGCCACACCCAGCGAAGGACACGCTCGTGAGTCAGCAGCCGATCGACCGCACCGCTCGGGTCGTGCTGGGGGGCCTCGGCTGGCCGGTCGGGAATGGCTCCGACGGAGCATCCGCAGAGTTATCCACCGGTCTTGGGTGGCCTCCTGAGCGTGAAATTCCACAGGTTTCCCCTAGTTTTCCACAGCCGGGTGGGACTAGGCCTGCTACCGAGGGGACTAGTCCCGTTTCACGTGAAACCACACCGCCAACCCCGTCCGGGATCCGCACCGCGGGCGATCTGGCCGCTTCCAGCACCCGTCTCGACGATGAGAGCACGCCCCTGGCGCGGGCCGCCGAGGACACCATCCTGGCCCGACAGCAGGCGACTCGACGGCCACAGCTGCCTCGTCCGGACGCCACCCGCGTGATGGTGGTCGCCAACCAGAAGGGCGGCGTCGGCAAGACCACCACCACGGTCAACCTGGCCGCCGCGCTGGCTCAGCTCGGCCAGCGGGTGCTGGTGATCGATCTCGATCCCCAGGGGAACGCGTCCACGGCCCTCGGTGTCGCGCATCAGCGCGGCGTGCCGTCGACGTACGACGCGCTGGTCGACGGTGAGCCGCTGGCCGACCTGGCCACCGCGTGCCCGGACCTCCCGCTGCTTCACGTGGTACCGGCGACCATCGACCTGGCCGGCGCCGAGATCGAGCTGGTCAGCGTGGTGGCTCGGGAGAACCGGCTGCGCAAGGCGATCGCCGGGCACCGGCTGATCGGTCCGGCCGACCGGGCCGGCGAGGACCGCTACGACTACGTCCTCATCGACTGCCCACCCTCGCTGGGCCTGCTGACCCTGAACGCGCTGGTCGCCGGCGTGGAGATGCTGATCCCGATCCAGGCCGAGTACTACGCCCTCGAGGGAGTCGGCCAGCTCCTGGAGACCGTGGACATGGTGCGGGCGCACCTGAACCCGCAGCTGGTGATCTCCACGGTCCTGGTGACGATGTACGACGCGCGCACCCGGTTGGCGTCCGGCGTCGCCCAGGAGGTCCGTGAGCACTTCGGCGACGACGTGCTGCGTACCTTGATCCCGCGATCGGTGCGCATCTCGGAGGCGCCGTCGTACGGCCAGACCGTGATGACCTACGATCCCGCATCGCCGGGAGCCCTGTCCTATCTGGAGGCGGCCCGCGAGATCGCCAGGAAGGGTGCGCCGCGATGAGCAACAACAGACCCCGGCGGGGACTGGGTCGCGGACTGGGCTCGCTGATCCCGACCGGGCCCAGCGCAGACCCGAGTGCCGAGGCCACGACGGTCGTCGGATCGGACCAGCCGGCGGTGCCCTCGGGGGCGTACTTCGCCGAGATCCCGATCGGTCAGGTGACACCGAACCGGGTCCAGCCGCGCCAGGTCTTCGACGAGGAGGCCATGGCCGAGCTGGTGCACTCGATCCGCGAGGTCGGTCTGCTGCAGCCGGTCGTGGTCAGGGTGACCGGTCCGGATGCCTACGAGCTGGTGATGGGCGAGCGCCGCTGGCGGGCCGCCCAGGAGGCCGGCCTGGACCAGGTGCCGGCCATCGTCCGGCAGACCGACGACGCCGACATGCTCCGCGACGCCCTGCTGGAGAACCTGCACCGGTCGCAGCTCAACCCGCTGGAGGAGGCCGCCGCCTACGCCCAGCTGCTCGAGGACTTCTCCTGCACGCACGAGGAGCTGGCCGAGCGGATCGGCCGTTCCCGGCCGCAGATCAGCAACACCATTCGCCTGCTCAAGCTTTCGCCCGCGGTGCAGCGGCGGGTGGCCGCCGGAGTCCTCTCGGCCGGGCACGCCCGGTCGCTGCTCGCCGTCACCGACGCCGACCAGCAGGACCGGCTCGCGGGCCGGGTGGTCTCGGAGGGGATCAGCGTGCGTGGTCTCGAGGAGCTGGTTGCTCTCGGAGAGACCGAGTCGTCACCGCCCCGGGTGCGTCGCAACCGGCCGACCGCCCCGGGGCTGGCCGACCTCGCCGAGCGGCTATCCGACCGCTTCGAGACCCGGGTCAAGGTGGACCTGGGTCAGCGCAAGGGCCGGATCACCGTGGAGTTCGCCACGCTCGATGACCTGCGCCGGATCGTCGAGATCATGGATCCCCGCAACCGAGTCGACCGGCCGATCTAGCGTTAGATCGATAAGTCGACAAAGCGACTAGTCGATTGATCGATCACTCTCTGGTAGCGCTCGACACGTCGCGCGCCGACCTGGTCGGGGCCCCGCGCTCGGCTCGCCGGCGACGCTCCTGGGCGTCGAGCCGGGTCGCGTCCTCCAACGTCGGCGCGGTCCCGCCATGCGCGGCCGGCAGCCACCACGCGCCCGGTTCGGGTTGGGGGTAGGCGGCGATCGACTCGACGAGCAGGCCCTGCATCGCCGCCCGCAGCACCGCGGTCTCGGCGCGGGGGTCGTCGCCGGTCACCGCGAGCGGCTCCCCGATCCGGATGGTGATGGCGGTGCCCCGGGAGAGGTCCCGGTCATGGTCCTTGGTCATGATGCGCTGGGTGCCCCACAGCACCACCGGGACCAGGGGTACGCCGGCTGTCGCCGCGATCCGGACGGCCCCGGTCTTGAGCTCCTTGATCTCCATCGCCCGCGAGATGGTGGCCTCCGGGAAGATCCCGACGAGCTCGCCGTCGCCCAGGAACTGGAGGGCGGCCGCCAGGGAGGCCTCGCCCTCGGCCCGGTCGACCATGATGTGGCGGCACGCGCGCATGATCGGGCCGGTGATCTTGTGGTCGAACAGCTCACGCTTGGCCATGAACCGCACGCGGCGTCCGATCCGCTCGGGGGCGACGCCGCCGTAGATGAAGTCGACGTACCCGATGTGGTTGACCGCGAGAAGAGCAGGTCCGGTGCGAGGGAGGTGCTCGAGACCCGTGATGTCGATCTGCTGGCCGAGCGCGCGGAAGCCGGTCTTGGCAGCCTTGATGATCGCGGTGTAGAGCAGCTCGGTCACGAGGACAGCCTAGGGCCCGGGTCGGGCGGCCCAGGTCGGGGCGGTCCCGGTCGGGCGGTCCCAGTCAGGCGGTCCCAATCAGGCGGTCCAGGTCGGGCGGCCGGTCAGCGCAGGGTGGCCAGGAACTCCGCGATCCGGCCGATCGCCTCCTCGAGCACCACGACGTCGGGCAGCGTGACCAGCCGGAAGTGATCGGGCTCGAACCAGTTGAACCCCGTGCCGTGGGTGACCAGGATGCGCTTGGCGCGGAGCAGGTCGATGACGAGCTGCTCGTCGTCCTCGATCGCGTAGACCTTGGGGTCGAGCCTGGGGAAGCAGTACAGCGCCCCGCGCGGCGTCACCGACGAGAGGCCGGGGATCTGGTTCAGGAGCCGGTCGGCCAGCATGGTCTGGTCGTGGAACCGCCCGCCGGGGACGATCAGCTCCTCGATCGACTGGTAGCCGCCCAGGGCAGTCTGGATCGCGTGCTGGGCCGGGACGTTGGCGCACATCCGCATGTTCGCGATCAGGGTGAGGCCCTCGAGGAAGTCGGTGGCCAGCTCCTTCGGGCCCGAGATCATCACCCAGCCGGCCCGGTAGCCGCAGACCCGGTAGGCCTTGGACAGCCCGCTGAAGGTGAGGCAGAGGACGTCGTCCGCGGCGTACGTCGCGGCGTGGTGGTGCACCGCGCCGTCGTACAGGATCTTCTCGTAGATCTCGTCGGCCATCACCACGAGGTCGTGCCGCCGGGCGATGTCGACCAGGGCCCTGACCGTCTCCTCGTCGTAGACCGCCCCGGTCGGGTTGTTCGGGTTGATGATCACCAGGGCGTGGGTCTGCTCGGTGATCTTCGACTCGAGGTCGGCGAGGTCCGGGCTCCAGCCGTCGCTCTCGTCGCACCGGTAGTGGACGGGGGTCCCGCCGGACAGCGTCACCGCCGCGGTCCAGAGCGGGTAGTCGGGCGCGGGGACCAGGATCTCGTTGCCGTCGTCCACGAAGGCCTGGAGGACCATCGAGATCAGCTCGGAGACGCCGTTGCCGATGAAGACGTCGTCGACGTGGACGTCGCGCAGGCCACGCTCCTGGTAGTAGTGGGCGACCGCGGTGCGGGCGGGGTAGATGCCCTGGGAGTCGCTGTAGCCCTGGGCCTCGGGGAGGTGGTGGATGATGTCGGCCAGGATCGCCTCGGGCGCCTCGAAGCCGAACGGCGCGGGGTTGCCGATGTTGAGCTTCAGGATCCGGTGGCCCTCGGCCTCCAGGCGCTGGGCCTCGACCAGGATCGGCCCGCGCACGTCGTACCGCACGTGCTGCAGCTTCTGGCTCTGACGAATCCGGCGCACGCGGCCATCCTCTCAAGTCCCTCGGCATGCCTACGATGGTGTCCGCAGCGGGTCGACCCAATGATCCGATCCAGTGATCCGACAGAGATCCGACCGCAAGCCCGCAACCGCCGTGGAGGTCGCATGTCACGCAAGGTCGTCCGGATGACCCTGGATCACCTCGCCGAGCTCGAGGCACCGTGCCGCGCCTGCGTGTTCTGGGAGATGGACCCGGTCAGTCGTGCGCGCGTCGACGACCCGGCCGACGAGAAGGAGACCTGGGTCTCGACGGTGCTGCGTGCGTGGGGCTCGTGCGGGCGGGTGGCGCTCTCCGACGGCCGGCCCGTCGGGTACGTCCTCTACGCGCCGCCGGCCTTCTTCCCCGGGGCGGGGGCGTTCTCGACGGCTCCGGTCTCGGCCGATGCCGTCCTGCTTTCCACGGTGTACGTCGACCCCGCGGCACGCGGAGGAGGCTTCGGGCGGATGTTGGTCCAGGGGATGGCCCGCGACCTGATCGAACGCGGCGACATCCACGCGGTCGAGGCGTTCGGGGACACGCGTGGACCGGGACTGGCCGGTGCCCGGAGCTGCCTCACGCCGGTGGACTTCCTGAGCAGCGTGGGCTTCAAGACACAGCGCGCCCACGCCACCACACCCCGGATGAGGATGGACCTGCGCAGCGCTCTGTCGTGGCGCGACGAGGTGGAGGCGGCGCTGGAGCGCTTGCTCGGGGCCGTCCGGCCGTCGCCGAAGCCGCGTGCCGACCACCCGCGAGCGACTCGCTCGAGCGCGGGACGCCGGTTGTCCGGCCGGCCGGGGCTCAGGCCGAGATGAAGTCCTCGAGCTCCTTGAGCAGGGCCGCCTTGGGGCGGGCACCCACGATCGACTTCACGACCTCACCGCCGTGGTAGACGTTGATGGTCGGGATGCCGTTGACCCGGTAGGACGAGGGGATCACCGGGTTTTCGTCGACGTTCATCTTCAGGAAGGTGATCTTGTCGCCGTGCTCGGAGGCGAGCTCGTCGAGGATCGGAGCCACCTGGCGGCACGGCCCGCACCACTCGGCCCAGAAGTCGACCAGGACCGGCTTTTCGGACTTGAGGACCTGCGCCTCGAAGTCTTCGTCGGTGACGGCAGCGAGGTTCGCCACGGTAGTTCCTTCCTGTTGTGCATGGCCTGACGGCTGTGCTGAGGGGCACCGGACCCGTCTGCGGGAGGTGTCACCCAGTCAACACCATCGAACCGACAGTTGTTCCGGGCTCGCGCAGGGTGGCCCAGGTTGGTGCAGCGTGTCACGACGACTTGGCGGCGTGGTCCAGGTCGGCGATGTAGCGCTCGGCGTCCAGGGCGGCGGCGCAACCGGTGCCGGCCGCGGTCACGGCCTGGCGGTAGTGGTGGTCGACCAGGTCGCCGCAGGCGAACACCCCGGTGAGGTTGGTCTCGGTCGAGGGGTGACTCACCACGACGTAGCCGTTGTCGTCGAGCTCGACCTGGCCCTTGAGCAGCTCGGACCTGGGGTCGTGACCGATCGCGATGAACAGGCCGGTGGCGGGCAGGTCGCGCTCGGACCCGTCCGTGGTGTCGCGGAGGGTGATCGACTCGAGGCGCTCGGCGCCGTTGATCGCGGCGACCTCGGAGTTCCAGATGATCTCCAGCTTCGGGTCTGCGAACGCACGCTCCTGCATGATCTTCGAGGCACGCAGCTCGTCGCGGCGGTGGATCAGCGAGACCTTGGTGCCGAAGCGGGTCAAGAAGGTCGCCTCCTCGATCGCGGAGTCACCCCCGCCGACCACGGCGATGTGCTGGTCGCGGAAGAAGAAGCCGTCGCACGTCGCGCACCACGACACGCCTCGTCCGGAGAGCTCCTGCTCGTTGGGCAGGTCGAGCTTGCGGTAACCGGAGCCGGTCGCCAGGATGACGGCCCGCGCGGAGTAGGTGTCGGTGGCGGTGCTGACCGTCTTGATGTCGCCGGTCAGGTCGACGGAGACCACGTCGTCGGAGACCAGCTCGGCGCCGAAGCGCTCGGCCTGGCCGCGCATCTCGTCCATCAGGGCCGGGCCCATGATCCCGTCGCGGAAGCCGGGGAAGTTCTCCACCTCGGTGGTGGTCATCAGGGCACCGCCGGCGGTCACCGAGCCCTCGAACATCAACGGGTGCAGGGACGCACGCGCGGCGTACACGGCTGCGGTGTAGCCGGCCGGGCCGGACCCGACGATGATGACGTTGCGGACTTGATCATGGGACGGGGACTGCGACATGGGTACTCCTGAGTGCCGGATCGGACAGCTGGACGGGCCACCGGCGAGGCTTCTCGACCACTCGTACAACAGATCGTAGGCGAGCGGGATTCCCCCGGCTCAGGGCGTCGGCAGCGTGACCGACCGGATGGGGCGTGACGACCCGCAGACGTAGAGGTCGACGATCTGGGTGGTCCCGGCGACCGGGTGGTAGACGAGGGCGGCGGGTGCCCGCTCGTACGTCGCGCGGACGACCTGGCTGCCGGCAGGGGTCGGCACACAGCTGCGGGAGACCCGCTTGAGCTGGAGACTGTCTGTCGTTCCGTTGAACGACCCGTTCAGCACCTCGCGCCCGGCCAGGGCATCGGCCGAGAAGTGTCGGGTGCGCACCAGCACCCGGCCGTCCCTGGTGTGCAGCGGCGCCGCTGTCGAACCGTTGGCCTGGGGTGCAGGCGACGTGACCTCCGGTCCATGGGCGCCGGAGTTGGCGCCGGCGGACATGCGGTCTGGGGCCCCTCCCGCGGTCTGCGGCGCGCCCGGACCCTGGGCTAGCTGCTGGGCGGCGACGACACCGCCCACCACGATCACGGCCGCGGCGACGAGGAGCCCGGACGCGCGACGGCGACGGCGGGGGTCCAACGCGACCACGTCGGCGACGGTGTCCGCCTCGTCCGGCGCCTCCTGCGACAGGCCGGCCAGCACGGCGTCCATCCGGTCGGCCACGTCGGCCGGGATCGGGTCGGTGTGCCGCGCATCGGCCAGCAGGCGGCGTACGGCGTCGAGCTCCGGACGGTCGGTCTCGTCGTCACTCACGGTGCACCTCCTTCGCTGGCGGCTGGTCCGGACGGGTTGGTCGCTGGGATGGGACGGGGCGCGACCCCCGGTGGTTCCGCGTGAGGCCCGTCACGCCCGCCGTGACCCTCGTCGTCGCCCAGCCGGTCCCCCAGCCGGTCGCGCAGCAGCGTGGCGAGCCGGTCGCGGCCGCGCGAGCAGCGCGACTTCACCGTGCCCTCGGCGCAGTCGAGCATCAGGGCGACCTCGGCGACCGGGTAGCCCTCCATGTCGACCAGCACCAGCGCGGCCCGTTGCCCGGCGGGCAGGGTGGCCAGCGCCGCCAGGACCGCTCGGCGCCGGTCGTCGGCGATCGCGGAGGCTTCGGGGTCGTCGACCGGGCTCGTCGACGTGTACGTCGACCCACGTCCCGCGTGGTCGTCGAGATCGTCGGGCAACGCGTCGGCACGACGTACCTTCGCCGCACGCAACCGGTCCAGACAGGCGTTGACGACGACCCGGTGCAGCCAGGTGGTCACCGCCGCGTCGCCGCGGAAGCTGTCGGCCCGCCGGTACGCCGCCACCAGGCCGTCCTGGAGCCCGTCCGCGGCGTCGTTGGGGTTGCCCATCGTGCGGAGCGCGACCGCCCAGAGCCGGTCGCGGTGGCGGGTGAAGAGCTCCGCGAAGGCGTCCGGGTCTCCCGCCACGTGCGCGGCCAGCAGGTCCGCGTCGGGCCGTGCCGCGCCTGGACCCTCGGTCACCGGTCAGTCACCCTTCACCAGGGCCTCGGCGATCTCGCCCCGGAAACCGCCGGCGACGGCGGGGAGCGAGGTCAGCCAGACCACGACGTAGCGGCCGCTGACTGTGGGGTCGAGACGAACGACGCCGTGGGTGCCGGTGACCGTGGTCTCACCGGCCAGCTCGAGGCCCTGGAGGTTGGCCGGCGAGCGCGGGGCGACGTAGATCTGCACGTGGGTCGGCGACCCGATCGTGGTGAGGTCGACCTCACTGACATCGTGATCGGCTCCGAGGTCGAGCACCACGCCGACGCCCGTCTTCAGGCCGCCCGGTCCGAAGTTCTCGTTGTAGCGGAGTGTCTGCCAGGTGGTCGCCGGGTCGCCGTCGACGACGTTCGGGGCTTCGGCGGGGTTCTCCTCCGGCGGGGTGCCCTGGGGGTCGAAGTCGCGTGCGGTGGCTCCGGTGAGCGTGGTGGGGCTGGAGCCGGGCGTGGAGGGGCTTCCGGTGTGGCTCGAGGGCGAGTCCGGGGCGGTGCCCAGCACGCTGCGGCCGCGACCGAGGTTGAAGGCGATCACGCACCCCAGCAGCAGGAGCAGGCAGGCTGCGATGATCCCGGCCAGCCGGAGCATGCTCGAGCCAGGCGGGTGGCGGTCGTCCTGGTCGTCGTCTCCGTCGATCGGGGCGAAGACACCGCTCCCCGTCCCGGCACCGGCACCGGTGTCGGTGTCCCACGGCCAGAAGCCGGCACCGCCGGCGGCGCGATCGGCGGGCGGCACCACGCGCGGTCGCCGGGCCGGACCGCCGTCCACGGGCTCGGGTGCGAACAGCGGTCGCAGGGGTGCCGGCTCGAACGGCGGCGGGGGCGGGGCCGGCTCGGTGCGGTGTTGCAGCCAGGAGACGTCGTCGGTGTCGTCGTGGAAGATCGGCAGGCCGGCCTGGGTGGCCATTCCTTCCTCGGCCTTGGGGGATGCACCCGGCAGGGGCACCGGTGCGGCCTCCCCGTCGGTGTCCGCGGTCGCGGACTCGCCGTTCTGGTATGCGCCGGGTGGTGGGTCATCCGCTTCCTCGCGGACGGGTGGGTCCGCGAGTGGCGGGAGTACGACGCTCTCCTGCCCGCGGCGCGGGTGCTCGAGCCGGGCGAGCCAGGCCTCCGCGGCGGTCGCCGAGGTGCCGAGGAACTCACGCAGCGAGTCCGCCACCATCGCCGCCGACACCTCGGCGTCCTCGCGGTGGTTGAGCACGTGGTCGCACAGGGAGTCGAGGGGCCGCGGGATCCCGGCCCGCACCTGACGGGGGCGGAGCACCCGCCCGTGCTGGGACGGCGCGTTCGACACCGCAGAGCGCGAGACCCCGGCCCACTTGGCGGTGAGACCGGCGTACAACAGCCCGACGAGGTCGACCTCGTCGGTCGCGATGCGCCCGGCCGGGAGACCGTGCAGGGCCGCATCGACGGCGAACCCGATGATCCGGACCGCGCCGTCCTGGTCGATCAGGACGTTCTCGGGCACGAGTCTGCCGTGTGCGACGTCCGCGGCATGGGCCAGCGCGAGGGTGTCGCCGACCTCGGCCACGATCCATGCGGCGACCGTGGGCGAGAGCGGCTCCCCGTCGGCGAGCAGGATGTCGAGGCTGGTGCCGGAGCCCCATTCGTTGACCACGAAGCACCGGTCGGCCGCCTCGTCGATGTCGAGCACCCGCAGCATCCGCCGGTCGAGCACCGTCGCCGACCTGCGGGCCGCGGCGCGCAGCAGCGGGGCTCGCTCGTCGGACATCGCGATGATGTGGACCGCGACATCGCGCTGGAGCACCGAGTCGAAGGCGCGCCAGAACCGGCCGCCCTGACTCTCGGTCAGCAGGTCGGTCAGTCGGTACCGGTCGGCGAGCACGTCGCCGGGCCGGGTGTGCTCAGGCACCCTCTCCCCTTCCGGTTGCCCGACCCAATCCTAGGAGGCGCGGGGTCCGCGCAGTCGCCGTACGACGACGTCGATCACGTCGGTCACCTCCCGGAGCCGCATCGCCCGGGCCAGGAGCAGGAACACCGTGACGTCGACGCCCCCCAGCACCACCAGTCGCAGCCCGGCCACCGGGTGCGAGACCGCGTGGTCCGAACCGGGCAGCAGCTCGCCGAGCGCCCAGGCGAGTCCGGTGGCCACCACGGCCGCCACGAGAAGTCGTACCAGGAAGCGGACCAGGTCGGGGGTCTGGAGCCCGCCGAGCCGCGCGCGCAGCATCAGGTAGGAGACCAGCGAGCCCACGACGTACGACGCGAGGTAGGCCAGCACCAACGCCGGCGAGGTCTGCTCGGGCGTGGCCCGGTGGACCAGCAGCACCGCGGCGACGATGTTCGTGGCGGCGATCGCGCACTGGATGAAGAACACGGTGCGGGTCTGCTCCAGGGAGTAGAACCCGCGCAGCATCAGGTAGTGCACGGTGAAGAACACCAGGCCGGGCCCGAACAGGATCATCGAGGGCACGTAGTGGTCGAAGGTGGTGGCGGTGGCCCCGTAGCCGAACAGCACCTTGGACGCGTCGTACGCCAGGACCGGTAGCAGGAACGCGAACGGGACGACGACGGCCAGCGCGGTGCGCAGGGTCCCGGCCAGCGTGCCGGCGAGGCCGGAGAGGTCGCCGTCCGCGGCCTTGCCGGACAGCCGCGGCAGGATCGCGGTCGCCAGCGAGACCGTGATGATCGCGTGCGGCACCATCGCGAACAGGAAGGCCCCGGCGTACACCGTGTAGCCGGTCGAGTCCGCCGATGGGGCGGCGTGGCCGCAGCCGCCGTGCGCCGTACCTCCGGACGCGAGTCGCACCACGATCGTGTAGGCGACCTGGTTCACGACCACGAAGAGCACGGTCCAGATGCCCAGCCGCAGGGTGTGTCCCAGCCCGCTGTTACCGAAGTCGTAGCGGGGCCGGAAGCGAACCCCGGCGCGGCGCAGGAACGGGATCAGGATCAGCACCTGGGCGGCGATGCCGAGCGTCGCGCCGGCACCGAGCACGAGCTCCTGGGTCCCGGTGTACGCCGCACCGCTGTGGTGGGGGGACAGCGGGCCGAACCACACCAGGTAGACCACCAGCACGACCACCGAGATGACGTTGTTGGCGATCGGCGCCCACATCATCGGGCCGAAGCGGCCGCGCGCGTTGAGGATCTGCCCCACCAGCACGAACATCCCGTAGAAGAAGACCTGCGGGAGGCAGTAGCGCGCGAACGCGATCGCCGACGCCCGCTGGTCGGCCAGGTTCGCGCAGTCGTAGGAGTGGTTGAGGTAGAGCCGCATCACCAGCGGAGCGGTCAGGACCAGCAGCACCGTGACCACACCGAGGAAGAGCATGGCCAGGGTGATCACGCGGTTGGTGTAGGCCGCTCCACCGTCGTCGTCGGCCTTCTGGGCCCGCACCAGCTGAGGGACCAGCACCGCGTTGAAGACGCCGCCCGCGAGCAGGATGTAGAGCATGTTCGGGATGGTGTTGCCGATGTTGAACAGGTCGGCGTGCAGCTCGTTGCCGATCGCGGCGGCCAGCAGCAGGTTGCGGGCATAGCCGCTGACGCGAGACACCGCGGTGCCGGTCGCCATCACCGCCGAGGATGCGAGGATGCCCAGGCTCTCGTCGAGGTCGCCCCCGGGTGCCGGGACGCCGTCGCTCATGCGCGGCTCCGCAGCACGCGTCGTGCCAGCCGGACGATGATCGCGCCGAACAGCAGCGCCAGGCCGGCGCCGATGATGACCCAGATCAGCCGGCTGACCTGTTCGGCCCGCATCGGGAAGGCGTCGCTGGACCCCAGGGGGGTGCCCGCCTGGTTGGTGAGCTCGAGGGTCACCGTGTGGACGCCGAGCACGTGGGTGGAGGCGTTGAGCAGGACGGAGGTGCGGCCGTGCGGCGCCAGCACGACGGTCTCACCACCGGTGATCTTCAGCCGCGGGTCGGCCAGCGCGCGCACCTTCACCGTGACGGGTACGTCGAGGTCGTTGCTGACCAGGGCAGAGAAGCGTCCCGACGCGCTGGCGAGGGTGACCGACTCGGGTGCGGCCAGGGTGACTCCGGCGAGGTTGCGGGTGAGCCAGCTGGACGTGGACCGCACCCGGGCCAGTGCCCCGAACGGGTCTCCGGAGGCGGCGTACGACGTGTTGCCGGTCGTCTCGTCGAAGACGTGCCGCCGCAGGACCCGGTTGCCGGGGAGCACCGACTGCAGGGTCCGGGCCTCCGCAAGCACCTGGCTCACGACCGTGAAGAGCTCCGGGCCGAGCCGCGGCGACGACGCCGTTGGCTCGTGGAGGCGGGCGCCGCTCAGCGGGGTCGAGGCGCCGGTGGTGGCCCCGTCGAGCGTGGTCAGCTGGAGCCAGGGCACCTCGAGCCCGGAGAAGAACGACCTCGGCACCCGGTGGTGCCATCGGGTGGGCAGCTCGACCACCAGCGGCTGCTCGTGGTCGAGCAACCGGAGGGCGGCCTCGCTCAGGATCCGTTGGCGCAGGGCGAGCGGGCTCAACGGGTTCACGGGTCCCGGGCCTCCCTCGGCGGCGCCAGCGGACGCCAGGATCACCCGCCGGCCGTTGACGTTGTCGACGACGGGCGGGTGGCCGACCACTCCACGGTCATCGAGCAGGATCCGCGTCTGACGCGGGATCGCGGCCGTGACCGACGCGCTGAGGCGGCCGCTCGGTGGGGCGATCACGCTGGCCCCGAGCGGGAGCTTCCACGGTCTCAGCGTGTCGCCCGTCCGTCGGAGGACGGCGTCGAGGTAGGGCCGGTCGTAGCGAGCGGCGGAGGCAACCTCGAGGTCGCCGTACGGGAGACCGACGATCTCACCGGAGGTGTCGGCGAGCAGGTGGTGGAGGCGGCGCAGCCAGCGCTTCGCCACCCGGCCGGCCGCCGACGTCGGCGCCGCGGCGACCGTCGTACCGGTGCCGTTGGCCGACGCGTCGGAACTGGGTGAGGGGCTTCCGGAGGGTCCTCCCGAGGACGAGGTGCCCGGAGCGGTGAGGGTCCGGCCTGGGTTGCCGCGGACCAGCGCGCGGACCGTGTCGGGGACGGCGGGGTCGACCAGCCAGGTCAGCGGGGTCCCGTGCGCCGCCCGCCCGACGTCCAGCACCGTGTGCAGCGCGCCGGAGCGCAGGCTGGACACCCAACCTGGGACGTCCTCGACGGCGCCGTCGGAGCCGCGGGCGACGTCCGCGCGCACCGGGACGACCAGTGCGGTGTCGACGTGAGCGCCCGTGTTCACCAGGGACTTCGGCACCAGCGGCAGGAACGTGCGGTCGCGGCCCACGGCGCTCGTGCTGCGACCTTCGGCGGTCGAGCCGAGGGCGTGCACCCCGAACCAGTACACGCCGGGAGCCGAAACCGGGAGCCTGGAGCGGGGCAGGCGAACGGTGAAGCTCGCGGTCTGACCCGTATCGAGCTTGTTGATGTGGTCGAACGTGCCGGGTGTCGTGATCCGGTGCCCGACGTCGGCGCTGACCGGGGTCTGGGCGGCAGCGGCGAGGTCTGCGGCGGTGGTGATCGGGGCAGACCCGATGAAGCCGTGGACGTTGATCGCGGTCCACTGCTCGTCGGAGGTGTTGGTCACGGTGCCGCGGATCACGATCGGCCCGTGGTCGGGGATGTAGTCGGGGGTGATCGAGTGCATGTGCAGCGTCAGCGGCTGGGTCGGGTCGGATGGCGCGGCCGCGGCAGCCTGCGCCGCCACGGACGAGCCGACGAGCGTGGGGCCGAGCGTGGGGCCGACCAGGAGCGGGCCCAGGGCGCCGACCACGACCGACGTCACCACGGCGAGGGCGCGCGGCAGCGACGACGGGCGGAGCACGGCCAGACTCTAGTGGGCCGACTCTGGCGCTGGCCGACGCGATCCCGGGCGCACCCACCCCACTAGGCTCCAGACCGTGGCGAGCCCTGGGTCGGACGGATCAGACCGCCGGCCGCCGCCGGGTCAGGTCCGGCTGGCCGACGCGCAGCGCGCCGTCTCCACCGAGCTCGACCGGATCGCGCCGGTGCTCGACGACCTCGGTGCCAGGTTCGCTGCGGCGGGGCACGAGCTGGCCCTGGTCGGCGGTCCGGTCCGCGACGCGATGCTCGGACGCCGGCACAACGACCTGGACCTCACGACATCGGCGCACCCGGACGAGATCGAGCGGCTGATCTCCGGGTGGGCCGACGCCACCTGGGACATCGGCCGGGAGTTCGGGACGATCGGCAGCCGCAAGGGTGCGTTCCAGGTCGAGATCACGACGTACCGCTCGGAGAGCTACGACCCGACCTCACGCAAGCCCGTCGTCGACTTCGGCGACTCGCTCGAGGGCGACCTGGGCCGGCGCGACTTCACCGTGAACGCGATGGCGGTGCGGGTGCCCTCGCGGGAGTTCGTCGATCCGTACGGCGGGGTGATCGATCTCGGGCACGGGCTCCTGCGGACACCCAACCGCCCCGAGGACTCCTTCTCCGACGACCCTCTGAGGATGATGCGCGCCGCGCGGTTCGCGGCCCAGCTCGGGTTCACCGTCGCCCCGGCCGTGGTCGAGGCGATGACCGCAATGGCCGACCGGATCGAGATCATCTCCGCGGAACGGGTGCGCGACGAGCTGGTCAAGCTGGTGCTGGCGCCGTACCCGAGGCTGGGGTTGTCGCTGCTGGTGACGTCCGGGCTCGCGGCGATCGTGCTCCCGGAGCTACCGGCCCTGGCGCTCGAGCTGGACGAGCACCACCGGCACAAGGACGTCTACGAGCACAGCCTCATCGTGCTCGAGCAGTCGATGGATCTCCAGGACCGGCTGGGCGGACCGGACTTCGTCTCCCGGTTCGCCGCGCTGATGCACGACGTGGGCAAGCCCCGCACCCGGCGCTTCCTCTCTGACGGGACCGTGACCTTCCACCACCACGACGTGCTCGGTGCCAAGCTGACCGCCAAGCGGATGCGGGCGCTGAAGTTCTCCGGTGACGACATCGACGCCGTCGCGAAGCTGGTCGAGCTGCACCTGCGCTTCCACGGCTACGGATCCGGGCAGTGGACCGACTCGGCCGTGCGTCGCTATGTGCGCGATGCCGGCGACCAGCTCGCACGCCTGCACGTGCTCACCCGGGCCGACTGCACGACCCGCAACCAGCGCAAGGCCGAACGGCTCCGCCAGACCTACGACGACCTCGAGCAGCGCATCGAGCAGCTCGGGGAGCAGGAGGAGATGGCCTCGATCCGGCCGGACCTCGACGGCGCCGAGATCATGGAGATCCTGGGCATTCCGGCCGGCCCGGACGTGGGGGCGGCGTACCGCTTCCTGCTGGAGCTGCGGCTCGACGACGGCCCGGCGTCGTACGACGAAGCGAAGGCCGCGCTGCTCGAGTGGTGGGCGCACCGTTCCTAGCTGCGCCCGGGACCGGCTGTGGACGAGGAGGGCGCTCCGTCGGACGGCCCTGGTAGACAGGCCGGGATGACCGCCGCCACGAACACCGACGTCCGCGCCGAGGCGGAGCGCCATCTGCGTGCCCTGGTCGGGAGTGACGACGCCCGGCTGCGCGACGACCAGTGGGCCGCGATCGAGGCCCTTGCCGTCCAGCAACGGCGATCTCTGGTGGTGCAGCGCACCGGGTGGGGCAAGTCTGCGGTCTACTTCGTGGCCACGTTGCTGCTCCGGGCCGAGGGTGCCGGCCCCACCGTGATCGTGTCGCCGCTGCTGGCCCTGATGCGCAACCAGATCGCCGCCGCCGAGCGGGCCGGGATCCGCGCGGTCACCATCAACTCCACCAATATCGAGGACTGGGAGCCGATCCAGAGCGCGGTCCGCGCCGGCGAGGTCGACGTGCTCCTGGTCAGCCCCGAGCGGCTGAACAACCCGGGCTTCCGCGACGAGGTGCTGCCCCGTCTGGCGGCGACCTGCGGTCTGCTGGTCGTCGACGAGGCGCACTGCATCTCCGACTGGGGCCACGACTTCCGCCCCGACTACCGGCGGATCCGCACCCTCCTGGCCGAGCTCCCGACCGGCATCCCGGTGCTGGCGACCACCGCCACCGCCAACGCGCGGGTCAGTGCCGACGTGGCCGAGCAGCTCGGGGCCGACGTCCTGGTCCTGCGTGGTTCGCTCGACCGCGAGTCGCTCCGGCTCGCCGTGGTGCGGCTGCGCACCCCCGAGCAACGCCTCGGCTGGCTCGCCGACCACCTCGCCGAGCAGCCCGGCTCGGGCATCGTCTACTGCCTCACCGTTGCCGCCACCCAGGAGATCGCCGGCTACCTGCGCTCCCGTGGGCACGACGTCGCGGCGTACTCCGGCCAGACCGACCCCACCGAGCGCCTCGCCCTCGAGCGGCGGCTGGCGGCGGGCGAGATCAAGGCCCTGGTCGCGACCAGCGCGCTCGGGATGGGCTTCGACGCCACGCTGGGATTCGTGGTGAACATGGGCGCTCCGCAGTCGCCGGTGGCCTACTACCAACAGGTCGGCCGGGCCGGCCGCGGCACCGATCAGGCGACCGTCGTGCTGCTCCCACAGCAGGAGGACCGCGAGATCTGGGCCTACTTCGCGTCGCTGGCGTTCCCGCGCGAGTCGCTGGTCCGCCAGACGTTGGGGGTGCTGGCCGAGCGGGGCACGATGAGCACCGCCGCCCTGGAGTCGTACGTCGAGCTCGGGCGCAACCGCCTCGAGCAGATGCTCAAGGTGCTCGACGTGGACGGTGCCGTACGCCGGGTCCGCGGCGGGTGGGAGTCGACCGGCCGGGAGTGGGCCTACGACGCCGACCGCTATGCGCGGGTGAGCGAGGCCCGCGAGCGGGAGCAGCGGGCGATGCTCGACTACCTCGACACCGACGGGTGCCGGATGCGGTTCCTGCGTGACCAGCTCGACGACCCGGCGGTCGGTGACGGGGCGCCCACGTGTGGTCGATGCGACACCTGCGGCGGCTTCGATGTGCCTCTCACGGTCTCCGAGACGGCGCTGACCGAAGCGCGGACGCGGCTGGCCCGGCCGGGCGTGCCGATCGAGCCGCGCCGGATGTGGCCGACCGCGCTCGCCCACCTCGGTGTCGACCTCAAGGGCCGGATCAGCCACGCCGCGGGGGAGGGCCGTGCCGTCGCGCGGCTCACCGACCTCGGTCACGGCCAGGCCCTGCGCGAGCTGTTCGGACCGCACGAGCCCGACGGTCCGGTGCCGGAGCCGCTCGTCCGGGCCGTCCTCGACGTGCTCAAGGACTGGCGCCCCGACGTCGTCGGCATCGTGGTCGTGGAGTCGGCGACCCGGCCGATGCTCACCTCCGCCCTCGCCGACGGCCTCGCCCGCCATCTCCGGTTCCCGCTGGTGGGGCGGTGGGCCATCGTCGATCCGTCGGTCGCTCCCGGCCAGGGTGCGATGAACTCCGCCCAGCGGGTGGCCGCCGTGAGCCGGCGCTTCCGGCTCGAGGGTGAGATCCCGGCCGGACCCGTGCTCCTCGTCGACGACCAGGTGGCGACCGGGTGGACGCTCACCCTCGCAGCGGTTGCGCTGCTCGAGGCGGGCGCCACCGAGGTCCTCCCCCTGGCGCTGGCGATCCGCTCCTAGCGGGTCGAGTGCCGAGCCGGTCGCCACGACGACCGCGGCGGCACCCGACCCCTAGGGTGACCGGACCGGACGTGCTCGCGACCAAGGGCGCGATGGTGGCGTTCCAGGGCAACGTTGAGTTCCACCACGAGAAGGCCGGCAGCATGGGCAAGCTGCTCAAGAAGATGGTGACCTCGGAGGACAACCCGCTGATGCGGGTGACCGGGCAGGGCGAGGTGTTCTTCGCGAGCAAGGCCGGCTTCGTCAATCTGGTCGAGCTCACCGGCGACGCGATCAGCGTCAACGGGCGCAACCTCCTGGCGTTCGACGCGGCCCTGGAGTGGGACATCCACCGCACCAAGGGCGCCGGGATGCTCGCCGGCGGCCTGTTCAACACCACCGTCAGCGGCCAGGGGATGGTCGCCCTCCACGCCATCGGCAAGCCGGTGGTGCTCGACTGCACGCAGCAGCCGACGTACGTCGACACCCAGGCCTGCGTGGCGTGGTCGGCCAACCTCACCCCGACCCTGGTCTCGAGCATGAAGTTCAAGTCGATGCTGCGCGGCGGCTCCGGGGAGGCGTTCCAGTACGCCTTCCACGGCCCGGGCTTCGTGGTGGTGCGGGCCGACGAGTGGGACTCCTCCCAGGGCTCGGGTGGCAAGTCCGGCGGACCCGGCGGGCTCATCGGCGACTTCATGGGCGGCTGAACGACGCCGCC
Organism: Nocardioides sp.; assembly: GCA_036741335.1. Lineage (GTDB taxonomy): Bacteria > Actinomycetota > Actinomycetes > Propionibacteriales > Nocardioidaceae > Nocardioides. The sequence goes on along the minus strand of DAINSL010000028.1, from coordinate 31 downwards.
CTCGCTTCGTCGGACGTCAGAGACGACTCGA
>DAINSL010000027.1:28913-30794 GCA_036741335.1 Nocardioides sp. | reverse complement strand
CGGTGGCGCACCTGGTCGCGGTTGTACGACGTGACCACGGAGTACTCGTAGGCCACCGGGAAGTCGGTCAGCCGCTCGGAGCTGTTGGTGTCGCTCGCGGGGATCCACCAGCGGAAGCCGCCCCGCGCCTTGTTGCGGTAGCGGTTGTAGAAGCGCGACCGGTTGTCCTCGACCCAGTAGTCGCCGCGGTGGATGCGGCGGTAGGGCAGGTCCCAGCCGTCGCCGAGCGGGTGGCGGCCGAACGACGAGATCAGCCGGACGGTCCCGAGCGGCGTGGTGCCGCTGCCCTGCACCCGCTTCCTCGGAGCGACCAGCCCGCCGTACCCGATCCGGCCGTCGCGCACGGCGTACACCCGAGTCCAGCGGCCGTGGCGCTGGACCCAGAACGCGATGCGTGCGTGGTAGCCATGGGTGTGGTTGACGGTCACGGCCTGCCGCGTCTGCGGATGGAGGGCGACGCGAACGCCGCCGAGGATCACGTGGTCGGTGTCGGCGCGAGCCGGTGCGGGCGGGGCGACGATCGCGAGCACGACCGCGCCCGCGACGGCGGCGACAGCGACAGCGACCGCGACAGCGAAAGGGGCCTTCACGGGAGGTCCTCCGGGTTCAGGTCGGCGCGGATACCGACGTACGACGGCTGGCGGAGCCGGCCCTGCGCGGACGGACCGAGCGACTCGACCTCGACCACGAGCACCGGCTCCACCCAGGTCGTACCCAGGGCGTCGGGTCGTGGCACCTCGTCGGCGAACGGCGTGGCGTCGCGGGTGAGACCACCGAGCACCTCGTGGAGCATCGCCGCCTTCTTGCCGGCGATGCCGCTCCCGACGCGGCCGCGGTAGAGCAGGCCGGAGTCGGTCGGCTCGCCGACGAGCACCGCGCCCAGCCGGTCGAGGGAGTCGGTCTCGCGACGCCACCCGCCCACGACGTACGAGTCGCGTCGACGGTGCGCGAACTTCAGCCAGTCCTTGCTGCGCTGACCCGGCCGGTAGCGACTCGTCACCCGCTTGCTGACGATGCCCTCGAGCCCCTGCTGCAGGGTCGCCTCGAACAGCATCTGCCCGTCGTCGTACGTCGGCGGCGTCTGCCAGCGGTCGTCCTTCAGGTCGAGTCCGGTCAGTGCCTCGCGACGGATCGTGAGGGGCTCGTCGGTCAGGTCGCGCCCGTCGAGGCGGAGGAGGTCGAAGACCAGCAGAGTGACCGGCATCCGTTCGGCCAGGCGCTGGGCGCGGTCGGCGCGGCTGACGTGCATCCGCTCCGCGAGCGCCGCGAAGCTCGGGCCGCCGTCGGCGAACGCGACGACCTCGCCGTCGAGCAGGGCGTCCTCCGCGGGCAGCGCGGCCAGTTCGGGGAAGGACACGGTCGCGTCGTTCTCGTTGCGGCTCGCGAGGCGCGCCGCTCCACGGCGTACGTCGACCAGCACCCGCATGCCGTCCCACTTCACCTCGTGCTGCCAGTCATCACCGGTCGGAACGTGCGTGCCCCGGGTGGCCAGCATCGGACGCATGGGGGCAGTCTTCCAGCAGCGGCTTCGCTATGGTCCGATCCGGAGGGAGGACCCATGGCACGCCGTCACGTCGCGTTCTTCCGCAACCTCAACCTCGGTCAGCGGCGGAGCCCCACCCGCGACCAGCTGATGGCCGCGTTCGCCGCCGCGCACGCCACCGAGGTCTCCCCCTTCCAGGTCAACGGGACGGTCGTCTTCCGCGCGACCGAGGCGACCCGGGTGGTGGAGCTGGTGCGCTCCTCGCTGGCCCGCGAGACCGGCTGGGACGACGTCGCGCCGGTGCGCCGCGCCACCTGGGTGCGCGACCTCGTCGACCACGTCGGCGACGTCGGCGAGAACGCCGAGATCTCGTTCTACGACGACACCCGCGACTTCCC
>DAINSL010000027.1:0-28903 GCA_036741335.1 Nocardioides sp. | reverse complement strand
CCCCGAGCCGCTCCCCTGGCGGCCCGCGAGCGGTCGGGTGAGCGTCGTCCAGGCCGACCGGATGCACGCGGTGGCGATGAACGACGAGCCCCGCACCTCGTACGCGACACCGGCCCTGGAGGGTCTGCTCGGCATCAAGGTCACCTCACGTGGGCTCGCCACGATGCAGAGGCTGGCCGAGCGTCTGCGTTGACGGCACGTCGTACGAGGGCCGCTTGCCTCTGGACGCGTGCTTTCGGCGGCCCGCTGGTCGATAATGCACGGAGTCGACGAGTTCACGGAGGTATGAGATGCGTGCGATCTGGAAGGGCGCGGTGTCGTTCGGGCTCGTCAGCGTGCCGGTGAAGCTGTACGCCGCGACGGAGTCGCACGACGTGTCGTTCCGGCAGGTGCATGCCAAGGACGGCGGCCGGATCAAGTACCAACGCGTGTGCTCGGTCGACGGCGAGGAGGTCGAGTACGCCGACATCGCCAAGGGCTACGAGACCGAGGACGGCGAGATGGTCATCCTCACCGACGACGACCTGGCCTCGCTGCCGTCGGAGTCGTCGCGTGAGATCGCGGTGGAGAAGTTCGTGCCCTCCAACCAGATCGACCCGATGCTCTTCGAGAAGTCGTACTACCTCGAGCCGGAGAAGACCGGCGCCAAGCCCTACGCGCTGCTGAGGCAGGCCCTGCTCGACGCCGACCGGATGGCGGTCGTGACCGTCGCGCTGCGGCAGCGGACGACGGTCGGAGTGCTGCGGGTCAAGGACGACGTGATCGTGCTCCAGACCATGATGTGGCCCGACGAGGTCCGTCAGCCCGACTTCAACGTCGAGGTCGGTGAGGTGAAGCCGGCGGAGGTGAAAATGGCCAACATGCTGGTCGAGACCCTGGCCGGCGACTTCGACGCGAGCGACTTCGAGGACGACTACGCCGAAGCGGTCGAGGCCATGGTGAAGGCCAAGATCGAGGGCGGCGAGGTCAAGCGGACCCCGACCTCGACCAAGTCCTCCGGCGAAGTGGTCGACCTGCTGGCGGCGCTGCAGCGTTCGGTCGACGCGGCCAAGACCGCCCGCGGCGAGTCCACGTCGGACGCCAAGGCGGACAAGAAGCCGGTCAAGAAGACCACCGCGAAGAAGACCCCCAAGAAGGCGGCGAAGAAGGCCAGCTGAGGCCGGGCACACGGGCCTGACGCTACGACGTGGCCAGGACTTTGCCGAGGATGGTGGTCGGGAGGCCGTTCTTCGCCGGGACCAGCTGCTCGTGGTCGCACCAGCCGCAGTGGCGGTAGAACTCCACGGCGTGGACGCCGGTGGCCACCCACACTCGGTCGTGACCTCGGCTCCGCGCCAGGTCCTCGATCGCGGAGACCATCAGCCGGCCGACACCGCACAGGCGCTCGGGGCGGCGCACGACCATGCCCAACAGCCACGGGCCGCGCTCCCGGCGCTCGTTCTCGTCGAGGGCGTCGTCGCGATCGCCGAGGGCGACCGCGCCGAGCGCGTGCCCGTCCAGATCCATCGCGACGAGGGTGATCGGCAGATGCTCGCTGCCGGCCTCGCGGGCGGTGATCTCGATCCAGGCACCCGGTGTCGGGGCGTCACCCCATTCGCGCCAACGCAGCACGCCGACTTCCGCGACGAGTTCCTGATGATCCGCGAGCAGCCCGAGAAACAGCGCGGGGCGCTCTCCCATGCGCACACGCTAGACCAGCCGGCACGATCGGCTCGCGCAAGGCGCTCTGGTGCGGGCTCGGGCTCAGTCGGTCTCGGGCGAGGGCTCCAGGTCGAGCAGGTACGTCGCGTGGTCGCGGCCCGACGCATCGGCCCAGCGGAGCATCCTCGGGATGTCGTCGACCTGGAGGACGCGGCCCGGCTCTCGGGTGTCCGGAAACTCCGGTGAGGCGACCAGCTCACGGTGCTCGACCTTGAGTCCCCGCACCCGCCAGTCGCAGCGTACGTCGGGGAAGTCGAAGGCCTCGATCTCGTACGCCGCCATCACCTGGAGACCGGCGACGACGCTGACCCGCTCGCCGACCGCGGGCACCCGGAACCCCGCGGTGTGCCGCTCCGCCGAGAGGTGAACGGCGTCGGGCATCGCGTGCACCTCCCGTGGTTCGGCCAGGAACGCGAGTCGTCCAGCGCGCAGCAGCACCGAGCTCGGCTCTCGACTCCACTCGGCGACACCGGTGATCGCATAGTGGAAGGAGCGATCACCGGACGGGTCGGGGCCCGAGAGCTCCCCCACTCCGTCCGGGCCACTCGCGTTCGTGACGCTCCAGCAGGCGGCGCGCAGGGCGACCTGGCGGAAGGTGTCGCCGACCTCCAGCTGGGGGACCTCACCGGACTGCACGAGCCACGACGCCAGGTGAGTCCACACGCCCACCAGTATGGGGTGCGAGCCGCCACCCTGCCTCGGGTTAGCGTCTCCGCGTGCCTCGGCTCATCCACCTGAACGGGCCGCCGGCCGTGGTCGCGGCGTTGGGCTGGAAGTTCGTGAGGGAGGATGTCGAAAGCAGTGACCGCCGTTCGACGTACGGGTGAAGGCTCCACCGAACGAGAGGAAACCCCATGCGCTACCTGTGTTTCGTGAAGATGGACGAGGCCGAGGCCAACCCACCCGCCGCGCTGATGGACGCCATGGGCGTGCACATGGGTGAGGGCTTCGCCGGCGGCACGCTGCTCGACGCCGGCGGGCTGTACGGCGTCGCGGACGCCGTCGAGTACCGGGTGAGCGGCGGCAAGCTGACCGTGACCGACGGCCCCTACACCGAGGCCAAGGAGGTCATCGGCGGCTGGGCGATCATCAAGGTCGACAGCGACGACGAGGCGCGGGCCGAGGGCCAGAAGATGGCCGACCTCCACCTCGAGCACTGGCCGACCTGGGAGGGCGTCATCGAGCTGCGCCGGATCGCCGAGCCCGACGAGGCACCCACCGGCTCCTGAGGGACTCACCGGCCGGGGTGGGTCCCGCCTAGTCTGACCGGGTGACCGGCAGCCTCGACGGGACCACTTCGTCCACCAAAGACACGGTCCAGGGCGTGTGGCGCGAGGAGTCCGCGCGACTCGTCGGCGCCCTCACCCGGATGACCCGCGACCTGTCGCTGGCCGAGGACCTCGCCCAGGACGCTCTGGTCGCAGCGCTCCAGCAGTGGCCGCGCGACGGCGTACCCGACAACCCAGCGGCGTGGCTGATGCGGACAGCCAAGCGCCGCGCCGTGGACCACTTCCGGCGCGCCGACACCCTGCGACGTCGTACGACGGAGCTCGGCCACGCCTTGGCACGAGAAGGGGAGGAGGGGGACATGCCCGACCTCGACGCGCTCGTCGACCACATCGACGACGACGTGCTGCGGCTCGTCTTCCTCACCTGCCACCCGGCACTGTCACCCGAGAGCCGCGCCGCGCTCACGCTCCGCCTGGTCGGCGGCCTGACCGTGCCCGAGATCGCCCGGGCGTTCCTGACCAAGGACGCCACCGTCGGCCAGCGGATCTCACGGGCCAAGAGGGCGCTCGCCGGCGAGTCCTTCGACCTCCCGGTCGGACCCGAGCGCGAGGAGCGGCTCGACGACGTGATGGGGGTGCTCTATCTGATCTTCAACGAGGGCTACACCGCCACCTCCGGTGACGACTGGATGCGCCCCGACCTGTGCACGGAGGCGATCCGCCTCGCCCAGATGCTCGCCGGCCTGGCGCCGCAGGAGCCCGACGTGCACGGCCTGCTCGCGCTGATGGAGCTCCAGGCGTCGCGCACCCACGCCCGCACCGACGACCAGGGGAAGCCGGTGCTGCTCGACGACCAGGACCGGTCGACGTGGGACGAGCTGCTGATCCGGCGCGGGCTCGCGAGCCTGGATCGGGCGATGGCGCTCGGCCGCCCGATCGGGGCCTACGTCATCCAGGCGCAGATCGCGGCCTGTCACGCCCGCGCCGGTAGCCCCGAGGACACCGACTGGCCGGCCATCTCCGGGTGGTACGACGTGCTGGGAGAGGTCGGCGACAACCCCGTGGTCGAGGTCAACCGCGCGGTCGCCCACGGGCGGGCGTTCGGTCCCGAGGCCGGCCTCGCGGTGCTCGACCGCGTCGCCGGACACCAGGCGCTGACCGGGTCGCACCTCCTCCCGAGCGTGCGGGGCGACCTGCTGGCACGCGCCGGTCGCCACGAGGAGGCTGCTCGCGCGTTCACCGAGGCGTCGACACTGACCGCCAACCTCAGCGAGCGCACGCTCCTGCTCGACCGTGCCGAGCGGGAGCGGTCGGGCGGCTGACGGGGCGTGCCGCTCCCGCGTCGTCCACGACGATTTTTTCCCTCATCGTGTCGAAAACCGAGGTCCCCGACCGACGAGGGGGTGACAGGCACTCACAGAGGAGCTGAGATGACCACCACGGCCGCACACCATGAGGACCAGATGACCACCACCCGCTTCGCCACCTCCGCCGACGGGACCCGGATCGCCTACGAGGTGCAGGACGCCGTACCCGACGGGCGGGTCGACCCTGCCCGGTCAGACTCACATGATCAAGGCGAAGGTCACCGCACCGGTCGTCGCCGCTCACCTCCTGTCCACCTCGTCCCACCGATGACCCACCACCGAGGAGCACTGCCATGAGCACCACCGGGACCACCACCGGCGAACCCTGCTGGATCTCCCTGTTCACCTCCGACGTCGACACCGCGGTGTCGTTCTACGGCGACCTGTTCGGCTGGTCGGCCGGTGAGCCGAGCGAGGAGTTCGGCGGCTACCGGATGTTCCTGCGAGGCGAGGAGCCGATCGCGGGCCTGATGCCGAACGACTCCGGCCAGCCCAGTCTCTGGTCCATCTATCTGGCGACCGCCGACATCGCGGCCACCATCGAGAAGGCCAAGGCCCGAGGCGCGACCGTGATCGCCGACGTCATGCAGGTCGCGGACCTCGGCACGATGGCCGAGTTCGTCGACCCCGCCGGCGCGGCCATCGGTGCCTGGCAGGCCGACACGTTCCCGGGGTTCCGGACCCGCGCCGCCATCGGCGCCCCGGGATGGTTCGAGACACTGTCCACGTCGTACGCCGACTCGGTGGCGTTCTACCAGGAGGCCTTCGGCTGGGAGACCCACGTCGTGAGCGACACCCCGGAGTTCCGCTACACCACGCTCGGGCAGGACGAGAACGCCCGGGCGGGGATCATGGACGGTGCCGAGTTCCTCGGTGACGAACCCTCGCGCTGGCACGTCTACCTCACGGTGGAGGACACCGACGAGACCGTGGCCCAGGCTGTGGCCCGGGGCGGCGAGGTGGTCCTGCAGGCCGAGGACACGCCGTACGGCCGGATCGCGGAGCTACAGGACCCCGCGGGCGTCTCGTTCCGTGTGCTCGGACCGAACTCCGAGGCGAGCTGACCGCCGTTCAGGTCAGGGGGCGACGAGCGGCCAGGGCCGCGCGGCCTCGAGCTGCGCGGCCAGGCTGAACAGCGTCTCCTCGCCGTCGGTCCGGCCGACCAGCTGGCACCCGATCGGCAGCCCGTCGCTACCGGTGGCCGACGGGACCGAGCACGCGGGGTTGCCGGCAAGGTTCCACAGCGCGGCGTACGCGATCGCCGGCATCGCCTTGAGCGAGGCGCGGACCGTGCCCGTGCCGTCGAGCACGCCGACCTTCGGCGGGCGGTGGGCCATCGACGGCGTGAGCAGGACGTCGACCTCGTCGAAGGCGCGGTTGGCCTTGGTGGACACCTTCTCGGTCTGCCGCAGGGCGAAGTCGATGACCCGCGGCGTCACCCAGGCGCCGAGCCGGCACGTCTCACGGGTACGACGCTCCAGCCGGTCGTAGTGCTCGACGTCGGCCGCCTCGGTGCGGATGCCGGCGAAGAACTGCGGCACGAACGCAGCGGTCGGGTCCGGGTAGTGCGGGTCGATCTCGCGCACCTCGTGGCCGAGCTCGGTCAGCAGCCGGGCCGCGTCACGAACCGCGGCGACGTGCTCGGGATGGGGCCGCACACCCCTGGTCACCGGCTTCACCGTCCAGCCGATGCGAAGGCGGCCGGGCTCGCGTCGAGTGGCGTCGACGAACGACCCGACCTCGCCGGCCCGCCAGCGGTCGGTGGGGAGGTGGCCACGGATGACGTCGTAGACGATCGCGGAGTCGAGCACCGTGCGGCTGAGCGGGCCGACCGTGCCGAGCGCCCACCACAGGTGCGCCATCGGCGAGGGGGTGACGCGGCCCCGCTGTGGCTTCAGGCCGAACAGTCCGCAGCAGGCGGCCGGGATGCGGATCGAGCCACCGCCGTCACCACCCATCCCGACGGGGACCAGCCCGGCGGCAACGGCCGCCGTACCACCGCTCGAGCCGCCGGGTGTGACATCGGTCCGCCAGGGGTTCCGCGTATAGCCGTAGGCGACGGACTCGGTGTAGGGCCAGGCACCGAACTCCGGCATGTGGGTCTTGCCGACCACGATCGCGCCGGCCTCGCGCAGTCGTCGCACCACCTCGCCGTCGGTGGCGGCCGGAGTGCTGTTGGCGAGCCCGCCGAACGTGGTCACGCACCCGGCGACGTCGAGCTCCTCCTTGATCGCCACGGGTACGCCGTACAGGGGTCCGCGCCCTTCGCCTGCGCCCAGGTCGAGGAACCGGGCTCGCTCGCGGGCCTCGTTCGCGAGCACGACCGAGAACGCGTTGAGCTCGGGGTTGCGAGCCTCGATGCGGGAGAGCGCCTCCTCGACCGCGGCGACGGGCGAGGCCTCGCCGGCGGCGATGCGCTCGACGATCTGGGCTGCGCTGGGCGGCTGATCGGTCACCCGAGCAGCCTAGGCCCGCGGATTGCGCCGTTCCCGCGGTGTCCTCGCCGCGGATGGGCGATGATCCTCGCGGTGATCGAACCGGCAGGGGCCCGGAGGCGTATCACCAGTCGGCTGCTCGGCCCGGGCAGCGAAGGGGGAACCACATGACCACGCGCTACATCGCGGCCGCGGCCGTCCTGTCCTCGGCGGCCATCCACCTCACGCTGTGGTTCCAGGGAATGCGTGACGTCCACGTCATCGGCCCGGCGTTCCTGCTGAACATCAGCGCCGGGGTGGTGATCGCCGTCCTGCTCGTTCGGTGGCGTCACTGGGCTGCGGGGGCGCTGACCGCCTGCTTCGGGATGGCCACCCTCGGCGCGTTCACGCTGGCCAGCACGGTCGGCCTGTTCGGCGACCACGAGAAGTGGGGCGGGGTCTACGTCTTCAGCGCCGCTGGCGTCGAGATCCTCGCAGTCGTGGCCGGCCTTGCGATCCTGCTCGAGGACCCCGACGCGACGCCGGCTGTCGCGAGGGCGACCGGCGCTCACGCCCAGGTCGGACGCTCGTCGTCCTCGAACCGGGCATCCTCGAAGCGGTCCGAGAGCGCGTAGCGCAGGAGTACGACGTCGCCGAGCTGTCGGGTCTCGGCCAGCATGGCCCGGCGACCGGGGTGCCAGGGGAAGTGGCCTTCGCCGACGAACCTGCGCGCCGCGGGCTCGCCGACGAAGAACGGCGCGACCACGAGCTGGAGCTCGTCGACGAGATCCTCGGCGAGGAGCTGGGTGTGCACGGATGCGCCGCCCTCGACCATCAGCCGGCGGACCCCACGCGCGTACAGGTCCTCGGCGAGGGCGCCCAGATGCAGCGGCTCACCCCCATCGACGATCTCGGCGGCCACGCCGACCCTGGCGGTGAGGGCATCGACGACCCGGCTCCCGGCGTACACCAGCTTCTCGCTGCCGTCGTCGGCGAAGAAGCGCGCCGACCCGTCGAGCAGGCCGCGTTCGGTCACGGTCACCTTGGTCGGCGTCTCGGGCAGGCCGCGGGCTCGGCGATGTGCCCGGAGCCCGGCGTCGCGCACCAGCAGGCGGGGATTGTCGTTGCGGACCGTGGTCGCGCCGACCAGGATGGCGTCCGCGCCGGCCCGGACCCGGTCGACCCGGTCGAAGTCCAGGTCGTTGGACAACAGCAGCCGACTCTCCGAGGCGCCGTCGATGTAGCCGTCGATCGACATGCTGCAGCTGAGCAGTGTGTAGGGGCGCTCAGCCATGGCCCACCTCCTCGAGCTCCTCGACGATCGGCTCGGCCGCTGGTCCATGCTCCTCCACCGGTCGATGGTTGCCCCGCTGGTTGCCCCGCCGGATCGTCTCGCTGACCAGTACGACGGCGCCGGGCAGCGTGGCGACCGCCGCGAGCACGCCGTACACGACCGAGACGGTGAGACCGTTCGCGGACCCGAGCCCGGCCACGGCGAAGGCCCAGGCGGTGACACCTTCACGGGCGCCCCAGCCGGCCACGCTGATCGGGACGGAGGAGACCACCAGCACCACCAGGGACGTGGGGACCAGGACGGTCAGGGGCGCGTCGACGCCGACGGCCCGGGCCGCCACCAGGAAGACCGCGAGATGACCCGCGGTCGACGCGCACGACGCCACCGCGATCCGCACGGCAGGGCCGAGCTCGAGGAGGCTCCTGACGTCGGCCGCGACGAAACCGCGGCCGGCGCGCGCGCCGCGGCCCTGGACCCACCACACGACCCCGGCCACCACAGCGGCGACCCCGACCGCAACCGGTGAGAGCCGGCGCAGCGGCGAGGGCAGCAGGAGCAGCGCAAGCAGCATCAGCGCGACCTGGACGAGCTGTCCGGCGACTCGCTCCCACACAGTGGCGCGGAGCCCTGCCTGCACGTCGCCGACGTCACGACCGTGGCGCACCGCTCGGTGGGCGTCGCCGAGCACGCCGCCCGGCAGCGTGGCGTTGAGGAACTGCGAGCGGTAGTACGCCGCGATCGCGAGACGGGTGGTGAGGGGGACCTGGAGGCGCGCCGCGACGACCCGCCACCGCCAGGCCGAGGTGAGGGTGCACAGTGCGGTGATCACCAGGGCAGCGAGCACGGCCCACCAGGTGGTGACGCGCCACGCCTCGACGAACGGCCCGGTCCCGAAGCGCCACAGCAGCACCGTCAGCACGAGCGCGCCGCCGAGCAGCCGCAGCATCGGCCAGGCCCGGCGCACGGCGGCGGGAGTCGTGGGAAACGCGCTCATCGCCGCTCCCCCGTCCCGACATGGACCCGGGCGTCGACCTGCGCCAGCACGGCGCCGAGATCCGCGGCGGACCGCGACCAGGGGCGCAGCGCGGGTCGGCGCAGCGCCGCCGAGGCGACCAGGCGCCGTCGGAGCGCAGGGTCGGTCAGCCAGTCACGCAGCGCGGCGGCGAGGGCATCGGGGTCGTCCGGGGCCACGAGCAGCCCGGGGACCGACCCGTCGGCGGCCCGACCCACCGCCTCGGCGGCGCCGCCGACCCGCGTGGCCACGACCGGGATCCCGTGCGCGAGCGACTCGGCCAGCACCATCCCGTAGCTCTCGGCGCGGGAGGCCAGCACGACGAGGTCGGCGGCGTCGTACGCCGACTCGAGATCGGCGCCCACTAGCGGCCCGACGAACCGCACCCGGTCCTCCCAGCGTCGGGCGTAGACCCGCTGCTGCAGCAGCGCCAGGTGGATCGGGTCGACCTCGAGCGAGCCCACGCAGGTCAGGGTCCACGGCTGGTCCTCCACCCCGGCCAGGGCATCGAGCACCAGGTCGTGGCCCTTGCCGCGGTGCACCGCGGCGACGCACAGCAGCGCCGTGCCCGTGCCGCTTCCCGTCGCCGCCGGGGCGGGGTCCGTGCCCGGCTCGCTGACGTGCACTCGCCGCAGGCCGTAGCAATCGCGCAGCTGGGCACGCGTGGCCTCGCTCGTCGTCACGACCGCGGCCGCTCCAGACAGGACGGCCTCCTCGCCGGCGTCCGGGCCGAGCGGCATGTGCACGAGTACGACGGTCCGGAGCCGCGCGCTCGCCGCAGGAAGGACCACCGCGGCGGCCGACGCCACCAGCCCGTCGACCAGCACCAGCGACCCGTCGGCCAGCAAGCCCAGCACCTGGGCGAGCCCGGCCAGCGCGCCGACGTCCGGCGTGGGCCAGTCGCCCGCGACGTGGTGCTCCTCGACCTGCCAGCCCAGCAAGCGCAGGCCGTCGAGCACCCGCCGGTCATAGACGTTGCCGCCGCTGGGCCGGGTTGGGTCGTCGACGCCCGCCGGCAGGACGGCGTGGAGGTAGCTCACGGAGCCCGCTCGTAGCTCGCCCACGCGACGGGCGACTCGTGGAGGGTGACCCGGATCCGGGCCAGCTCCCCCGGGGTCACCCCGAGCTCACCGTCGCGCACCCGGGTGGCCAGGCGGTCGGCGATCTCGCGCGCCAGCACCTCGGTGGTCGTGTTGATGCCCGCGAACGCCTCCTCGTCGTCGAGGTTGCGGTAGGTCAGGTCGGCCAGGACCGCGTGCAGCGCCTCGGTCGCGCGGCCGATGTCGAGCACGATCCCGTCGGCGTCGAGTGCCTCCCGCGCGAACGCCGCGTCCACGACATACGTCGCGCCGTGCATGCGGCCGGCCGGTCCGAACACCTCGCCGCGCAGGCTGTGGGCCACCATCATGTGGTCGCGCACGGTCACCTCGAACATGCCGGCTCCTCCTGGTCGTAGGCGATCGTGTGGCAGAGCGCGGGGAGGTCGCCGGACGCGAGCCGCGGCATCACCTCGGGGAGGTCGCCGAACGCCGACTCCCCGGTGAGCAGCACGTCGTACGCCGGGTCGAGGAGCATCGACATGGCCAGCTCCAGCCGATCCGAGGTGGACCGTCGACCGCGACGCGCGGACGCGACCCGGCCGACCTGGCTGGCTCGGATGCCGAGTCGCGAGGAGTGGAAGCTCCCCCCGAGGTCGAGGGTGACCGGGGCGTCGCCGTACCAGCTGAGGTCGGTCACGGTGCCGTCCGCGCCGAGCAGGTCGAGCGACAGCTGGAGCCCGGCCGACGTGCCGCTCGCGTGCAGCACGAGGTCGCGGTCGCGCGGGGCCTCGTCCGGGGTCGCGAAGCGGACACCCAACCCGGACGCCAGCTTCTCGCGCGAGGTGTCGACGTCGACCAGCGTCACGTCGGCACCGGGAATCCCTGCCAGCAGGCGGGCGGTGCAGGCGCCGATCATGCCGGCTCCCACCACCGCGACCCGGTCGCCGACCAGCGGTCCGGCGTCCCAGAGCGCGTTCACCGCGGTCTCGACGGCTCCGGCGAGCACGGCCCGCCGCGGCGGCACATCGTCGGGGACGACGGTGACGGCCGTGGCCGGGACCACGTACGCCGTCTGGTGCGGGTGCAGGCAGAAGACGGTGGAGCCCACCAGGGCGGCCTCGCCGGCCTCGACCACGCCGACGCTGAGGTAGCCGTACTTCACCGGGCCCGGGAAGTCGCCCTCCTGGAACGGCGCGCGCATCGCGTCGTACTGGCCGACGGGTACGCCGCCGCGGAAGACGAGGGACTCGGTGCCCCGGCTCACCCCCGACACGAGGGTCCGCACGAGCACCTCCCCCGGGCCGGGATCCGGCAGGTCGGCCCACCGCATCTCGCCGTACCCGGGCTCGCGCATCCAGAATGCACGGGCCCGTCCTGTCACGTCGGCTCCCTCCACGCCCGGGCCTGCTGAACCGACACCGGTGCCTCGTCGTATGACTCGGTACCCGGAGATACGGAGGCAGCATGCGTCGGGTTCACGTCGGTCCCTGGACCGGTCTGTCGTGCGCCCTAGTGCTGCTGGCGGCGCTGGCCGGGAGCGTGGGACTGGGCGCGCCCGCGCTAGCTGCCGGCGCCGCGTGCGCTGTCGTGACGTTCCTCCTCCTCGTGCGCGGCCTGTCGGTCACGGGTCTCGACGGCCTCGGACCAGCCAACCGGGTGACGCTCCTGCGCGCCACCCTGATCGCCGGGGTGACGGCCCTGGTCGTGCAGTCGTGGTCGACGTCGGTCCCGCGCGCTCTCGTCGTCTCGCTGAGCGTCCTCGCTCTGATCCTCGACGGGGTCGACGGCTGGCTCGCGCGCCGCAACGGCTCGGTCACCCGTCTCGGCGCCTCCTTCGACATGGAGACCGACGCGTTCCTGATCCTGGTCCTCAGCGTGTACGTCGCTCCCGTGGACGGCTGGTGGGTGCTCGCGATCGGTCTGGCCCGCTACCTCCTGCTGGGCGCCGGCCAGATCTGGCGCTGGCTGGCCTGGGAGACCGCGCCGCGGCCGTGGGCGAAGGTGGTCGCCGCCGTCCAGGGGATCGTGTTGGCCGTCGCCGCCGCGCGGATCCTGCCGGAGGCGTGGTCCCAGGGCCTTCTCGCCGTGGCGCTCGCGCTGCTCGCGGAGTCCTTCGCGCATCAGGCGTGGGCACTGTGGCGGCACCGGCGGGACCAGGAGGCGCCGACACGCGCCCGCTGGGTCGGGCCCACGGTCGACGTCCTGGCCGTCGCCTTCGTCTGGTTGGCGTTGATCCTCCCGCACCGGCCCGACCTCCTGTCGGTCACCGCGCTGGTCGCGATCCCCCTCGAGCTGGTGGCGTTCCTGGCGCTGTCGCTGGTGCTGCCGAGCCTGTGGGGCCGGGTGGTGGCGGTGGCGGGTGGGCTCCTGCTGGCACTCACCATGGTCGTCGCGGTGCTCGACCTCGGCTTCTACGAGGCCTTCGACCGCCCCTTCGACCCGCTCACCGATCCGGGGTACACCCACTCCGGCCTCGACCTGCTCCAGTCCTCGGTGGGCCGCATTGTCCAGATCGTGGTGGTGGCCGGCATCGTGATCGGGACGGTCGCCGCGGTGGGACTCTGCGTCTGGGCGACCACGCGGGTCCGGCGTGCGGTCCGCACCACCCCCGCCGCATGGGTGCGCGTGATCGGGGTCCTCGCTCTGGTCTGGGCGGTGGCCGGCGTGGGCGGCGCCCGGGTCGACGGCGTACCCGTGGCCGCAGCGCCCGCCGCCGCACTGTTCAGGTCGCAGGTGGACCAGGTGCAGAGCGACCTCCGCGATCGGGCCCAGTTCGACCGCGCCGTGCTCCACGACGCGTATGCCGACACTCCTGGCAACCGGCTGCTCACCCGCCTGAAGGGCAAGGACGTGCTGCTCGTCTTCGTCGAGAGCTATGGGCGCGTGGCCGTGGACGGGTCGTGGTTCGCGCCGCAGGTCGACGCGACCCTCGATCGGGCCACCCAGAAGCTCGCCGACGCGGGCTTCGGGGCACGCACCGGCTATCTGCGCTCGCCGACGTTCGGCGGCATCAGCTGGCTGGCGCACTCCACGATGCAGACCGGGCTGTGGATCGACTCCCAGCAGCGCTACGACCAGGTCTTCTCCGGCGACCGCTTCACGCTCACCCGGGCCTTCGGCCGCGCGGGCTGGCGCACCGTCGGCGACGTACCGTCGGACCCGAAGGGCTGGGCCGAGGGCAAGCGGTTCTACCACTACGACAAGGTGTACGGCGGCTCCGACGTCGGCTACCGCGGCCCGCGCTTCAGCTATGCCGCGATGCCCGACCAGTACACGTTCTCGGCCTTCGACCGCAGGGAGCTCCAGCGGCCGCATCGCCGCCCCGTGATGGCCGAGATCGACCTGGTGTCCAGCCACATACCCTGGACCCCCTTGCCGCACCTGGTGGCGTGGAACCAGCTGGGTGACGGCTCGGTCTTCGACGGCATGCAGGAGTCGCACGCCTCGCTCTTCCGGCTGCTCGGCGGTCGGACCAACACCCAGCGCAACTACGCACACTCCATCCAGTACTCCCTTCGGTCGCTGGTGTCATTCGTACGGCACGCCCACGACAAGAAGCTGGTGATGGTGGTGCTCGGCGACCACCAGCCGGCGACCGTGGTCAGCGGGATCGGCGTCTCGCACGACGTCCCGATCTCGCTGGTCGCTCACGACCCGCGGGTGCTCCAGCGGATCTCCGGCTGGGGCTGGGCCCCGGGACTGCGTCCCGACCCGCACGGACCGGTGCTGCGGATGGACCGCTTCCGCGACCGTTTTCTCTCGGCATTCGGTCCCTGACCGAACCGAACTCCCGGTCGGATCGTGTCACCACTGAGGGCCCGCTCGGGTCCGGATCGGAGAGAGCCCCATGACCGTGCGTCTCCTCGCAGTCGCAGCCGTTCTCGTCTCGGCGTACGTCCACCTGTGGGAGTGGCTGAACGGGGGAGTGAGCGGGTATCGACACGTCCACGTGATCGGACCGCTGTTCCTCGTCAACGTGGTGGCCGGTGTGGTCATCGCCGCGCTCCTGCTGTTCTGGCACCACTGGCTGGCGCCGTTCCTGGCCGCCGGCTTCGGCGCCTCCACCCTGGGCGGCTTCGCGATCTCGGCCCAGTGGGGGTTGTTCGGGGACCACGAGAAGTGGCAGGGCCCCTACATCTGGACCGCAGCCGTGTCGGAAGCCGTTGCGATCGTGGCCGGCCTGTACCTCCTGCGCGTCGAGCTCCGGTCCCAGCGGACGTCGGAGCCTGTGCACGCCTGACCCCGCCACCCGCGAAAGAGCCGGCCCGTCAACCGGGCCGGCTCTCCTGCGTGATGCCCTCAGAGACTGAGGTGAAGGACGGGCGAGCCGTCCAGGCGGACCACGTCGACCGAGCGGATGTCCGCAGCGCGCGTGGCCGTGGCGGCGGTCAGCTGCATCGTGTGCCCGGGGAGCCCGTGCCAGGTCGCGACGCGTTGGCTCTTGCCGTCGAGGGTGTGTACGACCAGGGCGTAGGAGCCGGACTCGTAGGTGATTCGGGTCAGCGGTGACGGATAGCTGCAGGTCAGATCCAGACGGGTTCCCCAGCCCACCGAGGTGAGGGCGACCGTGGCCGTCATCGGGTCGTGCCCGTGCCCGTTCTGCGTCATCGACATGCCCGACGGCGTGACGATGGTCGGAACGGCGGTCGGGGTGCCGGAGTCGCTGCCGTCGAGGATCAACACGCCACCGACGGTGACGGCAGCCGCAGCGGCAGCGGCCACCCCGGCGGTGAGCCAGGTGCGGCGGTACTGCCGACGTCGTACGGCGCGGCCCAGGCGTGGCAGCAGGGTGTCGGGCACCGGCTCCGGAGGCATCCCCTCGAACACCTCGGGGTCCACCCGCGCGAGCAGCCCCGGCAGCCCGGCCAGGTCACGCACGGCGAGCGAGCACTCCTCACAGTTGTCGAGGTGGCCCTCGAACTCACGACGTTCGGCGGGCGAGAGAGACCCGAGCACGAAGGCCGCGTCATCCATGGCGTAGGGGCAGCTCATGCGACGACTCCCATCTCTTCGAGCGCAAGGCGCAATGCGTGGAGCGCGTAGTGGGTGCGTGACTTCACGGTGCCCTCGGGGATACCGAGCCTGCGGGCGGCCTCGGCCACGGGCTGGCCCTTGAAGTAGGTCTCCTGCAGCACGGCACGGTGTTCGGGCGAGAGCTGGGTCACGGCATCGGCCACCACCCAGGTCATCAGCAGCTGGTCGCTCTCGTCGTCGGTGTGCGGCGGCTCGGGCAGCTCGCCCACGGCGATCTCCGAGCGGAAGCGCCTGGTGCGCGACTCGTCGATGACGATGTTGCGCGCCACGGTGAACAGCCAGGCGCGCACCGAGCCCTGCGACTCGTCGAGGAGGGAGGCGTTGCGCCATGCGCGCAGCAGCGTCTCCTGACACACGTCTTCCGCGCGGACGCGGTCGTGGTTGGTCAGGCGCAGGCAATGACCCCACAACGCGCCGGCGTGCTCGCCGTGCAGCCGTTGCATCACGGCGTCCGGGCTCTCAGCCATCACACCTCCCCACACCCAGGTATACGGAACCACCAGAGAATTGGTTCGATCATCCCTCGCCGGCTGCAACAAAACCCGGAGGTCCTGCGTACACAATGTGTGACCGTGACCCAGGCCGCCCCCGAGCACTTCGCCGAGTGGGTGGCGGCTCGGGGTGGCGCGCTCCAGCGCTTCGCCTACCTGACCACGGGATCCGCCGATGACGCGGCGGACGTGGTGCAGGAGGCACTCGCCCGGGCCTTCCCTCGGTGGACGAGTCTCACGGCTCGCGGAACGGCCGAGGCCTACGTACGTCGCAGCATCGTCAACGCCTCGATCAGCCGGTGGCGCAAGGAGCACCGCGTGGTGACAGGGACCGGTCACGAGCCGGCGCCGACCGGTGACTCCTCCCAGGCTCTCGCGGACTCCGACCAGGCCTGGACGCTGTGCACCGGGCTGCCACCGCAGCAGCGCGCCGCCGTCGTCCTCCGCTTCTACGAGGACCTCTCCTTCGCCGAGATCGGTCGCGTGCTCGGGTGCCCCGAGGCGACGGCTCGCTCCCACGTCCATCGGGCGCTCGCCTCCCTGCGCACGCGCCTCACCGCCTCCGAGGAGGACTCATGACCGACGACGACCGCGCCGAGCAGGCGTTCCGCGAAGCGTTCCGCACCCGCGCCGACGCTTTCGAGCCGGACAACCTGTCGAGCGATCCGGTGCCTCGGCGGGGGCGTACCTGGCCGCTCGTGCTGCTCACGGCGGCCGCCGTGCTCGTCCTGGCCGTGGGCACTCTGGTATGGCGTTCGGCCGGGTCCGACCACCGCGTCTCGGCGGCCGCGGCGTCTCTGCCCGATGGCTGGCGGTGGGAGTCGCATGCGAACGTCGAGATCGCGGTCCCCGACTCGTGGGGCTACCGCAATGCACCCGGCTCCGACTGGTGCGTGTTCTACGACGAGCAGGGCAGGCCCAAGAACCAGGCACCCAGCTTCCCCGAGACTCCGTACGTCGACACCACCAACGGGCTCGGCATGACCCTGGACATCCTGTGCAACCAGCAGATGCCGGTGGCGCTGATGGCGACCCACCTGACGTTCTTCGACTCCCCCGACTCGGAGGCCGAGATCCCAGCCGGCATCTCCGGCTGGACGACGATCACGCGTGCCGTCGGCAGCACTCACGTCGAGATGACCACCGACAGCGCGCACGAGGACCTCGCCCGCCAGGTGCTGGCGACGGCCCACGTCGTCGACGTGGACCAGAACGGCTGCGCGGTCACCTCCCCGATCCAGGCGGCTCACGCGGTCCGCCCCGACCCGGCCTTCGACGTGACCTCGCTCAACGGCGTCGACTCCATCGCGGTCTGCCAGTACCTCACCCATGGCACCGGCGAGCCGGGGCTGATGGCATCGCGGCTCCTGACCGGCGCCGCCGCGAACACCGAGCTCGCGGCTCTCCAGTCAGCCCCGACCGGCGGAGGCCCGAACGACCCGCAGAACTGCATCCCCGACGGCTGGGGCGACACCGGAGTGGTGCTCCGGCTCACCTCGGGCGACCAGACCCACGACATGTACGGCTACTACGAGTGGTGCACCCACAACGGCTTCGACGACGGCTCGGCCGTGCGTGAGCTGACCGTCCTCGACTGCGCGTCGCTCTGGGGCGACCGCGTCCACGACCTCACCGGCAGCTCGGCGACGTTCGCACGCTGCCTGCCGGCCCCCGACAACGGTATGTACTGAGGCTCACCTACGCCAGGGACTCGAGCCAGGCCTCATGGAGGTCGGAGAAGCGGCCGTCGCCGCCCTCGATCAGGGCGGCCGGGGTGCCGTCCTCGATGATCCGGCCGTGCTCGAGGACGAGCACCCGGTCGGCGATCTCCACGGTCGACAGGCGGTGGGCGATGATCATCGCCGTGCGGCCGGACAGGATCGTGCGCAGCGCGCGCTGCACCAGACGCTCGGACGGTACGTCGAGGGACGAGGTGGCCTCGTCGAGGATCAGCACCGCCGGGTCGGCGAGGAAGGCGCGGGAGAAGGCGACCAGCTGACGCTGGCCGGCGCTGAGCAGCCCGCCGCGGTTGGAGACCTGCGTCTGGTAACCCTCGGGCAGCGCGGCGATGAAGCCGTGCGCGCCGATCGCGCGCGTGGCCTCCTCGACGTCGTCCATGGTGGCGCTCGGCCGGCCGAAGCGGATGTTGTCGGCGATGCTGCCGGAGAAGAGGTAGTTCTCCTGGGTCACCATCACCACCGCCCGGTGCAGGTCGGGGGAGCTGAGCGACCGGAGGTCGATGCCGTCCATGGTGACCGCCCCGACGATCGGGTCGTAGAAACGCGTGGCCAGCTTCGCGATCGTGGTCTTGCCCGCGCCGGTGGTACCGACCAGCGCGACGGTCTGTCCGGACGGGATGGTCAGGTCGAGGTCGGGCAGGACCGGGACACCCTCGACGTACTCGAACCGGAGGTGGTCGAAGCGGAGGTCGCCGCGCGCGTCGGTGAGCGCGACCGGGTCGGACGGCTCGGGAACGCCGGGCTCCTCCTCGAGGACGCCGGAGATCTTCTCCAGCGCCGCGTTGGCGGACTGGAAGGTGTTGTAGAACTGCGAGATGTCCATCATCGGCTCGAAGAACTGCCGCAGGTAGAGCAGGAACGCCGCCAGGACGCCGACCGTGACCTCGCCCTGGTAGGCGAGGTAGCCGCCGTACAGCAGGACGACGCCGATGGTGATGTTGCCGATCAGCCGGATCTCGGGCATGAACCACGCGACCAGCCGGAAGGCGACCAGGTTGGCGGCGCGGTACTGGTCGTTGACGTCCTCGAAGATCTCCTGGTTGCGGGGCTCGCGGCGGAAGGCCTGGACGGCGCGGATGCCGTTCATCGACTCGACGAAGTGCACGATCACCAGGGCGACCTTCTCGCGGGTGACGCGGTAGCTCTTCGCCGACTCCTTGCGGAACCAGTTGGTCGCCCAGGCCAGGAACGGGCCGCAGAGCAGCGCTACCAGGCCGAGCTTCACGTCGAGGTAGAGCAGGAGCCCGGCGGTGCCGACCAGGGTGAGGGCGGCGGTGATCAGGCCGTCGAACCCGGTCTCGAGCATCTCGTAGATCGCGTCGACGTCGGACGTCTGCCGGGAGATCACCCGGCCCGACGTGTAGGAGTCGTGGAAGGCGGGGCTGAGCCGCTGGAACTGCCGGAAGATCCGCTGTCGGATCTCGAACAGGATGTCCTGCCCGATCTGGCCGGAGCGCACCAGGAAGATGTTGCGCGAGATCGCCTGGGTGATCGTCGCGACCAGCACGATGCCGACGATGATGAACAGCGGTGTCAGGTTGTTGTGGTCTCGGATCGGCGGGATGCCCTGGTCGATGCCCTTGGCCACCAGCAGCGGGATCGAGAGGCGGGCGGCGTTCTCGACGAGCACCGCGATCATCAGCAGCTTGAGCACGCGGCGGTAGGGCCGGAGCAGGTCGCGCAACAACCGCCGCGACCGGCCGGCCAGCTTGGCCGTGGTTTCGGCGGTCAGGTCGTCGCGGCCGTCGGCCGCGACGCCGCGCCACTCCTGGCCCTCGGGGATCTGCGCGGTGGGAGGGGTCTGCATAGTCGTCACGCCGACGCCTCCTCGAGCTCCTCGGAGTCGGCAGCGAGCAGCTCGCGATAGGCCGGCACCGTGGCCAGCAGGTCGCGGTGGTCGCCGACGTGGGTGATCGTGCCGTCCTGGAGCAGGGCGACCTTGTCGGCGAGCAGCACCGTGGAGGCGCGGTGGGCGACGACGAGGCCGGTGGTGGCGCCGAGCACGCGGCGCAGGGCGTCCTCGACGAGCTTCTCGGTGTGGATGTCGAGGGCGGAGAGGGTGTCGTCGAGGACCAGCACCTTGGGTTGGGCGAGTACGGCGCGGGCCAGGGCGAGGCGCTGGCGCTGCCCGCCGGACAGCGACATGCCCTGCTCGCCGATCCGGGTCTCCAGCCCCCAGGGCAGGTCGTGGACGAAGCCCGCCTGGGCGATGTCGATCGCCTCCGCGATCTCCTCCTCGGTGGCGTCGGCGCGGCCGAGGGTGAGGTTTTCGCGGGCGCTCATCGAGAACAGCGTCGGCTCCTCGAACGCGGTGGCCACCAGGCTGCGCAGCTCGCGCAGGGAGTAGTCGCGGACGTCGACGCCGTCGATGGTGACCGCGCCGCCGCTGACGTCGTACAGCCGCGGGACGAGCGCAGTGAGTGCGGTCTTGCCGGAGCCGGTGGCGCCGACCAGCGCGAGCGTCTCGCCCGGCGCCAGATCGAGGTTGACGTCGCGGAGCACCTGGGTGTCGGAACCGGGGAACGTGAAGTCGACGTGCTCGAAACGGAGGTGCCCGCGGGCCTCCGGGGCGGTCGCCTGACCGGAGACGATGTCGGGCGACGTGTCGTAGATCTCCAGGACGCGGGCGGCGGCGGTCATCGCCTCCTGGGCCATCGCCAGGATCACGCCCAGAGAGGCGACCGGCCAGACCAGCGAGAGCATCAAGGTGATGAAGGCGACGAGCTCTCCGGGCGTCAGCGCGCCGCGGCCGACCCCGATCGCCCCGAGCAGCAGCACGACCACGACGGCGAGGTTGGGGATCATCTCCAGAAAGGTCCAGAACTTCGCGGATAGCCGGACCTTGTCGACGCTGGTCTCCAGGAGAGTGCGAGCGGCGGCGTCGTACTGGTCGGAGACGTGGCCGGTGCGACCGAACGACTTGATCACCCGGATGCCGACCGCGCCCTCCTCGGCCAGGGTCGCCAAGTCGCCCTGCTGGTCCTGGACGCGGCGCGAGACCACGACGTAGGCCTTCTCGAACCGCATCGAGAGCCACACGATCGGCGCCGACGTGGCGGCCACGACGAGGCCGAGCGGCCAGTACATGTTGAGCAGCACCAGCGTGGTCACGATCACCTGGGTGATGTTCACCAGCAGGAAGAGCATGCCGAAGCCGAAGAACCGGCGGATCGCCGAGAGGTCGGTGGTCGCGCGCGAGAGCAGCTGGCCCGACTGCCACTTGCTGTGGAAGCTCATCGGGAGCTCCTGCAGCCGGTCGTAGAGGTCGCGGCGCATCGCCGTCTCGACCGCCAGCACGGCCTTGTTCTGCACCCAACGCCGCCACCAGATGAGGAAGGCCTCGAGCACGCCGAGGCCGAGCACCAGCAGGCCGAGCGGAAGGATGCCGCCGGCCCGGTGGTCGTCGATCGGGCCGTCGATCAGCGCCTTGATCACCAGCGGGATCGCGATCGCGACCCCCACCCCGGCCATGGACGTGACCAGCATGATGACCAACGTCGGAATGTGTGGCTTGAGGTAGGCCCGCAGGCGCCACAGCGAGTTCACGCTGGCGGGCGGGTGGCTGTGGGGATCGGCAGGCATCGTTGCTCGACTCTAAACCCGACGACCGACAGTTAACGAATCGTTTTTGTATGACACCTGAACCAGTTCTGGGCCTTACGCCTCGGGGCCGCCCGTAGGCTCCTGGTGTGCCTGTGATCGGAGTCTGTGAGGACGAGCCCGCCCTCCGCTCGGTCCTCACCCGCGCGCTGCGTGCGATGGGCCACGATCCGGTCGTGGTGGCCACGGCGGCGGAGGCGCTGCGCGGGTTCGTGCGCCGGCGCCCCGACGTGCTGGTGCTCGACATCGGCCTTCCGGACGCCGACGGGCGCGACCTGTGCCTGGCGCTGCGCGCGGCGGGGGTCGACGCACCGGTGCTCTTCCTCACCGCCCGTGACGCGCTGCACGACAAGATCGCCGGCTTCGAGGCCGGCGGCGACGACTACCTCACCAAGCCGTTCGAGCTCGACGAGGTGCGGGTACGCCTGGACGCCCTGCTGCGTCGTACGACGCCTGCCGTCGCGGACGACGCCGACCGGCCCGTGCTCGACCCGGCGCGCCACGCCCTCGTGCACCTCGGCCACGAGGTGGCGCTCACGCCCACCGAGTTCCGCCTGCTCGGTCGGCTGATGGCCGAGCCGTCGACCGTCGTACGCCGACACGCACTCGTGGCCGCGGGCTGGCCGCTGGGCGCGATGGTCAGCGACAACACCCTCGACTCCTACGTCCGCCGGCTGCGGACCAAGCTCGGACCGCTGGACCTGTCGCTGATCACCACGGTCCGCGGCGTCGGCTACCGATGGCAGTGAAGCCGCCGTCGCTGCGCGCCCGGATGGCCGCGGCGGCGCTGCTGGTCTCGACACTCACGGCCGCGGTGCTGGTGATCGGCGTCCAGGTCCTGCTCGCTCGCAGCAACGACGCGACCGCCCATTCCCGGCTCACGACCCGCGCCACGGCGGCGGCAGCGACGGTGCTCGGGGACAACGCGCACGGTCTGCGGATCCTGGAGCAGCGCTCGCCGGTGCTCGACCAGAACGTGTGGATCTTCGACGACAGCGGCCGGCTGGTCGACGGCCGGTTGTCGCAGCCCGCCCTCGCCCGCTCGGTGCGGAGCCTGGCCACGGTCCCGGAGCAACAGCAGATGACCGCGGACGAGATCACGTTCTACGCCCTCCCGGTCGTGCGGAACGGACACCGCATCGCCACCGTCGTCGCCGCCGAGTACCTCGAGCCCTACGAGGTCACCGAGCGCCACTCGCTGTGGCTGTCCTTGCTCCTCGGCGCGGGGACCGTCGTGGTGGCCACGGCCGCGGCCTGGGCGGCGGCCACCCGGTCGCTGCGTCAGGTGCAGGCCATGTCCGACCTCGCCGACGAGTGGCGCGAGCACGACCTGAGTGCCCGCTTCGACCCCGGACCCGGGGGTGACGAGATCGCCCAGCTGGGGCGCACCCTCGACCTGATGCTGGACCGGATCGTCGACGCGCTCTCGGCCGAACGCCGCCTCACCGACGAGATCGCCCACGAGCTCCGCACGCCCCTGTCGGTGATCCTCGCCGAGGCCGACCTCGCGCGCGGCACGGCGACCGCATCTCAGCGCGAGGGTCTCGACGGCATCCACGCGGCCGCGCTGCGGATGCGCGACTCGATCGACACCATGCTCGTGGTCGCGCGCGCGCACGCGGGCGGCCGCGACGACCGGACGACCGTCGGCCAGCTGCTGGAGTCGTTGGGCCTGCCGCCTTCGTCGTACGACGACGTGATGTTGGCCGCGCCGGCGTCGCCGCTCGCCGCCGCCGTACGCCCCTTGCTCGACAACGCCCAGCGGCACGGCTCGGGGGACCCGCGGGTCGAGGTGACCCGCGAAGCGGGCACGGTCGTCATCGCGATCCTCGACGACGGTCCCGGCGTGACCCTCGATCAACTGGAGACGGTGTTCGAGCCCGGGCATACGACCCGGCCGGACGGCTCCGGGCTCGGTCTGCCGCTGGCCCGCCGGATGGCCCGCGCCGTCGGGGCGGACCTGGTCGCGCAGCCGGGGCCCGGCGGACGGTTCGAGGTGCGTGCCCCCGCGCGCTGAGGCCGCGACTGGTCAGGTTCGTGGCAGACAACGTCGCGCACGCTGGAAACCATGACCGACGTGGCGTCGCCCGTCGGCTTTCCCGAGACCTTCGGTGGGCGACGTCATCGGGGCGGCCGCGCCCTCACGCTCATCACGTACGCGCGGTCGATCCGATCCCCGAGCCGACCGGCCCAACACCTCCCGAGGTGCGGGCCGGTCGGTGCGGCCGGAGACGTCATACGAGGTGGTCGCCCGAGCAGCCAGGACGTATGACGTCGCGCGACGTCAGTTAGCGAGCAGCCCGCGGACGATCCGCAGCCCCACCGACATCCGGGCGAGGTCGGCGGCGTCGTCGCGGCAGATCTCCTCGAGCGTGGCGGCCGCCCGCGAGACCACGATGCTGTCGCCGTCCTCCCACTCCTGGATCCGGGCGGGGACCGACTCGTCCGACGAGGTGTCGCGCAGGACCTGGGCGGTGAGCTGGGCGTGGACGGCGTACACGTCGTCGCGCAGCGCGGCCCGCGCCATCGTCTGCCAGCGGTCGTCGCGAGGCAGGTCGAGGATCCGGGAGACCAGGTCGGGCAGGCCGAGCCGCTCCGCCAACGCGAAGTGGAGGCGGGTGACCTCGACCGGGTC
Organism: Nocardioides sp.; assembly: GCA_036741335.1. Lineage (GTDB taxonomy): Bacteria > Actinomycetota > Actinomycetes > Propionibacteriales > Nocardioidaceae > Nocardioides. The sequence goes on along the minus strand of DAINSL010000027.1, from coordinate 5,347 downwards.
CAGCGACATCCGGTCGGCGATCTCGACGACGCCGAGGAGCATGTACGCCGGGTGCAGCACCGAGACGCGGCTCGCGAGGTCCTCGGGGACCCCCTTCTCGACCAGGTCGCTCATCCGCGCCTGGTAGGCACGCAGCTCGCGGCCGGTGAGCAGCGACGGCAGCTCCCCCATGAGCGACTGCACCGTGGCGCTGAAGTAGTCGACGGTACCCTGGCTGTCGAGCGGCGGCCGGCGGTTGTTGATCAGCCAACGCGACGCCCGCTCCACGAGCGTGCGCATCTCGATCCGCATCCGGGTCTGGCAGGAGGTGTCCAGCACGTTGTCGAAGGTCTTGATCTCGTCGCGCAGCGGCAGCGAACCGAAGATCTCCCGCGCCACGAAGTTCGCCCGGGTCAGCTCCGCCGGCGTCGTACCGGTCTCGCCGGCCAGGCGCGGCCAGTAGGTCATTCCGGCGCCGTTGACCAGGTCGTTGACGACCTGGGTCACGATGATCTCGCGCCTCAGCGGGTGCTCGGCGATGGCCGCCTCGAAGCCCTCCTTGAGCTGCGTCGGGAAGTAGGCCATCAGGTCGACGTGGCAGTAGGGGTCGTCGGGCAGGTCGGAGGCGATCAGCTTGTCGGCGAGCAGGATCTTGGTCCAGGCCAGCAGCACCGACAGCTCCGGTGTGGTGAGCCCCTCGCCGCGGTCGATCCGGCGTCGTACGACCCGCGAGGTCGGCAGGCCCTCGACCTCGCGGTTCAGCACACCCTCGCGTTCGAGCGTGCGCATCCAGTCCTCGTGCACATGCAGCAGCGACGGGGCGTTCGCGGCCGCGTGGGCCAGCGCGAGGTTCTGCTCGTAGTTGTCGCGCAGCACCAGGCTGGCGACCTCGTCGGTCATCTCCGCGAGCAGGTGGTTGCGCTGCTTCTCGGTGAGGTCGCCCGCCGCGACCACGCGGTCGAGCAGGATCTTGATGTTGACCTCGTGGTCGGAGGTGTCGACACCGGCGGAGTTGTCGATGAAGTCGGTGTTGATGGCACCACCGTGGCCGTCCGGGCCGCCCTGTTGGGCGTACTCGATGCGGCCGCCCTGGGTCAGGCCGAGGTTGCCGCCCTCGCCCACGCTCCTGGCGCGCAGCTCGTCGCCGTCGATGCGGATCGCGTCGTTGGCCTTGTCACCGGCGTCGGCGTGCGTCTCGTCGCCCGACTTCACGTAGGTGCCGATGCCGCCGTTCCAGAGCAGGTCGACCGGCGCCTTGAGGATCGCCTTCATCAGCTCCGCCGGGGTCATCGCGGCGACCTCGTCGTCCAGCCCGAGCGACGCCCGGGCCTGCGGGCTGATCGGGACCGACTTGAGGGCACGGGAGTAGACGCCTCCGCCCTCGGAGATCAGCGCCTTGTCGTAGTCCTGCCAGCTCGACCTGGGCAGTGCGAAGAGCCGCTTGCGCTCGGCGAAGGAGGCCGCGGGGTCCGGGGTGGGGTCGAGGAAGATGTCGCGGTGGTCGAACGCCGCCTCCAGCAACGTGTGCTCCGAGCAGAGCAGCCCGTTGCCGAAGACGTCGCCGGACATGTCGCCGATGCCGACGCACGTGAAGTCCTCGGTCTGGCAGTCGACCCCGCGCTCGCGGAAGTGACGCTGCACCGAGACCCATGCGCCGCGCGCGGTGATGCCCATCGCCTTGTGGTCGTAGCCGACCGAGCCACCGGAGGCGAACGCGTCGCCCAGCCAGAAGCCGTAGTCCTTGGCCACACCGTTGGCGATGTCGGAGAACGTCGCGGTGCCCTTGTCGGCGGCGACCACGAGGTAGGAGTCGTCCCCGTCATGGCGTACGACGGAGGGCGGCGCGACGTTGCTCCCCTCGACGAGGTTGTCGGTGATGTCGAGCAGCCCGCAGATGAACGTCTTGTAGCAGGCGACACCCTCGGCCAGCCAGGCGTCCCGGTCCGACGGGTCGGGCAGCTGCTTGCAGAAGAAGCCGCCCTTCGCGCCCACCGGCACGATCACGGTGTTCTTCACCATCTGGGCCTTGACCAGCCCGAGCACCTCGGTCCGGAAGTCGTCGCGCCGGTCGGACCAGCGCAGACCCCCGCGGGCGACCGCGCCGAAGCGCAGGTGGACGCCCTCGACCCGGGGCGAGTACACGAAGATCTCGAAGCGCGGCCGGGGCTGCGGAAGGTCGGGGAGCGCCGAGGGATCGAGCTTGAAGGACATGTAGGGATGCGGCCCGTCCGCGTCGTACTGGAAGTAGTTGGTGCGCAGCGTCGAGGTCATGTGGGTCAGGTAGGACCGCAGGATCCGGTCGTGGTCGAGGCTGGCCACGTCGTCGAGGGCGCGCTGGATCCGGTTCGTGATCTCCTCGACCCGCGCCGTCCGCGCCTCGGCGTCCGCGGCCAGGTCGTTGCGGCCGGGGTCGAAGCGCGCCTCGAACAGCTGGACCAGGAGGCGGGTGATGTCGGTGTTTCCGCGCAGCGCCTCCTCGATGTAGTCGAGAGCGAACGGGCTGTCGCCCTGCCGCATGTACTTGGCGTACGCGCGGAGCACCGTGGCCTGGCGCCAGGTGATGCCGGCGGCGAGCACCAGCGCGTTGAAGCCGTCGATCTCGTTGAAGCCGTCCCAGACCGCCCGGATCGTGTCCTGGAACGGTTCACGTGCGCTGTCGGGCATGCCGGGGGCGTAGTGCAGGCCGAACTCGTAGATGTACGACGGGTGGTGGACGTGGTCGAGCCGGTACGGGCGCTCGTCGATCACCTCGACGCCCATCGACGACAGGGCCGGAAGGACCTCCGACAGCGAGATCGCGGCCCCGCGGCGGAACACCTTGAGCCGGGCCTCGCCGCGGGCTGCATCGAGTGGCGAGAAGAGCGAGAGGTCGGTGCCGGACTCGCCCAGCGCCTCGAGCCGGCCCAGGTCGAGAGCGCCGGTGGCCGCGGAGAAGTCCTCCTTGTAGGCCTCGGGGAACGACGACTCGAAGGTGCGCGCGAGGTTTGACCCGACGTCCTCGCCGAACTCCCCGATGGTCGCGGCCGTGAAGTCGTCACGCCACGATCGCGAGGCATCGGTGAGGCGTCGCTCCAGCTCGGAGACGTCGATGTCCGGGATGTTCTCGCCCTTGGGCGGATGGACCACGAAGTGCACCCGCGCGGTGGTGGACTCGCTCATGCGCACCGTGAACTCCACCGACTGGCCGGCGAACGTGTCCCTGAGGATGTCGGCGAACCGCTCCCGGACAGTGGTGTTGTAGCGGTCACGGGGCAGGAAGACCAGCACGCTCACGTAGCGGCCGTAGGTGTCGCGTCGTACGAAGATCCGCAGCTGGCGTCGTCCTCGGGACTCGCTGACGCGCGAGGACATGACGGCGAGCTCGTCGACCGGGGTGTGGAACAGCTCGTCGCGCGGGTAGGTCTCCAGGGTGTCGATCAGCGCCTTGCCCGCGTGGCTGTGCGGGTCCAGCCCGACCAGGTGCAGGACCTCCTTGGCCTTCTCGCGCAGCAGCGGGATCCGCCACACCGACTCGGTGTAGGCCGCGCTGGAGAACAGACCGAGGAAGCGCCGCTCGCCGGTGACCTCGCCGTCGGCGTCGAACGTCTTCACGCCGATGTAGTCGAGGTACGCCGGGCGGTGCACGGTCGAGCGCGAGTTCGCCTTGGCCAGCACGAGCAGGGTCTTCTCGCGGGCCGTGGCGGCCGCCTTGTCCGGGAGCTTGCCGAACGTCGGGGACGACATGTCGGGGTCGTTGCGCAGGATGCCGGCGCCGGTGCCGGGCACTCCGCGGAGGTACTCACCGTCGCCCTCCTGCTCGAGGTGGTACTCCCGATAACCCAGCAACGTGAAGTGGTCGTCCGCGAGCCAGTTCAGGAAGGCGACGCTGCGATCGACCTCCTCGTCGGTGAGCGAGGACGGCGGCCGCGTGGTGAGCTCGTCGACGATCTCGCCGATCTGCAGCCGCATCCGGCCCCAGTCCTCGACGGACTCGCGGACGTCGCGCAGCACGCGCTGCAGGTCGTTGGCGATCGCCTCGACGTCCTCGTCGCGGCCGATCCGGCTGATCTCGACGTGCATCCACGACTCGCGAGCGGCGCCCTCGGACGGTTCGGCGGACTCGTTGTCGGGGCAGGCGATGTGCTCGAGCCTGCCGGTGAGGTCACGGGTGACGTCGAACTGCGGGTGGACGACCAGGTGGACGTCGCGCTGCTGGCTGGCCAGCTCCATCACGATCGAGTCGACCAGGAACGGCATGTCGTCGGTGACGACCTCGACCACCGAGTGTCCACCGGCGGACCAGCCGTGCTCACCGAGGGCCGGGGTGAACACGTGGACGCTGGCGGTGCCCTGCGGACGGATCTCGGCGGCTCGGTACTGCGAGACCAGCGCGCCGTACAGCTCCTCGGCGGTGCGGTCGACGATGTCGTCGACGGCGACGTGGCGGTAGTAGGCCAGGAGGAGCGGACCGACCTCGTCCTTGGGCGGTCCGCCGCTGCCGGAGCTGCGCTCCGCGAGGGCGATCGCCTGGGTGAGCAGGTGGGACTTCTCGACGTCGGTCGTCATTGACACAACCCGACAGTAGGACGCGCGGGAGGCGCGCACAAAGCCGGTACCCAGTGAGGCGTGTCCCCGGCATGATGTGCGCATGAGGGTGACCGGCTGGGACATGGAGCACGGCGTGGGCACGGCCCGGCTGGACGCAGACCGATGAAGCGCGTGAGCCACACCCTGACCTATCCCGACACCACCGTGGACGCCGTCTACGCGATGCTCGCGGACCCGGCGTACCGGAAGGCCGTGGCCGACTACCAGCACGTACTGGACTTCTCCTGCGACATCTCACGGTCGGGCGGTGGCATGCAGGTGCGGGTCGAGCAGGCACACGGCACCGACCGGATACCGTCGTTCGCCCAGCGGCTCGTGGGGCGCGAGATCAGGTTCGTGCAGGAGGAGTCGTGGGCGTCGCCGGCTTCTGCCGACATCTCGGTGAGGATCCCCGGCAAGCCCGGCGAGATGACCGGCACCCAGACGCTGGCGCAGTCCGGTGACGGCGTGGTCGAGCGCCTCGACCTCGCGGTCACGGTCTCGATCCCGCTCGTCGGCGGCAACATCGCCGGCTTCATCGGCAAGGCGTTCGAGGCCGAGAACAAGGTGGGCTTGAAGTGGCTCGCCGGCGAGTGGCGGGTCTGACGCCGACCCGGGTCAGCTCATGTGGGGGTAGCGGTAGTCCTTCGGCGGGACGAACGTCTCCTTGATCGAGCGTGGACTCGTCCAGCGCAGGAGGTTCTGCGCGGAGCCGGCCTTGTCGTTGGTGCCGGAGGCGCGGGCGCCACCGAACGGCTGCTGGCCGACGACCGCGCCGGTGGGCTTGTCGTTGACGTAGAAG
>DAINSL010000026.1:0-32374 GCA_036741335.1 Nocardioides sp. | reverse complement strand
GATCGGCGACTCCGAAGTGTCACAGGACCAGTGCGCTCACCGGTTGAATCCGCCAAGTCGAGACTTCCCCGGACCTTCCTGAGGACTGATTGAGGACTGGCGCCCAGCCAAAAATCGAGTCTCCGCAGGTCAGAGGGCCTCTAGTTCCTAAATATCGTAGTAGAGCTCGAACTCGTGGGGGTGCGGGCGCAGCGCGACGGGCTGGATCTCCTGGGTGCGCTTGTAGTCGATCCAGGTCTCGATCAGGTCTCCGGTGAAGACGCCGCCCTCGAGCAGGAACTCGTGGTCGGCCTCGAGCGAGTCCATCACCGCGTTCAGCGTGGCGGGCACGGTCGGGATGTCGGCGTGCTCGTCGGGGGGCAGCTCGTAGAGGTCCTTGTCGACCGGCTCGTGCGGCTCGATCTTGTTCTTGATGCCGTCGATCCCGGCCAGCAGCATCGCGGAGAACGCGAGGTAGGGGTTGGCCGAGGGGTCGGGGCAGCGGAACTCGATGCGCTTGGCCTTCGGGTTCGAGCCGGTGATCGGGATGCGCACGCAGGCCGAGCGGTTGCGCTGGCTGTAGACGAGGTTGACCGGCGCCTCGAAGCCCGGCACCAGCCGGTGGTAGGAGTTCACGGTCGGGTTGGTGAAGGCCAGCAGCGACGGGGCGTGCTCGAGGATGCCGCCGATGTAGTAGCGCGCCATGTCGGACAGTCCGGCGTACCCGGTCTCGTCGTAGAACAGCGGCTCGTCGCCGTCCCAGATCGACTGGTGGCAATGCATGCCCGAGCCGTTGTCGCCGAAGATCGGCTTCGGCATGAAGGTCGCGGTCTTGTTGTTGCGCCAGGCGACGTTCTTGACGATGTACTTGAACTTCATCACGTCGTCGGCGGCCTTCAGCAGCTCGGCGTAGTTGTAGTTGATCTCCGCCTGCCCGGCCGTGCCGACCTCGTGGTGCGCGCGCTCGACGAGGAGACCGGACTTCTCCATCTCGATGACCATCTCGTCGCGCAGCTCGCCGAAGTGGTCGTACGGCGCCACCGGGAAGTACCCGCCCTTGTAGCGCACCTTGTAGCCGCGGTTGTTGTCCTCCGAGCCGGAGTTCCAGGCGCCCGCCTCCGAGTCGATGTGGTAGTACCCGGCGTTCACCTTGGTCTCGAACCGCACCGAGTCGAAGACGTAGAACTCCGCCTCGGGGGCGAAGTACGCCGTGGTGCCGATGCCGGTCGACCCGAGATAGGCCTGCGCCTTGCGGGCGATGTTGCGCGGGTCGCGGGAGTAGGCCTCACCGGTGAGCGGGTCGTGGATGAAGAAGTTCACGACCAGCGTCTTCGCGGTCCGGAACGGGTCCATGTAGGCCGTCGTAGGGTCCGGGAACAGCGACATGTCGGACTCGTGGATGGCCTGGAACCCACGGATCGACGAGCCGTCGAAGTTCAGCCCGTTGTCGAACACGTCCTGGGAGAACGACGAGATCGGGACGGTGAAGTGCTGCATGATGCCGGGGAGGTCGCAGAAGCGTACGTCGACCATCTCGACGCTCTCGTCCTTGAGGTACTTGAGCAGCTCGTCGCTGTTGGCGAACATTCATCCTCCTCGGCCGCGGCGCGGCCTGGTGGTCGGTGCGGGCAGCGTCCGACCGCGCGCTGCGGCGGACGTCGCCAACGTAGGTTGGGGCAGTTTCTTGACCGTATCCGGTTTGTTTCACGGACGTAACAGGTGACCGCCCGCCGACCGTCGTACCTCCTGCGCTGGCTAGCCTGACCGTGTGCCCGTCGCCGATCTACCGTTCGAGACCGCGTCCTGGGGGCGGCGGATCCTGGCCCTGCTGGTCGACTACGCGGCCTGCTGGGGCGTGATGCTGCTGATCTACGGCCGCGACTGGTTCGGCAACGGCACCCTCCCGTCCGTCTACCTCAACCTGCTGTTCGTCGCTGAGTCCTCGGTCCTGATGGCACTGTCCGGCGGCTCGTTCGGCCAGCTCGCGACGCGGCTCCGGGTGATCCGCGTCGACGGGTCCCGCCGCCCGCTCAGCCTGCTGATGGCACTGCTACGACAGCTGCTGATCTGCCTCGTGATCCCCCCGTTGGTGTTCCGTCCGGACGGCCGCGGCCTGCACGACCTGGCCTGCGGGTCGGCCACCGTGCCCTTGGCCGTTCTCGGTCCGGGCGCCAGCAGCTGACCTGTCGGTCACCACGCGCAGATGACGGAGGGGCGGGTGCCCGAGCACCTGCCCCTCCGTCGTGTGCGGCTACTGCAGTGCTGCGATGAACGCCGGCGCGTACGGCGTGCCGACGCCGGTGACGTCGTCCCAGCCGGTTGCGGTGTCCAGCGAGCTGTCGGCGTTGAAGCCGACGTTGAACAGGCTTCCGGAGAAGAAGCTGCCGTAGAACAGCGACCGCGAGTCGCTTCCAGCCGCCGATGACGGGTTCGTGACCCCGAACGTCGGGGGCACCACGTCGCGGACCGCGCCGGCCGGCAGGTTGTAGAGGTACTGCGAGGCGAGCCCCGCGGGACCGTCACCCGCACCGGCACGAGCCTGGTCGACGTCGGCCATGATCCCGGCGAACAGCGGTGAGGCGAGGCTGGTGCCGCCGAACTGCTCCTGCTCCGGGGCGGTGTCGCCGACCGACTGGTCGGTGATCCAGATGTTCATGCCGGTCTCCGGGTCGGCCAGCATGGACACATCGGGCAGCGCGCGGTGAGAGCCGACGGTGCCGTACCCGGCAGCGTTGTCACCGCTGATGGCCGCCTGCCACGGCTGTGCCGACCAGATGGAGCTCAGACCGCCGCCGGCGCCGCTGGAGAAGCCTTCATCCAGCACCTTCGACGGATCCTGGTTGTAGACGTCGCAGTGCAGCTGGTCGACCACGGTGTGGGACTGGTCGCAGGTGGCGAGGCGGTAGAACGTGTCGCCCCACCCGGTCTCGGTGTTGTAGCTGCCGTCCGTGTTCGTGAAGAGGCTGGTGCCACCGACGGCGTTGACCCACGGCGAGCTCGCTGGGAAGTCGACGCTGAGGTTGCCGGTGTGCGCCACCTCGTCGCCGCTGTCACCGGTCGAGAAGTTCTCGCCGATGCCCTGTGCGGCCGCGGTCTGGAAGATCCGCTCGTCCCGGCTGCCCTGACCCGGCGCGGCCAGGTCGAGGGGGAGTCCCCAGCTGCTGGTGACGATGTTGGCGATGTGGTGGATGTTGATCCAGTTCACCGCCTCGTCGAGGCTCGCGTAGTTGTTGGGGGCCACGACGAGCACGATCTTGGCGCCGGGTGCCATCGCGTGGACGGCCTCGACGTCGATCGACACCTCGGCCTGCCACCCGAGCGGGTCCTGGGCCTTCGACTCCTTCTTGTGCCCGATACCCGCAGGCATCCGGACCTGGAAGTTGCTGCTGTCGAGCGGGGGAAGTCCGGAGACCTCCGAGAACTTGTTGGCGTCCTGCAGGATCGTCGGGCTGCCGTAGGCGTCCACGATCGCGACCGTCTGGCCGGCCCCGGCGTCGGCGGGGAGCTGGTCGACGCCGTACGCCTGCTGCAGCTGGGCGCCGGTGTAGCCGGTGCAGGGGATGAAGCCTGTGAAGGACTTCGTCTCCGTTGGGTTGATGAAGTCCAGGCTCTTGGTGGTGCCGAAGTCACCGCACACGCCGTCCCACGGGGTCGCGGCCGCCGGGGTGGTCTGCTTCTTGGTGTGCATCGGCTTGTACGCCGCCGCGGTGTCGAGCCCGGCCACGCTGCCGATGTGGTTGCCGGCGATTCCGGTCAGCTTCGGTGCGGCTGCACTGCCGCGGTAGGTGTGTCCGCGGTAGCGGTACGTGCCGAGGGACACCTGGAATGCGCGGTTCGCCTGCGCGACGGTACCGGTGACGTTGACGTACGCACGGTTGCCTGCGACGGAGTCGACCCGGAAGCCCTGGCCGCGCAGGTAGTGCTCGACCACGGCGACCTGGTGCTGGGTGGGTGCGTAGGACCGCATGACCTGTCGGGACGTCAGCCACTGGTGGTAGCGAGCGCTCCCGCGGGTGTAGAGCGCGTGGGTGACCCGGTCGAGCCCGGCCGCGTCGCGCTGCTTGAGCCATACCGCGAGGTGCAGCTTGGTGGACGGCGCGGGCGCGCCGGTTCGTGTCGCGCGCGACACCCAGGACGATCCGGAGGTGCTCCTGGTCGAGGAGCTGGCCGTGGTGCTGGTATGGGTCGTCGTTGCGTGGGCCGGTACGGCCACCTGAGCGACGCCCAGTGAGACGAAACCGGCCGTGGCGATGGCGGCCAGTCGTCGGGTGCGGGATGTGTGGGGCACGGTGAGGTCGCGCCTCGGCAACCGGACGGTCCCGCGGCGCATCTCCCTTCTCGAACAGGTGGAAGGAAAGCGACGTCAAACCTTCGGACCTTAACCCGGCTGTGGTCCGGCGTCGAGAGGGTGGAGGCTGAGAAGATGCTGAGGGTTCAGCGGCCGCGGAAGTTGCCGCGCATCCCCTTCATCGAGGTGGGCACCGGCCCCTTGGGCATGGGGATGGCGGGGCGCGAGGCGTCGATCGCCTTCAGCCGCGCCAGCACGTCGGTGATCTCGGCCGGCTTGGCCTGACGCTTCATCTTCTGGATGTGCCGCGCCAGCTTGGGCAGCGGGATCTGGCCCTCGCCTTTGCCGCAGATGATCTCGTGCACGGGGATGTCGGAGATGACCCGCTCGTGTCGACGACGCTCACTGGTCAGCAGCGCCTTGACCCGGCCGGGGTTGCCTTCGCCGACGAGGATCACGCCCGGAGGGCCGACCACGCGATGCACGACGTCCTGCTGCTTGTTGAAGGCGATCGCGGTGTCCATCCGCCAGCCGCGCTTGAGCAGCTGGAGGGCACCGGCAGCGGCGCCGACCTGCCCCTCCATCTGGGTGTACGCCGCCTTCTGCGCGCGGCGGGAGAACACGACCAGTGCGGCCAGCACGCCGAGCATCACCGACCCGATGACGGTGAGGATCAGGCCGAGCGTGCTGCGATGCCCGGTGGTGAGCCAGAACAGTCCGAAGCCGACCAGCGCGCCGAGGACGAAGGAGCCGCTGATCCACAGGCCGAGGGCCGGGTCCGACCGCTTGGCCATCTGGTAGGTCTGGGCGAACTGCCGCAGCCGGCCCTGCTTGTCCGGCTCGGGCGGGGTGGGACGCGACGAGGACATGCGGCGACTACTCCGTGGTGGTCAGGTTGTCAGGCCGGCGTACGCGCCGACATGGCCTGACGGTACAGGCGACCGGCCCGGTACGACGAACGCACCAGCGGGCCGGACAGCACGCCCGAGAAACCGATCTCGTCGGCCTCCGCGGCCATCTCGACGAACTCCTCAGGCTTGACCCAGCGCTCGACCGGGTGGTGGCGGGCCGACGGGCGGAGGTACTGCGTGATGGTGACCAGCTCGCAGCCGGCCTCGTGCAGGTCGCGCAGGGCCTGGCTGACCTCCTCGCGGGTCTCGCCCATGCCGAGGATGAGGTTGGACTTGGTGACCAGCCCGAACTCGCGAGCCGCGGTGAGGACGCCCAGTGAGCGGTCGTAGCGGAACGCCGGGCGGATCCTCTTGAAGATGCGCGGCACCGTCTCGACGTTGTGGGCCAGCACCTCGGGTCGGCTCTCGAAGACCTCGGCCAGCAGGTCGGGCTTGCCGTTGAAGTCGGGGATCAGGTTCTCCACGCCGGTGCCGCCCCCCTCGTTGTCAGCAGTGACCTCGTGGATCACGCGCACCGTCTCGGCGTACAGCCAGGCTCCGCCGTCGGGCAGGTCGTCGCGGGCGACGCCGGTGATGGTGGCGTAGCGCAGTCCCATCTTCTGCACCGACTCCGCGACGCGGCGCGGCTCGTCGCGGTCCAGCGGGTCCGGCTTGCCGGTGTCGATCTGGCAGAAGTCGCAGCGGCGGGTGCACTGGTCACCGCCGATGAGGAACGTCGCCTCGCGGTCCTCCCAGCACTCGAAGATGTTGGGACAGCCGGCTTCCTGGCACACCGTGTGCAGTCCCTCGGACTTCACCAGGCCGAGCAGCTCCTGGTACGCCGGGCCCATCCTCGCCCTTGTCTTGATCCACTCCGGCTTGCGCTCGATGGGGGTCTCGGCGTTGCGGACCTCCAGGCGCAGGAGCTTCCTGCCGTCGGGACCGGCAGTGGCGGGAGGGGCTTGGGTCACGTCGATCAATGCTACCCGCCGCCCCAGGGGGAGCCGGATCGTGGCCGCCCTAGTCCTCGCCGATGTCCTCGAACCAGACCTCGGGCTTCTCGGCGATGAACCTGGCCATCAGGTCGACGCACTCGGGGTCGTGGAGCAGAACCACCTCGACGCCGTTCTCGGCCAGCCAGTCGTGTCCGCCGTAGAAGGTCTGTGCCTCGCCGATGACCACACGCGAGATCCCGAACTGGCGGATCAGCCCGGAGCAGAACCAGCACGGCGAAAGGGTGGTCGCCATCGTCGTACCTCGGTAGCTGCGCTGCCGGCCGGCGTTCTTGAACGCCGCGGTCTCGCCGTGCACCGACGGGTCGTCGTCCTGGACCCGCCGGTTGTGTCCACGCCCCAGCAGTGTGCCGTCGGCACCGAACAGCGCCCCACCCACCGGTACGCCGCCCTCGGCCAGGCCGAGGCGTGCCTCCTCGACCGCGACCGCGAGCATCTCCTCGTCTGAGGTCATGCCTCCGCGCCGTACTCGGGAAGCAGCCGCTCCAGGCCAAGATATACGGCGGCGGCCACCGCGAACCCGACCAGGAAGGTGATGTCTCCCAGGTGCGGGTTGTGCTGGACGAGCTTGCCGACGTACTCGGTCTGGTTGGAGAACAGCCAGATGGACAGCACCATGCCGACCGCCATCGCGATCGCACCGCGTGGGTTGTGGAACCCGGACTTCAGGGCGAGTGCGGTGACGTCCTGTCCCCGCCGGCGGAACCGGTCGACCAGCACGACGCCGAGCCATGGGCCGATCCAGTAGGCGATCACGAGCAGGAAGTTCTCGTAGTTGGTGCCCGCGTTCTTGATGCCGAACAGCGCGAGCACGAAGCCACAGACGCCGAAGACGACGGCCACGTAGGCGCGCGCCCGATGCACGGGAAGGCGTATCCCGAGGGCGAGCGCGGACATCGCCCCGGAGTAGATGTTGAGGGCGTTGGCGCAGACGGCGCCGACGGCGATGCACAGCAGCGTCAGCTTGCCGATCCAGGTCGGCATCAGGCCGGTGTAGACGCCGGGGTCGACGTTGGCCGCCGCACCCGCGGCCGAGACCATCGCCGCGCCGGCCGCCTCCAGCACGACACAGGAGACGAAGACGCCCAGCCCGGCGAACAGCCCGACCGCCAGCGGACTCACGTCGCGTCGGAGATAGCGCGTGTAGTCCGACGCGTACGGGTTCCAGCCACAGGCGTAGCCGAAGGCCGCCGCCGTCTCGATCAGGAAGGCACCCGGGATCGGGTGACCACTGGCGCCGAGGTGAGCCTTGTGGAAGATGATCGCGGCACCGACCAGGAAGACGACTGCGAGGAACGGGAAGGCGATCCGCTCGAAGACATGCACGAGGTTGTGGCCGAGATAGGCGACCAGGAGCTGCGCCACCACGATCACCAGCAGGCACAGCCACTTGGGCGCACCGCTCACGAGCGCGTGAAGGGCGAGCGCACCGCTGATGGAGTTGACCGCGAACCACCCGATGCCGGCGACCGCCGCGTTGATTCCGGCGGGAAGCGCGTTGCCGGTCGGGTCGAACGCCGTCCTGCTCAGCACCATCTGACACAGGCCCGAGGATGGTCCCCAGCTCGACAGGATGCCGTGGGTCAGCGAGCCCAGCCCGGTCCCGAGCACGATCGCTGCGACCGTCTGCCAGAAGGACAGCCCGAAGAAGAGCGGCCCGATGATGCCGACCGCGATGGTGGCGAACTCGAGGTTCGGCGAGGTCCAGGTCCACAGGAGGTTGAGCGGGCGTCCGTGACGCTCGCTGTCCGGGATGAACTCGACTCCGCCGGGCTCGACGGCGACGGTCTTGGCGCCGTAGTGCTCGGCGGCGATGGGGTTGGCGGCGAGGTCGTCAGTGAGGGACACATGCGCATCGTGGACCTTGCCGGGACGCTTGGCGAGAGGTGCGGCGACCATTTCTGGAATCCTTGGCGCGCCCCGTGGCCGGTTGTGATCAGGGCCGGGGACGCCGTCGGTCAGGCGGGCAGGCCGAGGACGGGTACACGCCATCCTCGGCCGGGCTCGGGCCTCGGCTCGTAGTCGGGCGTCGGCGAGTACGGCGACCACGCGAGCAGGTCGGTCAGGTGCCGGCGGACGCTGGGCAGGACCTCCGCCACCGTGACGTTGCCACGCAGCTCGGCGGTCACCGAGGTGACCCCGGCGTCGGAGATGCCGCACGGCACGAAGCGGTCGTACCACGACAGGTCGACGTTGCAGTTCAGGGCGAAGCCGTGCATGGTCACGCCCCGGCTGACCCGGATCCCGAGAGCCGCGATCTTGCGCTCAGGGCGTGGCCCCCACGCCCTGAGCCACACGCCGCTGCGGCCGGGGACGCGGGCCGTCTCCAGGTCGAAGTCGGCGCAGACCCTGATCAGGGCCTCCTCCACCCGGCGTACGTAGTCGACGACCTTGACGTGGTCGGGGAGCCGGACGATCGGGTAGCCGACCAGCTGCCCGGGGCCGTGGAACGTGATCAGGCCGCCGCGGTCGACGTCGATGACGGGAGCGCCCCCGGGGTCGGCCGGTCGGTCATGAGGGGCGGTGCGCTTGCCCGCCGTGAAGACCGGCGGGTGCTCCAGCAGCCAGACGGTGTCGGGCGTCTCGCCCGCGACGACCCGGCCATGGATCTCGCGCTGCGTCTCCCAGGCGGCGAGGTAGTCGACGGCGTCATCCCCGAAACCACCCTCGCGGAACACGAGCTCGCTCACGCCTGCGACCCTAGCGCGCGGCCGACGAAGGTCAGCTGGGCCGGCAGCATCCGGGTCCAGTAGGCGTCGTCGTGCGCACCGGCTTGGAACGTGGTGGTGACCGGTCGGTGGAAGCCGGCCACGTAGGCCTGGTCCGCGGCGTAGAACGGGTCGTCGGTCCCGCAGTCGAGCCGCACCGCGATGCCGTCCAGCGAGGACTGGTGGCCGAAGACGGTGTAGCGCTCGTACTCCGCCGCGTCGGCGAAGCCGGATGTCGAGGCGCCGGACGCGTCGGTCCACAGCGCCGCGCTCATGACTGCGACGGCGCGCACGGTGTCGGCACCCAGGATGGCTCCGAGGCGGAGCGAGCCGTAGCCGCCCATCGACCACCCCTGGAACGCGATCCGGTCCGTGCGCAGGCCCTGCTCCCCGAGCAGCGGCAGGAACTCCTCGAGGACCATGGCGCCGGCGTCCTCACCGGTCGGGCGCGGATGCCAGTACGTCGTTCCGCCGTCGACGGTGGCGATGGCGAAGCGCGGCACCCCGGCCGCCACCGCCGCCGGGAGGAACCGGTCGATGCCCAGCTGGGAGATCGCGGTGGTGTGGTCGCCGCCCAGCCCGTGCAGGGAGACCATGACCGGCAGCGGCTCGGCCTCGGCTCCGGGGTAGACGATCGACCAGCCCGTCCGCGCCCCGAGCCGGTGCTGCGACACGAACGATCCGGTCACCACCGTACCCGGAGTGACGTCGGGGATGTGGCCGCCCGGACCGTTCAGGCCGAGGAGCCCGCGCACGCGGGTGCGCCCCGGGAGCCAGCGCTCCTCGACGGCCACGCCGACGCCGCCGACCGCGACCGCCGCAGTGGCGGTCCCGAGCAGGAGGCCGCGCCGGGAGATCGCCATTCGCCCACGGTAGGTGGCCTGTGGACGAAGTCGGGCAGGAGCGCGCCGATGTCGCCAGAGTGGGGGAGTGCGCACACCCCGCCTGCTCCTGGTCTCGCTGCTGGTGACGGCGGTCGCGGTCGGCGCACTCGGCATCGCGCGCTCCGCCAGCGACCACGGCGTACGACGTGACCCGGGCGCGCGAGTCGCGGCGGCACCGGATCGGTGCACGGCCCGGGCGCTCGGCGTACTGAGAAGGTGGGACCGGCGTCGCGCGGCGGCGTGGGCTCGCGACGACGTGCCGGCCCTGACGACGCTCTACGCCCGGGGCTCGAGGACGGCGCGCCGCGACGGGGCGATGCTGGCGGGCTACCGGTCACGCGGTCTGCGGGTCAGGTCGATGCACCGTCAGGTGCTGGCCGTCCACGTCCTGGTCTGCACGCGGCGGCGCCTCCGGCTCCTGGTCACCGATCGGCTGGTGGATGCGGTCGCGGTCGGCCATGGCACACGCACCGGCCTGCCGCCGGGGCAGCCGGTGACCCGGCGGGTGGACCTGCGGCGGTCGCCGCAGGGATGGCGGGTGACCGAGGTCTACGCCCGCTGACCGAGACCGGCCGCCAGTACGCAGGTCACGTCGGGGTCATGGAACTCGAAGCCCGCGTCGACCAGCGCCTGCGGAGAGGTGTTCAGTGAGCCCAGCAGCTCCGGCGACATCCGACCGGCGCCGGCCCTGATCGCAAATGAGGGCACGGGGATCACCGCGGGTCGGCCGACGGCCCGCCCGAGTGCCCGCGTGAACTCGGCGTTCGTGGCTGTCTCCAGGGAGCAGAGGTTGAACGGCCCTCGTGCGTCGTCGGTCTCGGCGAGGAACACCACGGCGGCGACCCAGTCGCGCAGGGAGATGATCGGGAAGTACTGCTCGCCGCTTCCGAGCCGCCCACCGAGGCCGAGCCGGAACAGTCGCCGGAGGGCCTTCAGCGGCTCGCTGCTCCGGTCGAGCACGGGCGCCGTCCGCAGGATGCAGACGCGGGCACCTGACTCGCGGGCCGGCTCGGTGGCCGCCTCCCACTCCCGCGAGACCTCGGTGAGGAAGGCGTGCCCGCGGCTGTCGCTGGCCTCGGTGAGGGGTTGGGCACCGTGGTCGCCGTAGATCGAGATGCCGTTTCCGGCCAGGAACGCCGGCTTCCGGTCGCCGCCGGCGATCGCCCAGGCCAACGTGCTGGTGCTCGTGACGCGACTCTCACGCAGGGCCGTCGCCCACTTCCGGGAGTGGGGGTTGCCCATGGTCGGCGAGCCGGCGACGTTCACCACGACGTCGGCCGCCTCGATCACCTTGTCGTCGACCTCACCGGCGGCCGGGTCCCACCGCGACTCGTCCGCGGCCTCGGCGGGTCGGCGTACCAGCTTGGTGACGGTGTGCCCGCGATCGTTCAACGCGGCGACCAGGTGGCTCCCGAGGAAGCCCGAAGCTCCGGCGACGACGACCTTCACCCGTCAGACCTCGAACTGACCGGCCTCGAGCCGACCCTTCACGTCGCCCAGGAAGCGGGCCGCGTCCGCGCCGTCGACCAGCCGATGGTCGTAGGTCAGGGCGAGGTAGACCATCTGGCGTACGGCGATCGTCTCGCCGAGGTTGGCGTCGTCGATGACCACCGGGCGCTTCACCACCGCACCCGTGCCCAGGATCGCGACCTGCGGCTGGTTGATGATCGGGGTGTCGAACAGCGCACCCCGGCTCCCGGTGTTGGTCAGTGTGAACGTGCCGCCGGACAGCTCGTCGGGGGTGATCTTGTTGGTCCGCGTCCGCTCGGCGACGTCGGCGATCTTGCGGGCGAGCCCGGCGATCGAGAGGTCGCCCGCCTCCTTGATCACCGGGGTCAGCAGGCCGCGGTCGGTGTCGACGGCGATCGCGAGGTTCTCCCGGTCGTAGTAGGTGACCTCGCCCTTCTCGCTGTCGATCGCGGCATTCAGGCTCGGGTGCTGCTTGAGCGCGTCGATCGCCGCCTTGGCGAAGAACGGCATGAACGACAGCTTGACGCCCTCACGGGAGGCGAACTCCTCCTTTGCAGAGTCGCGCAGCCGCGAGATCGAGGTCACGTCGACCTCGACCACGGTGGTCAGCTGGGCACTCGTCTGGAGCGACTCGACCATCCGCTTGGCGATCACCTTGCGCAGACGGGACATCGGCTCGGTCTTGCCACGCAGCGGCGATGGCGCGGCCTCGGCCGCCCGCTGGCCGGCCGCGGGAGCAGCCGGGGCGGCGGGCTTTGCGGCCGCGGCAGCGGCTGCGGCGGGACGGCTCGGAGTGGTGTCGGTGCCCTCCTTCTGCGCAGCCTCGAGCACGTCCTGCTTGCGGATGCGACCACCGACACCCGTGCCGACGACCGCGGCCAGGTCCACGCCGTGCTGGGTCGCCATCTTGCGCACCAGCGGAGTGACGTACGACGACGGCTCCCGCGCACCCGACTCCTGGGCGGGCTCAGCGGCCTTCTCCGGCTGCTCGGGCGCCGCTTCCTCTGCGGGCGCTGCTGCCTCCTCGGCCGGCTCGGCCTCGGCGGCCGGCTCGGGGGTGGTGGCCTCGGGCTCGGCCTCGGGCTCGGGCTCGGCCTCGGCCTCGGGCTCGGCCTCGGCCTCGGCCTCGGGCTCGGGCTCGGCCTCGGGCTGCGCGTCGGACTCGTCCGACGACGGCGGCTCGGCGCCACCCGACGAGACCTCGCCCGATCCGATCACGGCCAGCTCGGCCCCGACGTCGACCGTCTCGTCCTCGTTGACCTTGATCTCCAGCAGGGTGCCCGCGACCGGGGAGGGGATCTCGGTGTCGACCTTGTCGGTCGAGACCTCCAGCAGCGACTCGTCCGCGGCGACCTGATCGCCGACCTGCTTGAGCCAGCGGGTCACGGTGCCCTCGGTGACCGACTCACCGAGCTCCGGCAGGCGTACGACGGTCTGCTCGCCGCTGCCCGTCGCCTCGGCCGCGGGTGCTGCCTGCTCCGGCTCGGCCTGCTCCGGCTCGGCCTGCTCCGGCTCGGCCTGCTCCGGCTCGGCCTGGGCCGGTGCCTCGGACTCGTCCACGGACTCCTGTGCGCTCTCCTGCTCGGATGCCTCCTCGGCCAGGGGCGGCTCTTCCTCGTGGCTCTGCTCGGGCTCCGGCTCGGGTGCCTCCTCGGCGGGTGCCTCGTCGGCGGGTGCCTCCTCGGCCGCAGGCTCCTCGGCCGCGGCCGGCTCGGGCTCGGCGGCCTGCTCCTGGTCACCGGAGCCCTCGTCGCCACCGCCGTCAGCGGCCGCCTCGTCCGAAGCGCCGATCACCGCCAGGATCGCGCCGATCTCGACGGTGGCGTCCTCCTTCGCCTTGATCTCCAGCAGGGTGCCGGCGACCGGGGAGGGGATCTCGGTGTCGACCTTGTCGGTCGAGACCTCGAGCAGCGGCTCGTCGACGGCCACCTCGTCCCCGACCTGCTTGAGCCAGCGGGTGACCGTGCCCTCGGTGACGGATTCGCCGAGTTCGGGGAGCTTGACTTCGGTGGCCATGGGGGTCTCGATCTTCCTGTCGTCGCGGGCTGCGGTCGTGAGTGTTCAGGTCGGGCGGTCAGGCGTGCGCGTGGAGCGGCTTGCCGGCCAGGGCCAGGTGCGCCTCTCCGAGCGCTTCGTTCTGGGTCGGGTGGGCGTGCACGAGGGGCGCGACGTCCTCGGCGTGGGCCTCCCAGTTGTAGATGAGCTGGGCCTCGCCGATCAGCTCGCCGACCCGGTCGCCGACCAGGTGTACGCCGACCACCGGCCCGTCCGGGAGCCGGATCAGCTTGACGAAACCCTGGGTACCGAGGATCTGGCTCTTGCCGTTGCCGGCGAGGTCGTAGGTCACGGTCTCGACCACGCCGTACTGGGCGCGGGCCGCCGCCTCGTCGAGGCCCACGGACGCGATCTCGGGGTGGCTGTAGGTGATGCGCGGGATCCCGGCCTCGTCGATCGTGACCGGCTCGAGCCCGGCGATGTCCTCGGCGACGAAGATGCCCTGCTGGAAGCCGCGGTGGGCCAGCTGCAGACCGGGCACGATGTCGCCGACGGCGTACACGCCGTCGGCGTTGGTGCGGCACCGGTCGTCGGTCAGCACGAAGCCGCGCTCCATGGCGACGCCCTGCTCGTCGTACCCCAGGCCGTCGGTGGACGGACCGCGCCCGACCGCGACCAGCAGCAGCTCGGCCTCGATCACATCGCCGCCCTCGACGGTGAGCGCGACGCCGTCGTCGGTCACCTTCAGACTCTGGTACGGCGTGCCGGTGCGGATCTGGATCTTGCGCCTGCGGAAGGCGCGTTCCAGCGCCGTCGACGACGCCTCGTCCTCGGCGGCCACCAGCCGCGGCAGGGCCTCGACGAGGGTGACCTCGGCCCCGAAGCTCGCCCAGACGCTGGCGAACTCGCAACCGATGACCCCGCCGCCGAGCACGATCACCGAGGCCGGGACGCGGTCGAGCCGGAGGGCGTGCTCGGAGGTGAGCACCCGCTCCCCGTCGATGTCGAGGCCGGGCAGGGTCTTGCTGTAGGAGCCGGAGGCCAGCACCACGTGCTTCCCAGCGTAAGTCCTGTCTCCCACGGTCACTTCCCGCGGGCCGGTCAGCCTGCCCTCACCCTCGACCACGGTGATCCCGCGACCCTTGATCAGGCCGGTGAGGCCCTTGAAGAGCCTGGACACGACCTTGTCCTTGTAGGCGTTGACGCCGGGCATGTCGATGCCGTCGAGGCTGGCCCGCACCCCGAACTGCGCGGAGTCGCGCGCGAGGTCGGCCACCTCGGCAGCATGGAGCAGGGCCTTGGTCGGGATGCAGCCCACGTGCAGGCAGGTGCCGCCCAGGTTGCCCTTCTCGACCAGACCCACCGACAGGCCGAGCTGGGCGGCCCGCAACGCACACGCGTACCCACCCGATCCCGCCCCGAGAATGAGTACGTCGAACTCTCCGTCGGTCACTTTCCCATCCTTGCACTCTTTCCGCGACGCTTCGCAAGGAGATCCCGCCTCCGCTCCCGGGCACACGGCACACTTGATCTCGTGAGGTTCTTCGGACGGGGCAGTCGAGCGCGTTTCAGCCGTCCCCAAGGGGACACCGCGCGCACCGGGTCGACCCGGGTCCGCGCGTCAAACGATGAGGACGAGCAGCACCTGATCGACTTCGTGTCCACCCGCGAGGGCGTGGAGGGCTGGGTCGAGCCGCGGACGGCGGTCAGCGACGTCACCCTCCTGCTGGTCGCCTGGGACGGCGAGTACACCCGGCGCCGGGTGCCCTCGGCCGAGTGGGCCTACGCGTTCTGCAGCCGCCGCGGCGTCCGTGCCTATGAGGCAGGCGTCGTCGGCATCCCGCAGCGCATGCGCGACTACATCAAGCTGCAGAAGGCGCGTCAGGAGCGCTCGCAGGAGCACCGTCGGGACAGCTGAGCGCGCGGGCGTAGTCGACCAGCGTGGTCAGCGCGAAGCCGGTGCCGCCCGCGGTCACGTGGCCGTACGGCGAGCCGGAGTTGAAGCCGGGTCCGGCGATGTCGAGGTGTGCCCACGGGAGACCGTCGGTGAACTCGCGGAGGAACGCCGCGGCCAGCAGGCCGCCTCCCCAGCGGGTCCAGTCGTGCTGGGCGAGGTCGGCCACCTTGCTGCCATGAACCCGTTCGACGATGTCGGCCGGGATCGGCATCGGCCAGTGCTTCTCCCCGGACTCGCGCCCGGCGGCGATGAGGGAGCTCACGACCTCCTCGTCGCCGAAGGCCGCTCCGACCTTGGTGCCGAGGGCCGTCACCATGTGCCCGGTGAGGGTGGCCACGTCGATGATGACGTCGGGCTTCCGTTCGACCGCGCGCTGGAGCCCGTCGGCCAGCACCAGACGCCCCTCGGCGTCGGTGTTCAGCACCTCGACGGTGCGGCCGCCGTAGATCGAGAGGACGTCACCGGGGCGCATCGCGCTGCCGGACACCATGTTCTCGGCGAGACAGGCGAAGGCCGAGACCTTCACCGGCAGCCCGAGCCGCGCGATGGTCAGCGTCGCCTGGGTGATCGCCGCCGCGCCGGCCATGTCGCACTTCATGGTCTCCATGCCGCTGCCGGTCTTGATGGTCAGGCCACCGGAGTCGAACGTGATCCCCTTGCCGACCAGTGCGATGTGGGCGACCGGGTCGGCAGGGGAGTAGCTGAGCTCCACCAGCCGAGGTGGCGCACTCGAGCCGCCGCCGACGCCGAGCAGCCCTCCGCACCCGAGCCTGGCGAGCTCGGAGTCGTCGAGCACCTTCACCTTGACCTTGGTGCCTTTGGCGGCCTTCACGATCTCGTCGACGAGCTGGGGCGGGGTGAGATCGCCCGCAGGCGTGTTCACCCAGTCGCGGGTCGCGGCCACGGCCGCCGAGAGCAGCTGCGCCTCGTCGAACGCCGCGACGGCTTCCTGGCGACGCGCGATCGGGCTCAGCACCGTCACCGTGCCGGCCTTCGCCTCCGGCGTCTTGGAGAGGTAGCGGCCGAACGTGTAGCCACCGAGGAGATAGCCCTCGGTGACGTTGCGGATCAGGGCCGCGTCGTCGGCCGGCAGGGCCAGTGCGACCGAGGCCGCGTTGGCGATCGAGCGCGCTGCGACGCCGGCCGCACGTCGTACGGCGAGGAGAGCCGCCGCGCGGTCGTCGGCCTTCGAGCCCATGCCGACCAGCACGAGCAGCGGGCTCGCCAGCTTGCCGCCGGTCGGGATCTTGGCGACCTCGCCCGCCTTGCCGGTGAAGCCGAGGGTGCTCAACAGGGGGCGGAGCGAACGGCCGAAGGCCTCGGCGACGTCCTCGGCACCGTCGGCCAGGGACACCCCCTTCGCGGTCTTCACCACGCCGACCACGACGGCGTCTGCCCGAGTCTTTGCCGGGCTCGCGCCGCGGAGGTGAAAGGAGGTCACCGGGGCAGGATAGCCATGCTGGTGCGGCATCCCACCGGCGCGCCTGAGCCGGTGTAGGTTCGCGGGCATGGCCGACGAGAACGTTGCGGCAGCGGGCCTCCTGCAGTCGCCGTTGCACGACCGTCACGTCGCGCTGGGTGCGAAGTTCGCGGAGTTCGGCGGCTGGTCGATGCCGCTGGAGTACCCCAGCGGAGTGGTCAAGGAGCACACCTCGGTCCGCGAGTCCGTCGGCATCTTCGACGTCAGCCACCTCGGCAAGGTGATGGTCACCGGATCCGGCGCCGCCTCATACGTCAACACGACGTTGAGTAATGACCTCGGCAAGATCCGGCACGGCAAGGCGCAGTACACGTTGTGCTGCGACGACGCGACCGGCGGCATCGTCGACGACCTGATCGCCTACTTCCACGACGACGAGCACGTGCTGCTCGTGCCCAACGCCGCCAACTCCGCCGAGGTGTGCCGGCGGCTCGCGGCCACGGCACCGGCGGGGATGAAGATCCTCGACCACCACACACGGTACGCCGTGCTGGCCGTGCAGGGCACGAAGTCCGACGAGGTCCTCGACGCGATCGGCTTCCCGTCCGGACACGAGTACATGTCGTTCATCGAGGCCGAGTTCCACGACACCGGTGTCGTCGTCTGCCGGACCGGCTACACCGGAGAACGTGGCTACGAGCTGATCGCGCTCAACGAGGTCGCCGCTGCCCTGTGGGACGCGCTGCTCGAGGCGGGCGCGCCGTACGGGATGCTGCCCTGCGGACTCGGCGCTCGCGACACGCTGCGCACCGAGATGGGGTACCCCCTGCACGGGCAGGACATCACGATCGACGTGACGCCCAACCAGGCCGGGCTGGCCTGGGCAGTGGGCTGGAAGAAGGACGCCTTCTGGGGCAGGGACGCTCTTGCCGTGGAGCGGGAGCTCGGTCCGAAGCGCAAGCTGCGCGGCCTGGTCGCGCTGGAGCATGGCATCCCGCGGCCGGGGATGAGCGTGAGCCTGACGCCCGACGTACCCCTGTGCGAGATCACCTCCGGCACCTACTCCCCGACCCTGCGCAAGGGCATCGGGATGGCGCTGGTGCCGACGTTCGTGGATCCCGAGGCCGAGCTCGGCGTCCAGATCCGCACCCGTCGCGAGATCTTCGTGTCTCACGCGTTCCCCTTCGTCGACACCTCGGTGCGTGAACAGTGAACCTCCCCGAGCAGCCCGCGACCTTCCGCCCGCCGCCGCCCGCCGAGCGGCCGTGGTGGTGGCGGCTTCACGACGTTGCGGGCGGCGACGCGCTCGTCCCGGAGGAGTACTCCAACCAGCGCTTCGCCTCGCAGGCCGACGCCGAGTCGTGGGTCGGCGAGGTCTGGGCCGAGCTGTCGGCCGCCGGGGTCGACTCGGTGACGCTCGTCGAGCACGAGCGCGACGTCTACGGCCCCATGTCGCTCTCGGCGTGAGCGGGCTCCGCTCCTACCGGGTCAGCCGGTGACCGTGACGAGGTCGTGAGCGCCGTCCGGCCGGGCGGCCTCCAGGTAGAGGCGGAGTGTGCCGTCGGGCATGGTCACCGACGTCGCGTAGCGGCAGGCGCCGTCGGAGTAAGGCGAACGCAACGGCACGCCCCCGTCGGCGACCAGGTCGGAGGAGGCGTCGTCCGGCGTTGTTCCGCGGGCCACGCCGGTGGTCTCGTGCCAGTTGTCCTCGGCGCCGGCCCGGCCGTCGTACAGCACGACGAGCGGGTGGAGGCTGATCACGTCACTGACCCGCGCACCCCGTGCGTCCCAGGCTCCGGTGCGCGGCGAGAGGACGGTGCCCCGACGGTGCCACACCAGGCCGTCGTCGCTTCGCTGGTACGCCGTGGACATCCGGTCCTCGTGGCCCGGCTCCGTCAGCGGGTGCTCGCAGATCCACGCGTGCCAGGTGCCGGCGTCGTCCACGACGATCACGGGGTCCTTCACCGCGACCGTGTCGGAGCCCGGCAGCACGACCGTGCGTCGACCGGAGGCCAGGTCCTCGGGACGGTCGGCGTCGATCGCCTCGATCCACCAGTGCTTGCTGCCCGGGGTCGCGCAGGAGAGGTAGAGCCGCCAGCCACCGCCCGGGACGCGGAGCACGACCGGGCGCTCCAAGGACTCGGCACCGAAGTCGTCGCGCCCGACCTCGCACACCGTCTCGAAGTGCACCCCGTCCCGGGAGCGCGCGACCACGACCGAGACGCCCCGGCCGTCGTCGAGCGGCCGGCGCGTCCGATAGGCCAGGTAGACGTCGCCGTCCACCACCACGGCGCTCGCCGCGCCCGACCAGTTGCCCGGGCCCGGTCCCGGCGCGGGGACCACGACCTCGCTCCCGTCGAGGTCGGGAAGGGAGTACGTCGCCAAGTCCACAGCGCAAAATCTATCGATCGACTCGGGTTCGGATGGGACCGTCCCCACCACTAGCGTCGGAGCATGCGCCGCTTCAGCCAGGTCAACGTGTTCTCGTCCCAGGCCTACCTCGGCAACCCGCTCGCCGTCGTCCACGACGCCGAGGGCGTCAGCGACGACGAGATGCACCGGTTCGCCAACTGGACCAACCTGTCCGAGACGACGTTCCTGCTCCTGCCCACGGATCCCGCCGTGGCCGACTACCGCGTGCGGATCTTCACACCGAGCGAGGAGCTGTCGTTCGCCGGGCACCCGACGATCGGCAGCGCGCACGCGTGGCTGGAGGCCGATGGTGTGCCGCGACGGGAAGGCGAGGTCGTGCAGGAGTGCCCAGCCGGCCTGGTGCGGGTACGACGCGGCGAGCGGCTTGCGTTCGCCGCCCCGCCCGTCGTGCGCGAGGGGCCGGTGACGGGGGAGGAGCGTGCCGAGCTGGTCCGGGCGCTGGCACTCGCGGACGACGACATCGTCGACGCCCGCTGGATCGACAACGGGCCCGGCTGGGTCGGGGTGCTGCTCCGCGACGCGGCCGCGGTGCTCGCCGTACGTCCCGACTGGGCGCAGTTCGGTGACCTCGAGGTCGGCGTCGTCGGCGCCTATCCGGAGGGATCGGAGTGCGCGGTCGAGGTGCGCGCGTTCTGCCCCAGCATCGGCGTGGTCGAGGACCCCGTCACCGGGTCGCTCAACGCGAGCATCGGCCAGTGGCTGGCCGGCGACCGGCTCCCCACGTCGTACGTCGCGTCGCAGGGGACGATGCTGGGCCGGCAGGGCCGGGTGTACGTCGACCGCGACGGTGACACCGTCTGGGTCGGGGGAGACGCGACAACCGCGATCAAGGGCGAGGTCGGTCTCGGGAGCTAGCGTCGGACCATGCTCGAGACGCCCGGCGAGATCAGGCTATGCCTTCAAGCGTGACGAGCTGCTCGCCGAGAGAGGTGTCTCCGTGTGAGGTCGGGACTATCCGACCTGTCCGACGCCGCCGACCTGCAGCTCGACGTACATTCCGAAGTCCCGATGCGGCTCACAGAACAGCACCCAGGTGCCGGGGGTGAGAGTGACCTTCACGGTCACCCACCCCGGCGCTGCAGCGACCTCGGTGAGGTCCTGTTCGGAGCCGTCGGGGCTCTCCAGCATGAAGTTGTGGGCGGTGCTGGTGTCGTTCAGGCTCAGCCAGTACGTTCCCGGCCTCAGCGCGAGCGCGCGATCTGGGGATCCCGTGTAACCCTGCGCGCTCTCCTCGCCGTAGGCGAGCGAGATGCAGGCACCGGGCTTGGG
Organism: Nocardioides sp.; assembly: GCA_036741335.1. Lineage (GTDB taxonomy): Bacteria > Actinomycetota > Actinomycetes > Propionibacteriales > Nocardioidaceae > Nocardioides. Next base: position 12,068 of record DAINSL010000026.1, on the reverse strand, counting down.
TAGGGCGCTTGGGTTGCTGCAGAACTCGCCGACCGGCGTCCGACCCTCGGCCGATCCGGCAGGCACCGGACCGACGGTGACGAGTGCGCCTGCCAGCGCAGCCACGAGCGAGACCGCAGCAATCCTGGTTCGCATGATGTTCTCCTCACGACTGGAAGGCTCACTGTCAGGCCCCGTTACGCACGACCGTAGGTGTGAACCGGCACCGTGTAATCGTCAGAACCTCTGAGGTTTGGGTGGCTCAGGGTCTGGCTCGTGGCTCACCCGGTGGGCCAGCTCGGTCCGGGAGCGGACGCCGAGTTTCCGGTAGATGTGCGTGAGGTGGGTTGCGACGGTGCGCTCCCCGAGCAGGAGTGCAGCAGCCACCTCCTTGTTCGTCCTGCCCTGGGCGACCAGTTCGGCGACCCGGTTCTCCGCAGGCGTCAGCCCCTGCGCCTCGCGACGACCACCGATCCGGCCGAGCTCGGAGCGCGCTTCCGCCGCCCATCCGCGGGCACCGACGGCGTCGAATCCCTCAGCTGCGGCCTCGATCGCAGCACGGGCCCGGCGCTTCTGCCGGGCGCGACGCATGACTATGCCGAGCGCGAGCTGGGCCCGCGCCCGCCCGAAGGGGTCACCTACCGCCTCGTGCTGCGTGACCGCCTCCTCCAGCAGTACCTGAGCCCGGTCGACCTGGCCGCGCGCCGCCGCGACCAGGCCACGACCCCTGCTCACGCCCGCGAGCACCCAGACGCGACCGACTCGGATCGCGTCCGCCTGCCATGCTTCCAGGAGCGCTTCAGCGTCGTCGATGCGGCCGAGCTCGAGGAGGAGCTCGGCGTGGTCGGCGGTCCACCACCGCAGGCTGGGCTCGCGCCACCCAAGAGCCGCGGCCCGCCGGTCGGCCGAGCGAAACCGCTCCAGAGCGGCGGACGAGTCGCCACTGCGCATCGCCACGTGTCCGAGCACGGCGAGATGCTGGGGCGGATCGAAGCCGAACTGCTCGTCGGCAAGTCGGAGGGCCCGCTCGGAGTACTCCCGCGCCAGCTCGAGGGAACCGGCGTGGACGGCGATCACTGCGAGCGGAAGGAGGTCCTGTGGAACCTCGATCCCGTACTGGATCGCGATGTTGTGGGCGCTCTCGGCGTGCGCGGTGGCCACGTCCCAACGCCCGGCCCAGAACTCGATCCACGCCAGCCCCCATCGTGCGCGCGCGCCACGAGGCTCGTCCCGCTCACGCCACGCGAGGTACTCCACCTCGAGCCAGGCGCGGGCCTGGTCCCTTGTCGCGGCCGGTGCGTACGTGTTCACGATCGCCAGCGTCGCCTCCTGGATCAAGCGCTCGCCTCCGAGTGCCGCCGGTAGGTCGTCGGCCGATGCCAGGAGCTCAGCCGAGAACTGCACGTCGCCGCGGAACCAGCCGAGCACCGCCCGAAGCGCCTGCGCACGCGCTCGGAGCACGTCGTCGTCGACCTGCTCGGCCAGCCGCAGCGCCTGCTCGGCGTGGTGGTGCCCGGTCGTGAAACGAGTCACCCAGGCGAGACGGCAGTGGATCAGTGACAGGAGCTCCGGCCGCGTGGCCGGAACCCGCAGGGCTTCGCCCAGGAGCTCCGCAGCGCGGTCCACGGTCTCGAGCTCGGAGAGCAGGATGAGGACCTCCGCACGCCCGGAGCCGCTCGCTCCCTGGTCCAGCAGCTCGGTCGCAATCGTGCGCGCCCGGGTCCACTCCCCGGCCGCCAGATGAGAGCGCGCGGCAGCAAGGGAGCGGCGGCGGCGGTCCTCGAGGGCCTCCGGCGGCGTCAAGCGGACGGCAAGCTCGGCGAGCTCGGTCTCGGTGGTGCCCAGGCTGCCGGCCAGCATCGCCGCCTCCTCGACCACGCTCGCGACGCGCTCGTCCGGCCCTGCGGTCGCCAGGGCGAGGTGACGAGCTCGCTGCAGCGGGTCGTCGACGATGCCGGCGATCCGGGCATGCACGCCCCGCCTCCGCTCGCCGAGGTCGTGGTCGAGGACCGAGGCCAGCATCGGATGGGTGAAGCGGACTACTCCGTCCTCGATCTCGACGACGTGCTCCGCCATAGCCGGGTCCACTGCGTCCGCGGCAATCTCCGCCCGTTCGAGAAGCTGTAAGGAGGGCGTGCCGAGCAGGGCGGTGAGCTCGAGCGCCTCCCGGGTGACGGCCGGCAGGTCGGCGAGTCTCGCGCGCAGGAGCTCCTCGAGGGTCTCCGGGACCCGCAGCGGCTCAAGCGGGTCGAGGTCCCCTTTGAGGACACGGGCGAGCTCCATGGCATAGAACGGGTTCCCCCCGGATCGTTCATGGATGCGGAGCAATGTCTGCCGAGGGAATGCGCGGCCGAGCCGGTCCCGCAAGAGCTGGTGCACCGCTTCGGCATCCAGTGGGGCCAAGGCAAGGCGGTGACCCACCTCACCGTCGAGAAGCAGCTCCCGCACGGACGACTCCCCGCCGTCGAGTCGCCGGGCCAGTAGCAGCCGCACGTCGTGCGCAGCGAGCCTGCGTAGGGCGAAGTCGAAAACGGTCGACGACGGTGGATCGAGCCACTGGACGTCGTCCACCGCGATCAGGATGCGCTCGCGCTCGCTCAGATGTTGCAGCACATCGCGCACCGCGACGCCGACAGCCCGTTGGTCCACTCCGTCCGCGGCCTCGGCGCGCAGCATCACGATCTCGAGGGCTCGTCGCCTCGGGGCGCTGAGCAACGGCAGGGTCTCGTCGAGCACCCCCTCGAACAGGTCGCCGAGTCCCGCGTAGGCAAGGCTGCGCTCGGCTTGGGCCGGATGGGCCCGCAGGACTCGGAGTCCCCGCTCACGCGCGAGTTCCACGCCCGCACCCCACAGCGTCGACTTCCCGATGCCCGCATCGCCCTCCAGGCGGAGGGTCATGGCGCCCTCCGGCGGCGCGTCCAGGAAGGCGCGCAGGGAAGCGAGCTCTTCCTCCCTGCCGACGATGTCGATGGTCACTCGCGCGCTCCTCCGTCGCACCATCCTGCACCGCGACGCGGGCGCCGTGCTCGCCGTACGTCCCGACTGGGCGAGGGCGTGGGCGCGTCCCTGACGGTGGTCGGTACGCCGATCTAGGGTGAGGCCATGCAGGCGTACCTCGATCTCCTCCAGCGCATCCTCGACACGGGAGTCGAGAAGTCCGACCGCACCGGCACCGGCACGCGCAGCGTGTTCGGCCACCAGATGCGCTTCGACCTGGCCGAGGGCTTCCCGCTGGTCACGACCAAGAAGGTCCACACCCGCTCGATCTTCGCCGAGCTGCTGTGGTTCCTCCGCGGCGACACCAACGTCAAGTGGCTCCACGACCGCGGCGTTACGATCTGGGACGAGTGGGCCGACGCAGACGGCGACCTCGGCCCCATCTACGGCTACCAGTGGCGCTCCTGGCCGGCCCCCGACGGCCGCCACATCGACCAGATCACGCTGGTGCTCGACCAGATCCGTCGCAACCCCGACAGCCGCCGCCACATCGTCTCCGCGTGGAACGTCGCCGACATCCCACAGATGGCGCTCGCCCCGTGCCACACGATGTTCCAGTTCTACGTCGCCCCGTCTGATTATGGCGGCCAGGGGCGCCTGAGCTGCCAGCTCTACCAGCGCTCCGCCGACGTCTTCCTCGGCGTCCCGTTCAACATCGCGTCCTACGCCCTGCTCACCCACATGGTCGCCCAGGTCACCGGGCTCGGAGTCGGCGACTTCGTGCACACGCTGGGCGACGCGCACCTCTACTCCAACCACGTCGAGCAGGCGCGGCTCCAGCTGACCCGTGCCCCGCGGCCGTTGCCGACGCTGAGGCTCGACCCGTCGGTGACCGAGATCGACGCCTTCGACCTCGAGCACATCGAGGTGGAGGGCTACGACCCCCATCCGGGCATCAAGGCCCCCATTGCCGTCTGACCGCCTCACGCTCATCGCGGCCTACGCCGACAACCGCGTGATCGGCGACCACGGCCGGATCCCGTGGCGGATCCCGGAGGACTTCGCCCACTTCAAGGCCACCACCATGGGCGGCACCCTGGTGATGGGGCGCGCGACGTACGACTCGATCGGCCGGCCGCTGCCGGGCCGGACGACGATCGTGGTCACGCGCAACCCCACCTGGTCGGCCGACGGTGTGCTGGTCGCACACTCGCTCGACGCGGCGCTCGCCCTGGCCGCCGGGCAGCCCGGCGAGACCTTTGTTGTCGGCGGCACGCAGATCTACGAACAGGCGCTGCCGCTGGCGACCCACCAGGTGCTCACCGAGGTCCACCAGAGCCCCGATGGCGACGCCCACTATCCGGACTTCGACCTCGACGAATGGGTCGAGACCGGACGCGAGCCGCGCGACGGTTTCGAGTGGGTCCGGTGGGAGCGGACGTGATCACCCTGGACGCATCGTCCCGTGACGCGCCGTACGCGCAGATCCGGACGCAGATCGCGGTCCAGGTGTCCTCCGGACAACTCCCGCCCGGCACCCGGCTGCCGACCGTGCGCGCGCTCGCGGCCGAGCTCGGAGTGGCGGCGAACACCGTGGCCCGGGCCTACCGCGAGCTGGAGCACGCGGGCGTCGTGACGACCCGCGGACGCGCGGGCACCGTCGTGAGTGGCGACGACCTCGACCGGGCCGCCAAGCAGGCGGCCGCGTCGTACGCCGACGCGATGGGCGCGCTCGGCGTGGGGCAGGATGAGGCCCTCGATCTGGTACGACGGGCGTTCGGCCGGCCGACCAGCAGCTGAGGGGGCGCAGGTGCGGGTGCACGATGAGGTGCGGGACGCGCTGGCAGCGGGACGACCCGTGGTGGCGCTGGAGAGCACGATCATCAGCCACGGATTGCCGCGGCCCGACAACGCGCGGCTGGCGCGCGAGTTCGAGCAGACGGTGCGCGACGGAGGTGCGGTCCCCGCGACGATCGCGGTGATCGACGGCGAGGCGCACATCGGGTTGGACGACGGCGCGCTCGACCGGCTCGCCAACGACGAGTCGACGGTCAAGGTGAGCGTTCGCGAGCTGGCCACCATCGCCGCCCGCGGGGGAGTCGGTGCGACCACGGTCGCCTCCACCGCGCACCTGGCGTCGGCCGCCGGCATCACCGTCTTCGCGACCGGCGGGCTCGGCGGCGTACACCGCGGGGCGCAGGACTCCTACGACGAGTCCGCCGACCTGACCACCCTCGCCCACACCGGCGTGCTCGTCGTGTGTGCCGGCGCGAAGTCGATCCTCGACGTCGGCGCGACGCTCGAGCGGCTCGAAACGCTCGGCGTCGGCGTGCTCGGCTACCGCACCGACCGGTTCCCCGGTTTCTACCTCGCCGACTCCGGCCACGATGTCGGCTGGCGGGTCGAGTCGCCCGACGAGGGGGCCGCGATCCTGACCGCCCCCGAACGGGTCGGCACCACGGGGTGGGGGATCGTCCTGGCCAACCCGATCTCGGCGGCCGACGAGCTGGACCGCGACCTCCACGACAGGCTGCTGGAGTCCGGACTGGCCGCCGCCGGCCGGGACGGCGTCCACGGCAAGGACGTCACGCCGTACCTCCTCGACTTCTTCCATCGCGAGAGCGGCGGGGAGTCGCTGCGCGCCAACGTGGCGCTGGTGCGCTCGAACGCGCAGCTCGCCGCCGAGGTGGCGACGGCGTACGCCGTGGGGACGCGGTCGTGACCTACTTCTGCCTCGGCGACCTGATGGTCGACGTCGTCGCGCGCCTGTTCGGTCCGCTCGCCGAGGGATCGGACAGCCCGGCCGTGATCTCGTACGTCGGTGGCGGCTCGGCCGCGAACACCGCGGCCTGGCTGACCCGGGTCGGCGTCGACTCGATCTTCGTCGGCGCGATCGGTGACGACGTGGCCGGGCAGGCGCAGGCCGAGAGCCTGCACGCGCTCGGCGTCGACGTCCGGTTCCGGGTCGACCGGATCCGGCCGACCGGCACGTGCCTGGTCCTGGTCGCGCCCACCGGGGAGCGCACCATGGTGCCCGACCCGGGCGCCAACCTCTCGCTGATGGACTTCGACGTCCCCACCGACGAGTTCCGGGCCGGCGACCACCTGCACGTCTCCGGCTATGCCCTGCTCCGCGACTCCCGCGACGCCGCTGTGCACGCGATGGCCGCGGCCGGGTCGGCAGGGATGACGATCTCGGTGGGCGCCGCTTCCTCGGCGCCACTCGAGCTGGTGGGCCCGGAGGTGTTTCTCGGGCTGGTGCCCGACGACGCACTCCTCTTCGCCAACCAGAGCGAGGCCGCCGTCCTGACCGGTGCCACGGGTTCGTCCGCAGAGCTGGCCCGTGCGTTGGCCGGGTCGGGTCGGCAGGCCGTGGTCACGTCAGGATCGGGGGAGGCTACCTGGAGCGACGGGTCCGACACGGCCTCGCTCGCCGCCGAGCTGCTCGACCGCCCGGAGCTCGACACCACCGGCGCCGGCGACGCCTTCGCCGCCGGCTTCCTGGCCGCCCGCGGCCGCGACGCCGTACCGGCCGTCTGCCTGCGTGACGGCCACGCCCTCGCCGCCGCCGCCTGCCGGACCACGGGCGGCCGCCCCGAGGCATGACAGGCTGCTCCCATGGAGCTGCGCATCTTCGTCGAACCCCAGCAAGGCGCCACGTACGACGACCAGCTGGCCGTCGCGCTGAAGGCCGAGGAGCTCGGTTTCGGGGCGTTCTTCCGGTCCGACCACTACCTCGCCATGGGCGTCGACGGCCTGCCCGGCCCGACCGACTCGTGGGTGACGCTGGCCGGGCTGGCGCGCGAGACGTCGACCATCCGGCTCGGCACGATGATGACGTCGGCGACGTTCCGCCACCCCGGCCCGCTCGCGATCTCGGTAGCGCAGGTCGACCACATGAGCGGCGGCCGGGTCGAGCTCGGCATCGGCGCCGGCTGGTACGACGCCGAGCACGCGGCGTACGCCATCCCGTTCCCCCCGACTCCCGAGCGCTTCGACCGGCTCGAGGAGCAGCTCGCGATCCTGACCGGGCTGTGGGCGACACCGGCCGGAGAGACGTTCTCCTATGCCGGCACGCACCACTCCGTCACCGACTCGCCGGGCCTCCCGAAGCCGGTCCAGAAGCCCGGCCCGCCGATCCTGATCGGTGGCCAGGGCAAGAAGCGCACCCCGGCCCTGACCGCGCAGTGCGCCGCGGAGTTCAACCTGCCGTTCGTCGACGAGGACACCACGTCTGCTCAGTTCGCGCGCGTGCGAGCCGCGTGCGAGGAGATCGGCCGCGACCCCGCGTCGCTGATCTACTCCAACGCGCACACCGTGTGCTGCGGTGCCGACGAGGCCGAGCTCTCGCGGCGCGCCGGCTTCATCGATCGGTCGCTCGACGATCTGCGTGCGAACGCGCTCGCCGGGACTCCCCAGGAGATGGTCGACACGATCGGGCGGTACGCCGAGCTGGGCACCGAACGCCTCTACCTCCAGGTCCTCGACCTGCACGACCTCGACCACCTCGAGCTCCTCGCGGCCGAGGTCATGCCCCACGTGTGACCTCGGCCGGTCATGGCGTGGTCATTGCGTTTCGGCAAGCGTGACCTATGACGTCCTCCCACCGCCCCGCTACTGGCCGGCGGGCTCCAAGTCGGCGGGCGGCAGCGGCGTCGGGGCGTCGGGCGTGCCCGACTGGTTGCGCACCGGCGCCCCCAGGGCGTACCCGATGACCGCGATCAGCACGATGACCCCCAAGGTGCCGAGAGTGAACACCTCGAAGCGCAGCCTCGAGACGCCGTACGAGTCCGTGATGCTGTATTTGAGCCCGAACACGGACTGCTCGATAGTGCCCGGGAAGAGCGCCACCCAGGAGCCGAGCACCATCCAGGCGGTGCAGAGGATCCCGGCCGTCCAGACGCCCACCATCCCGAAGGGCAGCCGATAGGGGCGGTCGACCTCGGGGTGGCTGTAGCGGAGCTTGATCACGGTCGGGAAGATCAACAGGTAGGACAGCAGGGTCGTCGAGGTGGCGAGGTAGAGGACCACGGTGAAGGTGTTCGCGTTCGATCCGGTCGTGAGGCGCTCGGCCGCGATCATGAACATCGTCGCGACCACCCCCGACATCACGTTGACCCGCACCGGGGTGCCGAAGAACTTGTTGAAGCGGCCGAACCAGCCGATGAAGGCGCCGTCGTACGCCGCGACCGCCTGCACGCGGTCGGAGCCCATCATCCACACGCTGCCCGAGGTGACCAGGGCGAAGATGAAGCCCAGCGCCATCAGGTCGACCAGGAAGTTCTGCGCGCCGCCGTACACACTGAAGGTGGTCTTCACGGCGTCGAGGAAGCCGGCGATGCCGCTGATCTTGCTGGGCGGTAGCACCGCGAGGATGCCGAAGATGGGGATCGCGTAGCACAGCACCGCGATGATCCCGCCGACCGTGACTGATCGGGGCACGTCCTTCTGCGGGTCGACCATCTCCTCGGCGGCGCCGTTCTGGAGCTCGAACCCGACGTAGTTGAACAGCAGCAACGGGACCAGGCCCAAGAACACCGCGGTGCTGGGTCTGAACTCGTGGATCGGGTAGCCGTGCACTCCGTGCTCGCTCGCGTAGATGACGACCGTCAGCGAGAACAACCCCAGCACCCCGATCCGGACGATGGCCCCGACGTTCGGGATCCACTTGCCGCGCTTGAGCGACACCACGGCCACGCCGATGCTGATCCAGATGAACACCAGCTTGAACGCGTAGTCGCCGAACGTCCCGGCCCCGATGTGGGCGATGTTGTCGCTCCACGCCGCCGTCGAGATGAAGGCCAGGGAGCCGCCGACCCACAGCGGGTTGGTCACCCAGTAGAGGATGGCACCCACGCCGGCTGGGAACCGGCCCCACGACAGCTTCATCCACTCATAGGGGCCGCCTTCCTCGGTGAACGTGCTCCCGAGCTCCGACATCAACAGGGCGTAGGGGAGCACGAACAGCACGGCCAAGACGATCAGCCACGTGAACGTCTGAGCGCCGTAGCCGGAGACCTGGCCGAGTGTGTCCAGGCCTACCAACGCGCAGATGGTGAAGAACAGCATGTCGAAGCGGCCGAGGCTCTTGACCAGCTTCGATTTCTCCTGCAACGACATCGCGGTGATGGGTTCGCCCTGGATGAAGGGGGCCGGTGCGGACATGGTGGTGCCTTTCGTAGGGCCGGTCCCCGACCGAGTGTGCGGCCCGGCCTGGTCGGATCGCCTTTGCTACCGTCGATGACGGCGGCTCCGTAGTCAAGAGCCCTCTCGGCGAGCCGCGCCGCCGTCGGCCGCCCGCTCGACGACCTGAGTCCCCATGCCCGCGCCCAACCTGCCTGACCTCGACCACCTCGAGACCACGGCGCCGGTCAACCGCGGAGGATCTCCAGCACCAGGTGCCGGAGATCCTCCTACGTCCACCACACCCCCGAAAACCACCGAGACCGCGGCGGTTCCGAGGGCGATGCCTAGCGGTGGGACCACATCTGGAAGCACGCGACGTCGTACTGCGACTTCTCCGAGTAGTGCTGCCCGCCGATGCCACCGTTGGTGCTGTTGATGCCCGGCTCGTTGAACGGGGACCCGGGGCTGTTGGCCGCGTTGCCCGGTGTGTTCGGCTCCAGGTCCTGGCAGGACTGGCTCGGCGGTCCGGTTCCAGGTGGGTTGGCAGCCACTGAGGGTGCGGCTGTCGCCAGGCTGATCGCGAAGACCAGCGGAGCGGCCCAGAGGAAATGACGCATGACTATCGCCTCCATCGTGGCGGACCCGTCATCGCCACGGCCAGGCGTGGCCGTGCGATCGGCCCGCACCAGTGGATACGACGGGGCGGTCCGATCCGTTCAACCGTTGTCACGCTGAGTGCCCGCTCACCGGTAGCCTGAACCCATGACCACGCCGGCGCCCTTCGGGCGGATGCTGACGGCCATGGCCACGGCGTTCACCGACGACGGGGAGGTGGACCTCGAGGGCACGGCCGCGATCGCGTCGTACCTCGTCGAGCACGGCCACGACGGCGTCGTGGTGAGCGGTACGACGGGCGAGGGCCCCACGACCAGCGTGACGGAGACCGGCGAGATCCTGCGCGCGGTCAAGGACGCGGTCGGCGACAAGGCCACGGTGGTGGCGGGCGTCGGCAGCAACGCGACGGCCCACAGCATCGAGCTGGCGCAGCAGGCCGAGAAGCTCGGGGCAGACGCGCTGCTGCTGGTGACGCCGTACTACAACAAGCCGGGGCAGGCGGGCGTGCTCCACCACTTCCGGCAGGTCGTGGGTGCGACGGGCACGCCGGTGATCCTGTACGACGTGCCGGGGCGCACCGGCACGCAGATCAGCGCCGAGACCTACGCCGCGATCAAGGGCGACACCGTCGTCGCGATCAAGGACGCGGTCGGCGACTACGCGCGCGGCGTCGAGCTCAGGCAGATGGGGTACGCGATCTACTCCGGCGACGACGTCGCCAACCTCGGCTGGATGGCGCACGGCGCGAGCGGCGTGATCAGCGTCGTCGGCCACGCGGCCGGCCGGCAGATCCGGAGCATGATCGAGGACTTCCTCGACGGCAACACCACCGCGGCCCTCAAGACCTACGCCCAGCTCCTGCCGGCGACGCGTGCGATCATGGGCGTCCCCAACTACGGCGCCACCACCGCCAAGGCCGCGCTCCAGCTGCTCGGCGTGCTCGACAACCGCAACGTGCGCGGGCCCCTGGTGCCCCTCACCGACGACGAGGTCGCGACGCTCCGCGTCGGCCTCGAAGCCTCCCACCTCCTCTGAGACGAGTACCCCTTGAGTCACGCCCATCCCGAGCTCTCCGCACCGGCCGCACTGCCGAAGGGGGGTTTGCGGATCATCCCGCTCGGCGGCCTCGGCGAGGTCGGGCGCAACATGACCGTCTTCGAGTACGACGGGCGGCTGCTGATCGTCGACTGCGGCGTGCTCTTCCCCGAGGAGAACCACCCGGGCGTCGACCTGATCCTGCCCGACTTCGACGCGATCAGGGGCCGCCTCGACGACATCGAGGCGCTGGTGCTGACCCACGGTCACGAGGACCACATCGGCGCGACGCCGTACCTCCTCCGCGAGCGCGGCAACATCCCGCTCGTCGGCTCCGAGCTCACCCTGGCCCTGCTCGACTCCAAGCTCCGCGAGCACCGGCTCAAGGAGACGATCCACCACAAGGTGAAGGCCGGGGACACCCTGACGGTCGGCCCGTTCGCCCTCGAGTTCGTCGCCGTCAACCACTCGATCCCCGACGCGCTCGCGGTGGCGATCCGGACCGGTACGGCGTTGGTGCTCCACACCGGCGACTTCAAGATGGACCAGCTCCCGCTCGACGGCCGGATCACCGATCTGCGCGCGTTCGCCCGGCTGGGGGAGGAGGGCGTCGATCTCTTCCTCACCGACTCGACCAACGCCGAGGTGCCCGGCTTCACCACCTCGGAGCAGGAGATCGCGCCGGTCCTCGACCGCGTCTTCGCCAACACCGACCAGCGGATCATCGTGGCCTGCTTCGCCTCCCATGTGCATCGCGTGCAGCAGATCCTCGACGCCGCGGTCACGCACGGCCGCAAGGCCGGGTACGTCGGGCGGTCCATGGTCCGCAACATGGGGATCGCGCAGGACCTCGGCTACCTCCACGTGCCGCCCAACGTGATGGTCGAGGCCAAGGACCTCGCCGATCTCCCGCCCGATCGCCAGGTGCTGATCTCCACGGGCAGCCAGGGCGAGCCGATGTCGGCCCTGAGCCGGATCGCCCAGCGCAACCACAACTTCGTGCACATCGAGGAGGGCGACACCGTCATCCTCGCCAGCTCACTGATCCCCGGCAACGAGAACGCCGTCTACAAGGTCATCAACGGCCTCACCCGCCTCGGCGCGAACGTCGTACACAAGGGCAACGCGATGGTGCACGTCTCCGGCCACGCCAGCGCCGGCGAGCTCCTCTACGCCTACAACATCGTCAAGCCGCGCAACGTGCTGCCGGTGCACGGCGAGTACCGCCACATGAAGGCCAACGCCGCCCTCGCTCGCGCCACCGGCGTCGAGAACGTCGTGATCGCCGAGGACGGCATCGTCGTCGACCTGGTCAACGGCGTCGCGAACATCGCGGGCAAGGTCGACTGCGGCTACGTCTTCGTCGACGGCTCCAA
>DAINSL010000025.1:27271-34229 GCA_036741335.1 Nocardioides sp. | reverse complement strand
GTGGGGGTGGGCACGGCCAATGCCTGGATGACTCCGGACAGCTGGCCGAGCTCGGCGGTGATGCCGTCGCGCCGGCGCGCGAGAAGGGCGATCTCGGTGCGTGCTTCTTCGAGGGTACGCCGAGCCTGCGCCCGCAGCTCGTCGGCCTCTTCGCGGGCTGCGGCAACCACGCCCGCGCCCTCGGTCCGCGCGCGGCGTAGCTCGTCGTCGGCGGCGCGCTGCTTCTGCAGGACCTCCTCGGCGACCTGCGTGCGGAGGGTCCGGGCCCCGTGTTCGGCCTCATCGAGCCGATGCCGGGCACGCTCCTCGAGCTGTGCGGCCGCGTCGAGCGCGTCCTGGCGGATCCGGGCCGCATCGCTGTCGCCGAGTGCCCTGGCGCTTGCCGCGTCCTGATCGGCACTCTCGCGCGCCTCGGCCGCGGCCTGCCGGAGGTCGTCGGCCTCACGGTGTGAGGCGCCGGCCTGCTCGGCGAGCTCGTGGCGCAGGCGGTTGGTGACGTCACCGACGCTGAGGCGCGCACGGCGTACGCGGTCACCGGCGTCACGATGACCGAGCTTCCGGATCCGATCGGCCTCGAGCTCGGCCGTCGCCAGCAGGGATTGAACGGTGTGCTGGGTCCAGGTGATCTGTTCCGCGGCCTCGGCCATCTCTCGCTGGGCCTCCGCCTGGGCGGAGGCCGTGAGCTCCGCGGCCCGAGCCTGCGCGTCGGTGAGGACCTGCCCGGCCTGCTGCCGCATCGCCTCGGCTTCGGAGGCTGCGACGTCTCGCATCGCCTGGGCCTCGTGCTCCGCCTCCTCGCGCAGGGTTGTCGCCTGGCCGTTCGCGGTCGCCAGCAGTTCTGCGCCCTGGGCTTGCGCCTCGGCGACCCGGGTCTCGACCAGGTCGCGGGTCTGCGAGTCCTGCTGGTCGGCCCGGGCGCTGGCAGAGGCGACCAGCGCGTCCGCCTGTTGCTGGGCCTCGGCCCGGATCCGGTCGGCCTCGGCACGAGCCTCACGCTCGGCCTGCTCGGCCGACTGATGCCGCTCGGCGACCGTGGTCTCGGCCTCGGCCAGGATCTGGTCATGGTGGGTCTGGGTCGACTCCATGAGCAGTCGGGCCTGGTCACCCGCGTCGGCGACGATCTGATGGGCGTCAGCGGAGCTGTCGTCGAGCAGCTTCTGCGCGAGCTCGCGTGCATGAGCCGCCTCGGCGTGGAACTGGTCCGCCTCCTCGCGGAGGGCGCTGGCCCGGTCGGTGAGCGCGCGGGCGTCCGCTTCGGCCCCGGCCTGCAGCTCTTCGGCGACCGTCTGGGCATGCCTCAGCAAGGCCGCGGCCCGCTCGCTTCCCTCTGCTGCGGGGCCGGGTCCGGGGGGGACCTGCTGACTCGCAGTCATCACTGAATTCTCGCAGAGGATCGGCCGCAGCGGGAGGGCCACCCACCGATCGACCGCTCCCCGGCCGCCCGATGGGGTCGTCGTGGCTCCCGCGAGTCACAGGGTCAGCTGGTACCACGCCGTGTCGACCCACCGGTCGAACTTGTGCCCGACCTCCCGCATCGTGCCTAGGTGGACGAAACCGCAGGCCTCGTGCAGCGCGACGCTGGCGGGGTTGGGGGTGGCGATCAGGGCCAACGCGACATGCATGCCGTCCGTACGCAGCCGGGGCAGGAGGTCGTCGTACAGGCGCCGTCCGAGACCGTGGCCGCGGACCTGCTCCGCGAGGTAGACCGAGGTCTCCCGCGTCAGCCGGTAGCCGGGGCGGGGGCGGTAGGTCCCTGCGTAGGCGAAGCCGACCACGCCGTCGTCGCTCTCGGCCACCAGGAAGTGGTCGCCGGGCCGGCTGCTCTCGACCAGGTGGTCCCAGTACGACGGCGGGGGCGGCTCCAGGTCGAACGTCGAGATCCCGGTGCGCACCTGCTCGTCGTAGATCGCCGCGACGCCCGGGACGTCGTCCGGCGTCGCCCTGCGCACCGTCGTCACGGCAGCATCGCGTGGGCCCGGAACATGCGGTCATAGATCGCGCGCACCACCGGCTCCTTCTGCCGGTTGTAGTCCATGCCGGTGCCGCCGCCGGGTCGCGCGTTCATCTCGGCCGCCGAGACCCGCTTCGCCTCGGCGTACGTCGTCAGGTCCTCGGGGTGCTCGAGCAGCCAGGTCGAGAACATCAGGTGTCGCACGACCTCGGGACAGTCGGGGCCGAAGACGTGCAGCTGGGCGGCCGGCTCGGCGAGCTTCAGAAGGCGGTGCTCGTGCCACCACGGCTCGCGGACGGCGTGGACGAAGTCGGCCGGCCAGTGGTCGTCGTACTCCACCACTGTGATGTGGAACGGCGCCTGGAGGTATCCCTCGACCCACGCCTCGCTGTCTGGCCGGCCGTCGTGGTGGCGGGTGATCTCGTCGTCGGTCGGCGGCACGACCCCACGCTAACGGCGGCCGCCGTCGCGTATCGCGACGGCACGGGCCGGCCAGTTGGTGGTGATCATCCAGACCCGGTCGTCGCGCAGCAGCCGCCGCTGCAGTCGCGGGCTGTCCACGGTCCAGACCAGCAGGGGCACTCCGATCCGCCTGGTCCAGCGCGACAGGCGCACCATCGCCAGCGCGTAGTGGGCCGCAACGGCGTCGGCGCGCGAGGCCTCGAAGCGATGCCGCGGGAAGAGCTGTCCCCACAGGCTCGCCGCGGCCTGGCGCCACGGCAGGCCCCTCAGGCTTGCCCCGACCGAGAGTCCGACCAGGATCGGCAGGTCACGGGCCAGGATCCAGTCGCGCATCACCACGCTGGCCTCGAGGTTGCCGGTGGTGACGATGATCCGTCCGGGGTCGAGCGAGGCAACCAGCAGCTCCAGGAGGTCCTGCTCCCAGGCATGGCCGGCCTGGCGGTCGGACCGCGGTGTGGCGAGCTTCAGGTCCACGTGCGCGCCCACACCGGTCGGTGCCAGGGCGGTGACGAACGCCGACAGGCGCAGCACGTCGGGCGCACTGGCCTGCAGCTCGGGCCAGGTCATCCGCCTGATCGGTCGCGCCTGCCCGTGCGGCCCGACCTCCGGGTCGTGGGAGACCACGAAGGTGCCGTCGGTGCACCGGCGTACGTCGAACTCGACGTAGTCGGCGCCGGAGTCGACCGCGTGGTGCAACGCTTCGAGGGTGTTCTCGAGACTGGTCTCGGGGCTGGTCTCGCGGCTGGGGTCGCCGGTGCCCTCGGCGCTCAGCTCGGCGTAGCCGCCCCGGTGTGCCGAGACCAGGACCCGATGGCGCGTCACAGCTCGAACCGTAGCGTTCGCGAGCGCCCCCTCCCTGGCCGTTCGGCTCGAACTCGGCAAAGGTCCTCGCCAGGCGCGTGGCCCGGGTTACGGTCGCCGTCCCCTACCAACGAAGGACCTTCATGACCTTTCTCTCTCGGGCTGTCACCGTCACCGCCCTGACCGTCGCCATGGCCGGGCCCGCCCTCGCGGCGAATGCCTCGGGCAACGACTGGAAGACGATGGCGACCTCCGCCGGCGGGAAGGTGCAGGCCTGCAAGGTCGCCACCACCGCGACCGGTCCCTGGAAGGTCAGGCTTCGGGTCGACGCCACCCACGCGACCACCCGCGTCCAGGGCTCCGGCTACGTGATGAGGGGCAGCAAGACCATCGACGCGTGGAAGAGCGGCTGGGTGACCAAGGGTCACGTCTCCGCCATCGGCACCGTGAAGCTGCCGCGGGGCAACGACTACAGCCTCAGCGCCGGCATCGGCACCGCCATCATGGGCGACGGCGGCTCCTTCGTCGCCAGCCAGATCCGCGGCTGCTGACCACCACCTGCAAAGGGCACGGCCTCACTACGGTGGGGTCGTGCCCTTCGCTTTGTGGAAACTGGTCTCGGCGACCGGGAACAAGGCGCTGAGGGCGCCCGTTGCACCGAGTGAGCGAAGTTGAGTCGATCCGGCTCAATGAGTTTGCTTCCGCCGTGCGCAGCACGGAGGATGGGTCCAGACCCCAGTCAACCAACCAGCAACCAGACCGGCCGCAACGAGCGGCCCGACAACCCGGAGGTAACCCAACATGGCTCGTGCCGTCGGCATCGACCTCGGTACGACGAACAGCGTCGTCGCCGTCCTCGAAGGTGGCGAACCCACCGTCATCCCCAACGCAGAAGGCGCCCGCACCACGCCGTCCGTGGTCGCGTTCGCGAAGTCCGGCGAGGTCCTCGTCGGTGAGGTGGCCAAGCGTCAGGCCGTCACCAACATCGACCGCACCATCCGCTCGGTCAAGCGGCACATGGGCACCGACTGGTCGGTGAAGGTCGACGACAAGTCCTTCACCCCCCAGCAGATCAGCGCGTTCGTGCTCCAGAAGCTCAAGCGCGACGCCGAGGCCTACCTCGGCGAGCCCGTGACCGACGCGGTGATCACCGTGCCGGCGTACTTCTCCGACGCGCAGCGTCAGGCCACCAAGGAGGCCGGCGAGATCGCGGGCCTCAACGTGAGCCGGATCGTCAACGAGCCGACCGCGGCAGCACTCGCCTACGGCCTCGACAAGGGGGACGACCAGACCATCCTGGTGTTCGACCTCGGTGGCGGCACGTTCGACGTGTCCCTGCTGGAGATCGGCGAGGGAGTGGTCGAGGTCAAGGCCACCAGCGGCGACAACCACCTCGGTGGCGACGACTGGGACTCCCGTGTCGTCGAGTGGATGGTCAAGAAGTTCAAGGGCAACAACGGCGTCGACCTGGCTCAGGACAAGATCGCCATGCAGCGTCTCCAGGAGGCCGCGGAGAAGGCGAAGATCGAGCTGTCCGCATCCAGCGAGACCACCATCCATCTGCCCTACATCACCCACGGTGAGTCCGGCCCCCTCCACCTCGAGGAGAAGCTGACCCGGGCGGAGTTCCAGAAGATGACCTCCGACCTGCTCGACCGCACCAAGGCACCGTTCCAGTCGGTGCTCAAGGACGGCGGCGTCGACATCGGCAAGATCGACCACGTCGTGCTGGTCGGTGGCTCCACCCGGATGCCCGCCGTCAGCGAGCTGGTCACCCAGCTGCTCGGCGGCAAGGAGCCCAACAAGGGCGTCAACCCGGACGAGGTCGTCGCCGTCGGCGCGGCCCTGCAGGCGGGCGTGCTCAAGGGCGAGGTCAAGGACGTCCTCCTGCTCGACGTCACCCCGCTGAGCCTGGGCATCGAGACCAAGGGCGGCGTGATGACCAGCCTGATCGAGCGCAACACCACGATCCCGACCAAGCGTTCGGAGATCTTCACCACGGCCGACGACAACCAGCCGAGCGTGGAGATCAAGGTCGCCCAGGGCGAGCGCCAGATGTGGGCGCAGAACCAGCCGCTCGGCAACTTCGAGCTGACCGGTCTGCCGCCCGCCCCCCGTGGCATCCCGAAGATCGAGGTCACGTTCGACATCGACGCCAACGGCATCGTTCACGTCTCCGCCAAGGACCAGGCGTCCGGCCGCGAGCAGTCGATGACGATCTCCGGAGGCAGCGCCCTGGGCAAGGACGAGATCGACCGGATGGTCAAGGAGGCCGAGCAGTACGCCGCCGAGGACGCCGCTCGACGGCAGACCGTCGAGACCCGCAACCAGGCCGACTCGATGGTCTACTCCACCGAGAAGTTCCTGGTCGACAACGCCGACAAGATCCCGGACGACGTGAAGACCGAGGTACGGGCGGACATCGACGCCCTCAAGGCGACGCTCGAGAACGCCGAGGCGACCTCGGAGGCGATCCAGGCCGGCGTCACCAAGCTCGGTGAGTCCAGCCAGAAGATGGGTGCCGCCATGTACGCCGCCGCCGAGGCCGACCAGTCCGCGGCGGGTGGGTCCGACAGCTC
The DNA here is from genome assembly GCA_036741335.1 of Nocardioides sp. Lineage (GTDB taxonomy): Bacteria > Actinomycetota > Actinomycetes > Propionibacteriales > Nocardioidaceae > Nocardioides. The sequence goes on along the minus strand of DAINSL010000025.1, from coordinate 28,436 downwards.
GACCGGCGCCAGCGACGACGACGTCGTGGATGCCGAGATCGTCGACGAGCCGGCCGGCGACCAGGGCGACGAAGGTGCCGAGGGCGAAGCCAAGTGACCAAGAAGCAGCAGCCCGAGGGGGAGCCGGCCACGTCGGCTCCCCCCGGGGCCGGCTCCTTCGGGGACGCGGCAGCCGAGATGGCCAACGAGACCGAGGTCGAGCCCAACATGGCGCCTCGTTCCCCGGCCCATCGGGAGCCGGCCCCGGCCCATCGGCGACGCACGCCGGGTGGCGACGACATCAGCGGCGTCGACAGGATGCTCGAGGAGGGTGCGCCGCTCGAGCCGCAGGACCTCGGTGACGAGACGGGCGACCCGGTCGCGGACGCCGAGCGCGCCCTGGCAGAACGCACGGCCGACCTCCAGCGGTTGCAGGCCGAGTACCTCAACTACAAGAGGCGCGTCGACCGTGACCGTGAGCTGGTGCGCGAGAACGCGACGTACACCGCACTCGCCCCGATCGTCGAGGTCCTCGACACCATCGACCGGGCCCGCGAGCACGGCGAGCTCGACGCCGGCCTCCAGGCCGTGGCCGACCAGCTCGACCGGGCGGTCGCCGCGGCCGGCCTGGTCCGGTACGGCGAGCCCGGTGACCCGTTCGACCCGCGTGTCCACGAGGCGCTCAGCCACATCGGCGAGGATTCCGAGGTGGAGGTCACGACGGCCAAGGTGATCGCCAAGGTGGGCTACCGGATGGGCGACCGCGTCGTCCGGGCCGCCCAGGTCTTGGTGGTCGACCCGGCGCCATGAGCACCGACGGCATCCGTACCGACTGGGCGAACAAGGACTTCTATGCCGTGCTCGGCCTGACCGACAAGGCCACCCACGACGACATCAAGAAGGCCTACCGCAAGCTGGCGCGCGCCAACCACCCCGACTCCAACCCCGGCGACACCGCCAAGCTCGAGAAGTTCAAGGCGGTGGCCGAGGCCTACGACGTCATCGGCGACGACGAGAAGCGCAAGAAGTACGACGAGATCCGCGCGCTCTACTCCGGAGGCGGCTTCCGCGGCGGCTTCCCCACAGGTACGACGACCGGCGGCCCCGGTTTCGATCTCGGTGACCTGATCCGCGAGCGCACCGGCGGCGGCGGTTTCGGCGACCTGTTCGGAGACATCTTCGGCGG
>DAINSL010000025.1:0-27261 GCA_036741335.1 Nocardioides sp. | reverse complement strand
CCCGCCAGCAGGCACGCCCCCGGCCCACGCGCGGCACCGACGTCGAGAGCACCGCGACGATCAGCTTCACCGACGCCATGGGCGGCGTCACGATCAGCCTGCGTCTGACCTCCGACGCCCCGTGTCCCGACTGCCACGGCACGGGCGGCAAGCCCGGCACCACACCGCACATCTGCCCCGAGTGCGACGGTGCCGGCTTCGTCGTCAACTCCATGGGCGGTGCCTTCTCGATCAACGAGACCTGTCCGCGTTGCGGTGGCCGCCAGCTGATCTACGACGAGCCGTGCCCCACGTGCCACGGTTCGGGCCGGGGCTCATCGGCGCGCAGCATCCAGGCGCGCATCCCGGCCGGGGTCAAGGACGGCCAACGGATCCGTCTGCGCGGCAAGGGCGGCGCCGGCGAGAGCGGCGGGACGCCGGGCGACCTGTTCGTGACCGTCAAGGTCTCGCCGCACCGGCTGTTCGCGCGCAGTGGCGACAACCTCACTCTCGAGGTGCCCGTCTCGTTCGACGAGATCGCACTCGGCGCCGAGATCAAGATCCCGACCCTGGGCGGCAACCCGGTCACCCTCAAGATCCCGGGCGGCACGCCGAACGGCCGCACCTTCCGGGTCCGCGGCCGTGGGGTCCAGAAGTCCGACGGCACCAAGGGCGACCTGCTGGCCACCGTCCAGGTCCAGGTGCCGGCCCGCCTCAACGACGCCGCGCGCGAGTCCATCGCCGCCTACCGGGCCGCCGGGGTCGACGGCACATTGCGCGCCAACCTGTTCGACCAGCAGCCATGAGCGAGAGCCCGTTCCCGTCAGCGCCGGGCCCCGAGGCCGCCGTCTACGTGATCAGCGTGGCCGCCGAGCTGTCGGGGCTGCATCCCCAGACGCTGCGCTCCTACGAGCGGTTGGGCCTGATCATGCCCGGCCGCACCGGCGGGGGCGGCCGCCGGTACAGCCACCGCGACATCGAGCTGCTCCGCGAGATCGCGTCGCTCACCGCCGGCGGTGTCGGCATCGAGGGCGTACGCCGGATCCTCGAGCTCGAGCATCAGGTCGCCGCCCTGCAGGGCCGCAGCCACGAGCTCGCCGACGAGCTGGCCGCGACCCGCGAGGCGCTGCGGCAGGCGATGACCACACGGCGTACCGACCCCAACAAGCTGCCGGTCCTGCGCCAGCCCGACACCGGTGCCTCCGTCGTGGTGTGGCGGCGCGGCCACTGAGCCTGCGCGTGGAGGCGTTCGGCTCGGCCGAGTAGTCGCGGAGACGGGAAGGAAGGGGCCACCTGGCCCCTTCTATCCAGTAGCCGGAAGGCCGGACCAGTGGGCCGGTCGGCGCAGGCCCTCCGGGATCGCCGTGTCGTGGTTCCCGCGAGCCGCATTCACCTGCGACTGCGAGAGGAACAGGGTGAGCGCGAGGTCGCTGCCGCGCACGTCGGCGTCGCGCAGGTCAGCCCCGAGCAGGTCGGCCCGGCCGAGGTCCTGGCCGCGCAGGTCGGCAGCGATCAGCAGCGCACCGCGAAGGTCCGCGTCGCGCAGCATCCACTGGCGCAGGTCACGGCCGGCGAGGTCCTCGCGCCGGTACGACGGTCCGTTGCGCAGCCGGAGGCTGGCGGACTCCAGGGCCGCACCCACCCGGGCCTGCTGCTCCTCGAGGTCGACGGCGAGGAGCTCGGTCGGAGTCAACCCGGTGAGGCAGATGACCTCCGCCTCCAGCTCGCTCGCGGCTCGGTCGGGGCTGCGCCGTCGTACCTCGGCGAGGTGGGTGAGCATCTCGTGGAGCAGACGCATCACCGACAAGACGGCCGCCATCTCGCCGAGGTTGTCCTGCTCCCGCCAGGAGACCCCGCCGTAGGTCACCTGCGAGACCTGCTGGCCCGCACCGAAGCACTCGAAGATCGAGCAACCCGGCCATCCGTCCTCGCGCAGGGTGGCGTGGATGCCGCACCGGTCATCGGTGGCGAGGTTCGGGCACGGCGCACCGCCCGGCTTGTCCATGCCGAAGCCAGCGGCCGTGGTGAACGGCAGCAGGACGCAGCACAGTGCGAAGCAGCTCCCGCAGTCCGCGACGAGCGACGGTGCCTCAGTCGTGTCCACGCGGCCACTTTGGCAGTCCGGGACAATTCTCAGAGTTGAGGGGAATCGTCTCAATTTCTGGCTCGTTGCACCACTAGACGTCCACACTGGACGTCCGCACTGGGCGTCCACACTGGGTGGCCCGCCACGCACGCACAGGAGACCCACGCACAGATGAGCCAGTTCGGGGCCGAGAAGTTCACCACCCGCAGTCGTGAGGCGATCGAGTCCGCCCAGCTCGCCGCGACCACGGCGGGCAACTCCACAACCGAGCCCGCCCACCTGCTCGCCGCGCTGCTGCGCGACGCCGACGGTACGGCGCGCCAGCTGGTCGGCAAGGCGGGCGCCGACGCCGCGTCACTCGCCGCCCAGACCGAGGCCGCCGTGCAGGCACTGCCCAAGGCGAGCGGTGCGACCGTCGCGCAGCCGGCCGCGTCCGCTGGCCTGACGCGGGTGCTGGCGGGTGCGCTGGACCTCGCGTCGTCGATGAAGGACGACTACGTCGCGACCGAGCACCTGCTGGTCAGTCTGGCCACCGTCGAGTCCAGCGCCCAGAAGCTGCTGGTCGCGGCCGGGCTGACCGCGGACGGGCTGCGTGAGGGGCTGACCGCCCTGCGCGGCAACCGCCGGGTGACCAGCCCGGACGCGGAGTCGACGTACGAGAGCCTCGAGAAGTACTCCGTCGACCTGACTCGGGAGGCCGAGGAGGGCAAGCTCGACCCGGTGATCGGGCGTGACTCCGAGATCCGCCGGGTGATCCAGGTGCTTTCGCGTCGCACCAAGAACAACCCGGTCCTGATCGGCGAACCCGGCGTCGGCAAGACCGCCGTGGTCGAAGGACTGGCCCAGCGGATCGTCGCCGGCGATGTCCCCGACTCGCTGAAGGGCCGTCGCCTGCTCAGCCTCGACCTGGCCGCGATGGTCGCCGGCGCGAAGTACCGCGGCGAGTTCGAGGAGCGGCTCAAGGCCGTGCTGGAGGAGATCAAGGACTCCGGCGGCCGGGTGATCACGTTCATCGACGAGCTGCACACGGTGGTCGGCGCGGGCGCAGGTGGCGACTCCGCGATGGACGCCGGCAACATGCTCAAGCCGATGCTGGCCCGCGGCGAGCTGCGGATGATCGGCGCCACCACCCTGGACGAGTACCGCCAGCGGATCGAGAAGGACCCGGCACTCGAGCGCCGCTTCCAGCAGGTGTTCGTTGGCGAGCCCAGCGTGGAGGACACCATCCAGATCCTGCGCGGCATCCAGGAGAAGTACGAGGCGCACCACGGCGTGCGCATCACCGACGCGGCGCTCGTCGCTGCCGCGACGTTGAGCGACCGCTACATCAGCGGCCGGCAGCTTCCCGACAAGGCCATCGACCTGATCGACGAGTCCGCATCGCGGCTGCGCATGGAGATCGAGTCGTCCCCGGTGGAGATCGACCAGCTCCGGCGCGCCGTGGACCGGCTGAAGATGGAGGAGTTCGCGCTCACCAAGGAGAAGGACCCGGCGTCGGTCGACCGGCTGGCCAGGCTGCGGGCCGAGCTGGCCGACGACGAAGAGCAGCTGCGCGCTCTCGAAGCGCGCTGGGAGCGTGAGAAGGCCTCGCTGGAGGGCGAGGGCGAGATCCGTCGCGCGCTCGACCAGCTGCGCGTGGAGGCGGACAAGATGCTGCGCGAGGGCAACCTCGAGGGCGCGTCCAAGATCCGCTACGAGTCGATCCCCGAGCTGGAGAAGAAGCTCGACGCCGTCGAGACGGCCGAGGCGGACGACACCGAGCCGCTGGTGGGCGAGGAGGTCGGCCCCGAGCAGATCGCCGAGGTCGTCGAGGCCTGGACCGGCATCCCTACCGGCAAGCTGCTGCAGGGCGAGACCGCGAAGCTGCTGGAGATGGAGTCCGTGATCGGCCGGCGCCTGATCGGCCAGCGCGACGCCGTACTCGCGGTGAGCGACGCCGTACGCCGCTCGCGCGCCGGAATCTCCGACCCCAACCGGCCGACCGGCTCGTTCCTGTTCCTCGGCCCGACCGGCACCGGCAAGACCGAGCTGGCCAAGTCGCTGGCCGAGTTCCTCTTCGACGACGAGCGGGCGATCGTCCGCATCGACATGAGCGAGTACTCCGAGAAGCACTCGGTCTCGCGGCTCGTGGGCGCGCCTCCGGGCTACGTCGGCTACGACGAGGGCGGCCAGCTCACCGAGGCCGTACGGCGCCGCCCCTACTCCGTCGTACTCCTGGACGAGGTCGAGAAGGCCCACCCCGAGGTCTTCGACATCCTGCTGCAGGTGCTCGACGACGGCCGGCTCACCGACGGCCAGGGCCGCACCGTCGACTTCCGCAACACGCTGCTGATCCTGACCTCCAACCTCGGCTCGAACTTCCTGGTCGACCCGACCCTGGATCCGGAGCAGAAGAAGGAGTCGGTGCTGTCGGTGGTCCGGGCGAGCTTCAAGCCCGAGTTCCTCAACCGGCTCGACGAGATCGTCGTCTTCGACGCGCTGACGCGGGACGAGCTCTCCCACATCGTCGACCTCCAGCTCTCCCTCCTGGAGAAGCGGCTGGCCGTGCGCCGGATCACGATCGACGTCACCGACGCCGCGCGCGCCTGGCTGGCCGAGACGGGCTACGACCCCGCGTACGGCGCCCGCCCGCTCCGGCGGCTCATCCAGAGCGCCATCGGTGACCAGCTCGCCCGGATGCTGCTCGGCGGCGAGGTCGGCGACGGCGGGAAGGTGACCGTCGACGTGAAGGACGGCCGGCTGATACTCACCCCCGCCTGACCCGGTCGAGTGCTGGGCCGGCCGCCAGGGCGACCGCTCCAGCACTCAACCTCGCATCGCCCAGAGGTTGACGCCGGAGTCGACGGCGTACTGGTCGATCTCGGACAGCTCGTCGTCGCTGAGCGGGGCGAAGTCCAGTGCGTCGAGGTTGGTGTCGAGCTGCTCGACACTGGACGCCCCGATCACCGCCGAGGTCACCCTGGGGTCGCGCAACGCCCACTGGAGCGCGAGCTGGGCGAGCTTCTGCCCGCGCCTCTCGGCGATCCCGTTCAGGGCCCGCACCCGCTGCAGCACGTCGTCGTCGAGCCCCGCGATGGTCGAGTCGTCGCGAGCGGCCCGCGAGTCCTCGGGCACGCCGTGGAGGTAGCGGTCGGTGAGCAGCCCCTGAGCCAGCGCTGTGAACACGATGCACCCCATGCCCTGCTCCTCGAGCTCATCGAGCAGGTCGCCCTCGATCCATCGGTTGAGCATGGAGTACGACGGCTGGTGGATCAGCAGGGGCGTGCCCAGCTCACGGGCGATCGTTGCCGCCTCCCTGGTGGCGCCCGCGGAGTACGACGAGATGCCGGCGTACACCGCGCGTCCCGACCGCACGGCAGTGTCGAGTGCGCCGATGGTCTCCGCGAGCGGCGTCTCCGGGTCGAAGCGGTGGCTGTAGAAGATGTCGACGTAGTCCAGACCCATCCGCGCCAGCGACTGGTCGAGCGACGCGAGCACGTACTTCCGCGACCCGCCGCCCTGGCCGTAGGGCCCGGGCCACATGTCGTAGCCGGCCTTGGTCGAGATCACCAGCTCGTCGCGGTACGGCGCGAAGTCCTCGCGCATCCGGCGCCCGAAGTTCTCCTCGGCGCGGCCGTACGGCGGCCCGTAGTTGTTGGCGAGGTCGAAATGGGTGACGCCCCGGTCGAACGCCCGCCGCAGGATCGCCCGCTGGCTCTCCTCTGGACGGTCGTCGCCGAAGTTCTGCCAGAGGCCGAGCGACAGCGGCGGCAGCTTGAGTCCGCTGCGTCCGGTGTAGCGGTAGTCGGTCTCGTCGTACCTGGTCCCGGCTGCCCGATAGCTCATCCCCTCATCCTGCCGCGCCTCGCGTTCTCGCGCGCTCCCGGGCTGGTTCGTTCTCGGACGCCATGATGCTCGTGCGGTCATGCGTGCGTGGTGCAATGGAACCCGTGAGCCAGCCGACCACGACCCAGGTTCGGCCACCGCAGGTGACGGTGGCCGCGTGGATGATCATGATCGGCTCGGTGTTCGTCGTGCTGACGGTGTGGGACCGCATCGCGGGTCTGCACTCGCTGGAGTCGCGCCACGCGCTGCAGTCCCTCCTGGACGACCCCGGCCTGAAGGGCCTCGGCCTGCAGGTGACCGACCTGATGACGGTGGTCCGGGTCGTGTCGATGGTCGCCGCGGGCTGCGCGACCGCGATGGTGGTGCTCGGATACCAGGCGCTCCAGCGCAGCCGGGTCGCACGGACCGTGATGAGCATCCTCGCGTTCCCCCTGTTCCTGTGCGGGCTCGTCACCGGCGGGTTCGTGTCCTCGGGGGTCGCGGCCGCGGTGGCGACACTCTGGCTCGGTCCGGCGCGGGCGTGGTTCGACGGTCGCAGCCCCGGCCCGGCCGGGCAGACCGCTGCACCACCAATCCAAGCCGCACCACCGATCCAGCCCCCGCCTTCGTCGAGTGGTCCCGACTCGGCTCCACCAGCGATCCGGGCCTGGGCGCCGCCGCCCACCTCGGTGTACGACGCGCGCCCCTCGACCGGGTTCGGAGCCGTGCCGTCCCCGTGCCCGGAGACCCGTCCGCCCGCCGTGACGTGGGCCTGCGTCCTCACCTGGGTCTTCGCCGGCCTCACCGCGCTCGTACTCGTGGCCTCGGTCGTCGTCCTCGCCGCGGACTCGACCACCGTGCTGCGCCGCATGCACGAGCAGAACCCCGACCTGGCCAGGCAGGGGATCAGCGACCACGTGATCCTGGTCGTCTGCTACGTCTTCTGCGCCTTCTGCGTGGTCTGGTCGCTGGCTGCAGTCGCCTGCGCCGTGCTCGTGTTCCGGAGGGTCCGGTGGTCCTGGTACGCCCTGGTGATCTCCACCGCCGCCGTCGGCGCGCTGTGCCTGCTCGGGGTGGTGGGCTCGCTGTTCACCCTGGTGCCGCTGTCCGCCGCCGGCGCCACCGTCGCGCTCCTGCTGCGGCCCGAGTCGCGGCGCTGGTTCGGCTGATCAGCGGGTGAGGTCGGCGCCGGCCAGTCGCTGGAGCCCCTCCTCGATCACGCCGGCGTCCTTGCAGAACGCCCAGCGCACGAGCTGGTCGCCGGCCCGCGTGTCGTGGAACGGCTGGGCCGGGATCGCCACGACGCCCGCGCGCTCCGGCAGCGCGAGGCAGAACTCCATGCCGTCCGCCCAGTCGAGGGACGAGATGTCGGCGAGCGCGAAGTAGGTGCCCTCGGGCCGTCGTACGTCGAGCCCGATCTTCTCCAGGCCGTCGCAGAGCAGGTCGCGCCGATCCTGGAGGTCCCGGCCCAGGGCACGCGGCCAGTCCGGCTCGTGGTCGAGGGCGTGCGCGATCGCGTGCTGGAGCGGAGTGCCCGACGTGAACGTGAGCCACTGCTTGGCGGCGAGTACGGCGGACACCAGCTCGGCCGGCCCGGTGGCCCAGCCGACCTTCCACCCGGTCACGCTGTAGGACTTGCCGGCGCTGGACAGGCTCAGCGTGCGTTCGAACATGCCGGTCAGCGTCGCCAGCGGCACGTGCGCGCGGTCGTCGAAGGTGAGGTGCTCGTAGACCTCGTCGGTGATCACGACGAGGTCGTGCTCGATGGCCACGTCGGCCACGGCCTGCAGCTCGACGCGACCGAGCACCGTCCCGGTGGGGTTGTGCGGACTGTTGAGCAGCAGGAAGCGGGTGCGGGTCGTGACCGCGGCCCGCAGCTCGTCGGGGTCGAGCCGGAAGTCCGGCGCGCGCAGCGTCACCACGCGGCGTACGCCGCCGGCCATCGCGATCATCGCGACGTAGGAGTCGTAGTACGGCTCGAGCACGATCACCTCGTCGCCCGGGTCGACGAGTCCGAGCAGGGCGGCCGCGATCCCCTCGGTGCAGCCGGTGGTGACGAGCACCTGGGTGTCCGGGTCGAGGTCGAGGCCGTAGTGGCGCTGCTGGTGGCGGGCGATCGCCTGCCGCAACGCGGGTACGCCGATCCCCGGCGCGTACTGGTTGGCCCCCGACCGGATCGCGTCCTGTGCCGCCGCCAGCACCGAGGCCGGGCCGTCGGCGTCGGGGAAGCCCTGGCCGAGGTTGACCGCGCCGGTCCGCATCGCCAGCGCCGACATCGTGGTGAAGATGGTGGGCGGGATGCCGTCCAGGCGGTGCGCGAGCGCCATCAGCGTCAGGCCCCGCGAGACGCGGCCCAGCCCGAGAGCAGCTCCCGCTCCCGCTCCGGAGAGATCCCCGCGCTCTGGTTCGTGGACTGGTCGGGGTTGGCCTTCGCCCAGGCCAGGGTGTCGCGGACGATCTCGGCCATCGGCCGATGGGTGAGGCCCGTCGCCTCGGCGCGGGCGGGACTCATTGCCAGCACGTTCTCGACGCCTCCCTCGGGCCACAGGGGCAGCTGAGCGCCGTCCAGGCCCTGCTCGACGAGGTAGTCGCCGTCGACCGGGACGAGCTCGGCGTCGGAGCCGACCGCCGCCACGGTCTCGGCGAGCAGCTCTCCGAACGTGGTGTGCGGTCGCGCGGCCGTGAAGGCCCCGGACACCTTTCCCTCCGCAAGGCGGACGGCCCACGCGCCCATGTCGCGGGCGTCGATCAGCTGCATGGGCGCGTCGTCCGGGCCGGGGGCGAGCATCTCGCCCCCGCGGGCGGCCCGGAGCACCCACCAGGGGTAGCGCGCGGTCATGTCGCGCGGCCCCACGACGTACGTCGGCCGGATGAGCGCAAGCCCGCCCTTGCCGTACGCCTCGAGGGCGGCTCGCTCGCAGGCGACCTTCAGCGGACCGTACGTCTCGTTGGTGACCTCCTCGACATCGGGCGCCGGCTCGTCCAGGAGGGGCGTGTCCTCGTCTGCGCCGACAGCGTCGGGTTCGGTGTACACCGAGCAGGTGGAGACGAAGAGATGGTGGCCGCCACGGTCGCCGAGTGCGCCGTGAAGGGTGCGCACCTGGCGAGGGACATAGGCGCAGACGTCGATGGTGGCGTCCCAGGTGCCGTCGGCGAGCAAGGACAGGTCGCCGTCCCGGTCGGCGAGCAGGTGGGTGGCGCCGGGTAGCTCGGCGGTGGCGTTCCGGTGCAGGAGGGTGAGGTCGTGTCCGGCGTCGAGGGCCGCGTCGGCCATGGCATGTCCGACGAACCGGGTACCGCCGATGATCAGGATGCGCATGCTGGGAGAGTACGGCCATGGACGAAGACCTCGCACGGGACATCGATGCCCGATGCCGGCTGACCGGAGAGTTCACCCTGCGGTCGGGGCAGGTGGCATCCGAGTACTTCGACAAGTACCTCTTCGAGACGGAGCCCGTGCTGCTGGCCAGGGTCGCGGCCGCCATGGTGGCGATCCTTCCCGACGGCACCGACCTGCTCGGCGGCCTCGAGATGGGGGGCATCCCGATCGCCACCGTCGTGAGTGCGCAGTCGTCGATCCCCGCGCTCTTCGTGCGTAAGCAGGCGAAGACCTACGGCACCTGCAAGCTCGCCGAGGGGCCCGACGTCGTGGGCCGGCGGATCACCTTGATCGAGGACGTGATCACCACCGGTGGCGCCGTACGAGACGCCACGCGCGCGCTGCGCGAGGCGGGAGCGGTGGTCGAGACCGTCGTGTGCGCGATCGACCGGTCACCGGGTGACGACAACCCGCTGGCCGACGTCGGACTGGAGATCCGAGCGGTGCTCACCAAGGCCGACCTGGACGCCGTACACGCCCGATCAGCCGTCTAGCTGGTCACCTCTTCGCGCCGGTGCCTCCACCACTCGTAGGCGATGGGGATCACCGACACCGCCAGCAGGCCCAGGATCACGATGTCGAGCCTCGAGCCGATGCTCGGGAACGCACTGCCGAGGAAGTAGCCGGAGCAGGTGATCACGCCGACCCACGCCGCCGCCCCGACCATGCTCCACAGCCAGAACTTCACGCGCGGCATCTCGCTGACCCCGGCGACGAGTGTGACGTAGGTGCGGACGAACGGCACGAACCTCCCGATGAGCAGCGCCTGACTGCCGTGCCGCTCGAAGAACGCGACCGTCTGATCGAGGTACTTCTTCTTGATGATCCGGCCGTTGTGGCGGCGTACCGGTGGCCCGACGGCGCGCCCGAGCTCGTAGCCCGCGACGTTGCCGAGGAACGCGGCGATGCCGAAGGACAGCACGCCGAGCAGGAGCCCGAGCAGGTTGGCCCCGCTCGTGAGGTTGAGCTTGTCCGTGGCCAGGAAGAGCCCGAAGGCGAACAGGAGGGTGTCGCCCGGCAGGAACGGGAAGAGAAGACCGCACTCGATGAAGATGATCACGAGGCTGACCCACACGAACTCGGTGTGGAAGTGGTCGAGCAGCCAGTTGGGGTCCATCCATGGGATGCCCAGGAGCATGGTCTGCAGGCCGGTCACGGTGTCGAGCCTAACCAGCAGACCTGTCGGCAGCCTGTCTGCCCCGCCTACCCGGACACCCGGGCACAGGATTCAGCGGCGGTGACCTCGGCTACCGTCCTCGCCATGGAGCAGAGCGAGCGAGACAGGTTCCTCGCCGCCGCGCGGATCGCCGGTGATCTGGCCCTGCAGCCCGAGGTGTCCACCCGCTGGAACTCTGAGAGCGCGTGCGCAGGGATGACCGTGGGCGGGCTGGCGCACCACCTCGTCTCCCAGGTGGACAACGCTGTCCGACTGCTGGGCGCCGGTGTGTCGGACGAGCCGCCGATCGCGCTCACCGAGCACTACGCACGGGCGGCGTGGGTGCGAGGCGGGCCCGACGACCAGGCGAACGTCGGCATCCGGGAGGGCAGCGACGCCCAGGCCGCGGGCGGCCCGGACGCCCTGCCGCCCCTCGTCACCAACCTGCTCGAGCAGTTGCCCGGCGTGCTCGCGTCCGCGAGCAACAACGACCCGGTGCTCATCCCGTGGCAGGGATGGTCGCTGACGGTTCGCGACTTCCTGGTCATCCGGATGATGGAGATCGTTGTCCATTCCGACGACCTCGCCGCCAGCGTCGACCTGGCCACACCGGAGTTCCCCGACGACGTGGTCGCACCGGTGCTCGACCTGCTCACCACCCTGTCCCTGGGTCGCCACGGCCAGACCGCGGTGCTGCGTGCGCTGAGCCGTCCTCAGCGTGCCCCGGACTCCGTCTCGGCATTCTGATGCCGGACGACGAGGAGCGCGCGCCGTACGACCCGATGCCCTATGGTCCGGCCGAGGTCGGGGTCGGCCCGTGGCCGGGCGCCTGGCCGGCGGAGGAGCGCTACGACCCCGACCTGCTCGCTGCGGGCGATCGCCGAAACGTGGTTGATCGCTACCGCTACTGGAGGCTCGAGGCGATCGTGGCCGACCTGGACACCCGGCGCCACGACTTCCATGTCGCGATCGAGAACTGGCGGCACGACTTCAACATCGGCACCGTCGTGCGTACGGCGAACGCGTTTCTCGCCGCCGAGGTGCACATCGTCGGCAACCGTCGCTGGAACCGGCGCGGAGCGATGGTGACCGACCGCTACCAGCACCTGCGGCACCATCCGACGCCGGCCGATCTGGCGGCGTACCTCCACGAACGAGACGTGCGTCTCCTGGGGATCGACAACCTGCCGGGCTCGGCGCACCTCGAGACGATGGAGGTGCCGCGCCGGGTGTGCTTCCTGTTCGGTCAGGAGGGCCCCGGTCTCTCAGAGGGCGCCCGCGAGGCGTGTGACGGCACCTTCTCGATCGCGCAGTTCGGATCGACCCGCTCCATCAACGCCTCCGCGGCCGCTGCCATCGCCATGCACGCGTGGGTCCGGGAGTACGCCGATCTGGGCGGCGACTCCGCGTGGCGGGGCTGAGCTCAGCTGGACGTCTTCGTGAAGCAGACCACGACCCGGTCGTGAACCAGGTTCCAGACCAGCTTCGGCTTCCAGGTGAAGAGGTAGCTCCGGCTGTGCACGAGGCTCGGGCAGCGGGAGCGACCGATCTTGATCAGCTGCCTCCGGCCGGGGAACGTCTTGCTCGCCACCGCGAAGGAGCCGGTGCTGCGGAAGGAGTGCTTCGACGCGCAGGTGGTGGTGAGGTGGTTCGTGCCCTTCAGGCAGCGGGCCACCTTGTTGGGCAGCGGAAGCCCGGACAGCGCCGGCGTCTTGTCGTTGGGCAGGTCCGCCAGGCTCTTGGCGTGGCGCAGGACCAGGTCGCAGCGCAGCCACCGCGCGCCGGCGGTGATCTGGTCCGCGGTGGGCTGGAAGAACACCAGGTCGTAGGCGGACCGGTCGCGCACCACGTCGCTCTGGCCCAGGGTCCTTCGGAACGCCGGGGTGCACTGCTTGATCCCCTGCTTGACGATCTGGCGGTCCGACAGCTGGTCCCAGGTGACACCCGTGGGCAGCTTCTGCACCGTGATGACCCGGTCGTTGTGCGCCTTCGAGCAGGGCGCGGGCGCGGTGGTGTTGCTCTTCGCCTCGGCCTGGGAGGCGGTGATGGTGCGGCACTCCCCAACGGCGGGCTTGCCGCCCGCTCCGGCGGCGCCAGCGGTCGGCGTGGTCGCGAGCAGCCCGACGGTGGTCAGGGCAAGGGTGAGCAGTCCGGTGGTGGCCAGACCGGCCCTCGAGCGTGTCGATCGCAAGATGTTCCTCCTGGGCGCGTGCGCCGGATCCCGTGTCGTCCGGCGTCGGCCGGGCCAGCCTGCCATGGACGGCGTCGTACGGACACCATTCGTGGTCGTTTCGCGTGCCACTAGGCTGGAACTGGTCGAACCCGCAGGTCCTGAGGAGCTCACGATGCCCGTCGCCACACCCGAGATCTACGCACAGATGCTCGACACCGCGAAGGAGAAGACCTTCGCGTTCCCGGCGATCAACGTGTCGTCGTCCCAGACGCTCAACGCCGCCCTCAAGGGGTTCGCGGACGCCGAGTCCGACGGGATCATCCAGATCTCGACGGGCGGCGCGGAGTACCTCTCCGGCCCGGCCGTGAAGAACATGGTCAGCGGCTCGGTCGCGTTCGCGGCGTACGCCGCCGAGGTGGCCAAGAACTACCCGATCCACGTCGCCCTGCACACCGACCACTGCCCCAAGGACAAGCTGGACGGCTTCGTGCGCCCGCTGATCGACATCAGCGCCGAGCTGGTCAGTCGCGGCGAGGCGCCGCTGTTCCAGTCGCACATGTGGGACGGGTCCGCCGTACCTCTGGCGGAGAACCTCGAGATCGCCCGGGATCTCCTGGCCAAGTGCGCGGCCGCACACATCATCCTCGAGGTCGAGATCGGCGTGGTCGGCGGCGAGGAGGACGGCGTCGAGGGCGCGATCGACGAGAAGCTCTACACCACCCCGCAGGACGCGCTCGAGACCGTCGCCGCGCTGGGGCTCGGCGACCAGGGCCGCTACCTCACCGCGCTGACCTTCGGAAACGTGCACGGCGTGTACAAGCCCGGCAACGTCAAGCTGCGCCCCGAGATCCTCAAGGCCGCGCAGGACGCGATCATCGAGAAGTTCGGCTCGGACGTCGGCTTCGGCCCGGGTGCCCTCCCGCTCGACCTCGTCTTCCACGGCGGCTCCGGCTCGTCGGAGGAGGACATCGCCGCGGCCGTGTCGTTTGGTGTGGTCAAGATGAACGTCGACACCGACACGCAGTACGCCTTCACCCGGCCCGTGGTCGACCACATGCTCCGCAACTACGACGGCGTGCTGAAGGTCGACGGCGAGGTCGGCAACAAGAAGGTCTACGACCCGCGCGCCTGGGGCAAGGCCGCCGAGGCGGGTATGTCGGCCCGCGTCGTGCAGGCGTGCGCCAACCTCAGCTCCACCGGTCACGCGATCGGCTGACCGGCCTCTCGCTATCTCAGGCGACCGGCTCGGCACCGACCGGCGCAGCGGCCGCGTTGCCGGCGCGTTCGTCGCGGCGCGCGGTCAGGTGACGCGGCAGATCGAAGAACAGGACCGAGACGAAGCCCAGCAGCAGGATCGCGACCGGCAGCAACATCGTGTCGGACATCGCCCGGCTGAACGGGTCGCGGGCGACGGCCGGAAGCTGCTGGAGAGCACCGGAGGGCTCGGCGCCCCCGGACAGGCCGTGGGCCGCGATCCGGGTGTCGAGGAGTACGGCGATCGCGGCGGAGCCGAGCACCGCACCGACCTGACGGGTCGCGTTGTAGACACCCGACCCGGCCCCCGCCATCTGCATCGGGAGGTTGCGGGTCGCGGTCGCGGCGAGCGGCGCCCAGACACCAGCCATACCGATGCCGAGCAGACCCATCGCGGCCAGGATGTGCCACACCGGACCAGTCGGCGTCATCGTGCGGGAGACCAGGAAGATCGCCACTGCCGTGATCGCGAAGCCACCACCGGTCAGTGCGCGCGGGTGCACCTTGTCGGTGAAGCGACCCACGATGGGGGCCAAGATGATCGACATCACCGCCATCGGCACGAAGAGCATGGCCGCCCGCAAAGGGGAGTAGCCGAGGACCAGCTGGGCGTACAGCATGGTCGGGAAGCCCATCGAGGTCGCGGTGAACGACATCGCGGAGATCGCGAAGCTGGAGATCGAGAAGTTGCGGTCGCCGAAGAGGCTGAGCGGGACCAGCGGCTCCTGGCGGTTGACCCTCTGCCAGAGCACGAAGATCGCGAACACCACGAGCCCGCCGATGATCGAGGTCACGACCCAGGCGTTCCAGTGATATTTGTGGCCCTGCTGGATGCCGAACACCAGCAGGAACATGCCGACTCCGCTGAGGGCGACTCCCAGCCAGTCGAACTTGTGCATCCGGGTCTCCAGGGTCGGCACGAGCCGCACGGCCAGGAAGAACCCGACGATGCCGACAGGGATGTTGACGAAGAAGATCCACTCCCAGCCGAACGCATCGACCAGGATGCCGCCGAGGATCGGGCCGACGAGAGTGGCCACGCCGGCCGTGGCGCCCCAGAGCGCCATCGCCTGCCCGCGCTTCTCGGCGGGGAAGATCCGGGTGATCACCGACATCGTCTGCGGGGTCAGCATCGCCGCGCCGAAGCCCTGGAACACTCGGGCCACGATCAGCATCTCGATGCTGGTCGTCAGGCCGCACCACAGGGAGGCCAGCGTGAAGACCGTGAGGCCGACGAGGTAGAGGTTCTTCGGGCCGAAGCGGTCACCGAGCCGACCGGTGATCAGGACCGGCACGGCGTACGCCAGCAGATAGGCGCTCGTCACCCACACCACGCTGTTCACGTCGGCGTGGAGGTCGGAGATGATCGCCGGCGTCGCCACGGTCACGATCGTGGTGTCGACCAGGATCATGAAGAACCCGAGACACAGCGCGAAGAGCGCCGGCCAGGGGCGTACCTCGGGAAGGGGCTCGCGCGTCGCGGTCTGCTGGGCCATGACACAAGTGAACACCCGTGCGCCGACATTGATTCCTCCGATCCGGGGGTCGGGGGTCTGGTCGGGGATCTGGCAGGGTGGACGCATGAGTCACGTCGACCTGATGGCCGGTCCGCCGCCCACCCTCCTGCCCGAGGACCCCGCTTCTGCCGAGCTGGACGCCGGAGACGCGCCCCCCGCCGTCGTACGCCGTCATCCGGCCTCGCCGACCGCCTGGGCCGCGCTCGCCGACCAGGCCCGCGCGCAGGGCGCGGACGACGTGACCGTCTACGCCTACGCCCGCGTCGGCTATCACCGCAGCCTCGACCTGCTGCGCCGCAACGGCTGGAAGGGCCACGGGCCGGTGCCGTGGGAGCACGAGCCCAACCGCGGTTTCCTGCGCTGCCTGGCCTCGCTCGCCCTCGCCGCCCGCGCGATCGGCGAGGTCGAGGAGTGGGAGCGCTGCTCGGCGTTCCTGCGCGACTCCAGCCCGACCGCCGCAGACGAGCTGCTTGACGTCTGACGGAGTGGTCAGGCCGGGGAGAGCAGGGAGCGGACCCGGTCGACGCCGAGGGCCACGATCAGCGTCGGCAGCCTCGGGCCCAGGTCGGCGTCGACCAGCAGGGTGTACAGCAGGCCGAAGAACGCCTTCTGGTCCGCCTTCACCTCGTCGGTGGGCGGGGCGTCGAGGGGCAGCGCGCGGGCGAGCTTGGGTACGCCGTACACCAGGCTGGTCACGTCCTCCAGCTCGGGGTCGCCGTCGCCGAGCCCGTCGATGAGCAGCGTCAGCCACTGCCGTTCCTGCTCGGAGAGCGCAGCCAGCCGGGCGGCGTCGGGCTCGGCGCGCACGGTCGTCCGGTCGGACTCCGGCACGAACTCGGTCGTCCACGCGATCGCCCGGGAGAGCCGGGGCTCGAGGTCGTCGACGCTGCCGGGTGCGTGCCCCAGCTGGGAGATGATCCGGCTGATCTGCTCCGCCGATCCAGCGGTGACATCGGCCACGGATGCCAGCGTCCGGAACGGTACGACGACGGCCGGGGTCGGCAGTACGCCGTACGACTGGGTCGCCGCGGCCCGCTCGTAGGCGAGCACCTGGGCGTCGCGCTTGGTGGCGGCCTTCCGACCCAGCGCGTCCCACTCGTCGTACAGCCGGACGACCTCGGGACCGAAGTCGATGGTGAACGTCTGCCTCGGCTGCCGGCGGACGTAGAGCCAGCGCAGGATCGGTGCCTCCAGCACGCGCAACGCGTCGGAGGCGGTCGGGGCGCCACCCGCGGACGACGACATCTTCTGTGCGCCGGCGAACCCGACGAAGCCGTAGCCGAACCACGCCGGCCGGGGCGTGCCCCAGATCGCCTCGACGAGCTCGTGCCCGACCGTGAACGACGACCCCGGCGTCGCGTGGTCCATCCCCGCCGGCTCGAAGTCGACGTGCTCGAACGCCCAGCGCATCGGCCAGTCGACCTTCCAGACCAGCTTGCCTTCGTCCTGCGTGCCGAGGTTGGTGGTGCCGTGGTAGTCGCACACCGAGCAGACATAGGCCAGGTCGGTGGTGTCGTCGTCGTACGCCGTGACCGTGGTCGTGTCACGCCCGCAGTCGCGGCAGTAGGGCCGGAACGGGAACCATCCGACGGCCGTCTCCCCGTCGTCGTCGTTCGCCACGGAGTCGGCGAGCGCCGCGGCCTCCTGCTCGGCCGCTTCGTCGCCGGACGCCGCGGGCTGCTCGACCTTCCTGGTGCGCGACTTCTCCAGCACGTCGTCGATCTCGCCGCGGTGCCGGACGGCGCGCAGCACCTCGTCACGGTAGACCCCGGACCGGTAGCGCTCGGTCTGCGAGATCTGCTCGATCTCGATGCCCAGCTCGGCGAGCGTGTCGAGCAGTGGCTCCTTGAAGTGCTCGGCCCAGGTCGGGTGACAGTCCCATGGGTCGGGTACGCCGGACAGCGGCCGGCCGATGTGCTCGGCCCACGAGGGGTCGACGCCGGCCGGAACCCTTCGGAAACGGTCGTAGTCGTCCCACACGTGCAGGTGCCGCGCGGCTACGCCCCGGCGCTTCAGCTCGTCGGCCACGAAGTGGGGCATCAGGAACTCGCGCAGGTTGCCCAGGTGGATGGGTCCCGAGGGCGAGATGCCCGACGAGCAGGTGACCGGGCCGTCCGCGCCGGTCTGCTCGTGGTGCCGAAGGGCGTCGTCGGCGGCACGGGTCACCCAGTCGACGGGGTCCTTCGTGGCCATGACGACGCGGCTCCTGGGAGGTCGGGGACGGGTGTCGAACGGTACCGGAGGCGATGAGTCGCACCCGCCGTGGCCGGCGGCGCCGGACACGGGAATGGGCGTCAGCGGGGGAGGATGAAGGAGTAGGCGCCGGGCTCCACGTGCCAGCTGCGGTGGCGCTCCGGTCCGCTGATCTCGCCGTCGGCGCTCATCCAGAACGAGTCGCCCGAGATCATGACCTGGGTGGCGCGGAAGTACTGCACGTCGGCGCGCCGGTGGTGCTCACCGCGGCGCAGCTGGACGGCGTACCCGAGCTTGGCGGCGAACCCGACCGCGTGCGAGACCATCACGTCGACCTTGCCGTCCTCGGGGTCCGCCTCCGGGGTCAGCTCGGTGCCACCGCCGACGCTGGCGCCGTTGCCGATGGCCACCATCAGCACCGGCTGGTCGAGGTCGGTGACGACCGTGCCGTCCACCTCGACGTGCATGCGCACGCTCGGAGGGCGGAACGCCGAGAGCACGGCGCCGATCGGGTAGCCGAGCTTGCCGAGGTTGAGCCGGCCCACGCCGACAGAGCCCAGCTGCTCCTTCCACCGGGCACCCCGTCGGCTGGCCTGCGCGCCGGCGCCCACGTGCACGTTGTTGACCACGATCTCGCCGAGCTCGTCGACGATCAGGTCCATCGGCCGCACCTCGCCGGAGATGATGACCCGGGCCGCCTCATCCAGGTCGAGCGGGATGTCCAGGGTCCGGGCGAAGTCGTTGCCCGTGCCCATCGGGAGCAGCCCGACCACCGCGCCGGCGAGGTCGTGGCGCCGGTGGAGCGCCGAGATCACCGCGTGCAGGCTCCCGTCACCACCCGCGACCACGATCCGGCGGGACCCGGCGCGCTGCAGCACCCCGTCCAGCTCGCCGGGCTTGGACGTCGACTGGACCTCCACGGAGCACCGCTTGCGCAGGATCGAGAGAGCCGACTCGAGCGCCTCGTCGTCGGAGGTCCCCGCGTCGTCGTTGGTGATCACGAGCAGCGGGTCCACGGGCCGGACCATAGCCCACGGCCCATCGGCCTGGGTCCCCCCGTTGGGGTAGGGTCGCGACGCTCGAAGCCCTGCAGCGCCGATGGCGCAGGCGGGGCCGTCCCGTTCGTGAGCCGGTGGAGGTCCGATGCCCGCGATCGTCGTCCTCGGCGCCCAGTGGGGCGACGAGGGCAAGGGGAAGGCCACCGATCTGCTGGCCACCAGCGAGAAGATCGACTACGTCGTCCGCACCAGCGGCGGCCACAACGCCGGGCACACGATCGTGGTGAACGGCGAGAAGTTCGCGACCCACCTCCTGCCCAGCGGGATCCTCACGCCCGGCTGCATCTCGGTGATCGCCAACGGCGTGGTCGTGTCCCCCGAGGCGCTCTTCCGCGAGCTCGACGCCCTGGCGGCGCGAGGAGTGGACGTGACGCGGCTGGTCGTGAGCGCCAACGCGCACGTGATCGCGTCGTACCACTCGACGATCGACAAGGTGACCGAGCGCTTCCTGGGCAAGAACAAGGTCGGCACGACCGGCCGCGGGATCGGGCCGGCCTACTCCGACAAGGTCGCGCGCGTCGGCATCCGGATCGCCGACCTCTTCGACGAAGGGATCCTGCGCGAGAAGATCGAGGCCAGCCTCGAGGTGAAGAACCAGCTGCTCGCCAAGGTCTACAACCGCCGGGCCGTCGAGATCGATGCGGTCGTCGAGGAGCTCACGGCGTACGCCGAGCGGTTGCGACCCATGGTCGCCGACACGTCGCTGCTGCTCAACCGGGCGCTCGACCGTGGCGAGACCGTGCTGTTCGAGGGCGCCCAGGCGACGATGCTCGATGTCGACCACGGCACCTATCCCTTCGTCACGTCGTCGTCGCCGGTGGCCGGCGGGGTCTGCACCGGGGCCGGCATCGGGCCGACCCGGATCGACCGGGTGATCGGGGTCATCAAGGCCTACACGACCCGGGTCGGGTCCGGCCCGTTCCCGACCGAGCTGCTCGACGAGGACGGCGAGAAGCTGTGGAAGATCGGCGGCGAGGTCGGTGTCTCGACCGGGCGTGACCGCCGCTGTGGCTGGTACGACGCCGTGATCGCCCGCTACGCGACCCGCGTCAACGGGCTCACCGATCTCTTCCTGACCAAGCTCGACGTGCTCTCGAGCTGGGAGCGGGTCCCGGTGTGCGTCGCGTACGACGTCGACGGGGTGCGGCACGACGAGATGCCGATGACCCAGACCGAGTTCCACCACGCGAAGCCGGTCTACGAGCTGCTCGATGGCTGGTGGGAGGACATCTCCGGCTGCCGCGTGTTCGAGGACCTGCCGGCCAACGCGCAGGCCTACGTCCGGGCGCTGGAGGAGATGTCCGGTACCCGGATCTGGGGCGTGGGCGTCGGTCCGGGTCGCGAGCAGACGCTCGTCGTACCCCGCTGACGCGATCCGCACTACTGTCCCTCCATGCTGAACCCGCAGGAGGCCATCGACCGCATCAACCGGGTGTACGGCAGCCACGCCCACCATCGCGCGCTCCATGCCCGAGGCAACTTCTACGCCGGCACCTTCAGCGCAACTCCCGAGGCCACCGCCCTGTGCCGGTCGGAGATCTTCGCCGGCGGCCAGGTGCCGGTCCTCGTCCGATGGTCCAACGCCAGCGGCAACCCGGAGAGGCCCGACAAGGCACAGGACGTGCGTGGCATGGCCGTGAAGTTCCAGGGGTCCGACGGCGACGCCGACCTGCTCGGCCAGACCGCACCGCGCTTCCCGGTGCGCACGCCCGAGGACTTCGTCTCGCTGACCGAGGCGGCCAGGCGGCCGGCCACCTTCCCGCTCTGGGTGCTCAGGCACCCCGCCGCGGCGCCCGCCCTGATCGCGAACGGGCGGGCGAAGGCGCTGGGCCCGCCGTACTCCTACGCCGAGGTCGCCTACTACCCGGTCCACGCCTATGGCTGGGTCGCCGACGACGGCACCCATAACTGGGTGCGCTATGTCTTCACGCCGCTGGCCGAGCCGGGCGACCGGCCGCCCGGTGAGTTCGCTGGTTTCGAGCGGCTCAAGGACGAGCTGGCCGCGAGGCTGGAGCGTGGCCCGGTGCGGTACGACGTGCGGGTGACGGTCGCGGCGCCGGGCGACGATCCCCATGACCCCACGTCCGTCTGGAGGGGCGAGCGCGAGATCAGTGCGGGCGCCATCGAAGTGTCCCGCGGCCTCCCCGACCCGGAGCAGGGTGGCGGTCCCGTGGTCTTCGACCCGACCCGGGTCGTCGACGGCATCGAGCTGTCGGACGACCCGATCCTGCGCTACCGGCCGACGGCGTACTCCGAGTCGATCGAGCGGCGCGCCTCCTCCTGAACGGGTCCGGCAACGGCGATCAAGCTGGTCCTCCTTGCCATCGGCATCGCGCTCCGCTGGATCCGCCTGCGCGCGGTGAGCTGGGACCGATTCGCCAGACCGGAAACCGGTCCTGCTTCACCGCCGTCGAGGCGCCGATAGGCTGAGTGGTGATGAGAGCCCTCGTGATCGGCAGCGGTGGGCGGGAGCATGCGCTGGTGCTGGCGCTGGCTGCCGACCCGGCGGTCAGCGAGGTGCACGCGGCCCCGGGCAACCCCGGCATGGCGGCGGTGGCCTCGCTGCACGACGTCGATCCGATGGACGGCGCGGCAGTGGTCGCCCTGGCCCGCGAGGTGGACGCCGGGCTGGTCGTGATCGGTCCCGAGGCGCCGCTGGTCGCCGGGGTCGCCGACGCCGTGACCGCGGCCGGCATCGTCTGCTTCGGCCCCTCGGGCGAGGCGGCGCGGCTGGAAGGCTCCAAGGCCTTCGCCAAGGAGATCATGACCGCCGCGGGAGTCCCGACCGCAGCGGCCCGCCTGTGCACGACCGCCGACGAGGTGGCGGCCGCGCTGGACGCCTTCGGCCCGCCATACGTCGTCAAGGACGACGGCCTCGCCGCGGGCAAGGGGGTCATCGTCACCGATGACCGTCAGGCCGCACTGGACCACGCGGCCGGTTGCGGGCCGGTGGTGGTCGAGGAGTACCTCGACGGCCCGGAGGTCAGCCTCTTCGCGCTGTGCAGCTGGAACGAGGCCGACGGCACCACCGTCTACCCGCTCCAGCCGGCTCAGGACTTCAAGCGGATCTTCGACGGCGAGCTGGGGCCCAACACCGGCGGAATGGGCGCCTACACGCCGCTGCCCTGGGCAGCCGACGGACTCGTCGACGAGGTCACCCGCACCGTGCTGCGGCCGACCGTCGACGAGCTGGCGCGCCGCGGTACGCCGTTCCAGGGTCTGCTGTACGCCGGGCTGGCGCTGACGTCGCGGGGGGTGCGCGTGGTGGAGTTCAACGCCCGCTTCGGCGACCCGGAGACCCAGCCGCTGCTGGCTCTTCTCGACTCGCCGATCTCGCCGCTGCTGGTGGGCGCCGCCACAGGGACCCTCGCCGACGTCCCGCCACCGAGGTGGAAGTCCGGTGCCGCGGTGACCGTGGTGATGGCGAGCAAGGGGTACCCCGAGGGCTCCTCCCGCGGTGACGCGATCGTCGGCACCGAGACGCTCGACCACGATCCGGACGTCCGGGTGATCCACGCCGGCACCGCGATCGTCGACGGCCGGCTCGTCACCGCCGGAGGCCGGGTGCTGGCCGTGACCGCGACCGGAGTCGACGTGGCCGACGCTCGGGCCAGGGCCTACGAGGGTGTCTCCATGATCAGCTTCCCCGGCGCGCAGTGGCGGCGCGACATCGCGAGCGGTCTCGACCCAGCTCGACCACCGACCGGCCGAGGCGATGACGCATGAGCATCCCCAACGTCCTCGCCACGCGGTACGCCGCGCCCGACCTCGCCGCGATCTGGTCGCCCGAGCACAAGGTCGTGCTCGAGCGCCGGCTCTGGATCGCCGTGTTGGGGGCCCAGCGTGACATGGGGGTCGACGTACCCGACGGGGTCGTCGAGGCCTACGAGAAGGTGGTCGACCGGGTCGATCTCGACTCCATCGCTGCCCGCGAGCTGGTGACGCGCCACGACGTGAAGGCGCGCATCGAGGAGTTCGCGGCGCTGGCCGGGCACGAGCACGTCCACAAGGGCATGACGAGTCGCGACCTGACCGAGAACGTCGAACAGCTGCAGGTGCGCCAGTCCCTCGAGCTCATGCGAGACCGCGCGGTGGCGGCCCTGGCCCGGCTGGCCCGGCTGGCCGCCGAGCACGAGGCCACGGTGATGACGGGTCGGTCGCACAACGTCGCGGCGCAGTCGACCACGCTCGGCAAGCGGTTCGCGACGGCCGCCGACGAGCTGCTGGTCGCGGTCGAGCGGCTCGACGAGCTGCTCGCCCGCTACCCCCTGCGCGGGATCAAGGGCCCGATGGGCACCAGCCAGGACATGCTCGACCTCCTCGACGGCGACGAGGCCCGGCTCGCCGAGCTCGAGCATCGCGTCGCCGACCACCTCGGCTTCGAGCGCGTCCTCGACAGCGTCGGGCAGGTCTATCCCCGCTCGCTCGACTTCGACGTCGTCTCCGCGCTGGTCCAGCTGACGGCCGCGCCGTCCAGCCTGGCCACCACGATCCGGCTGATGGCCGGGCTCGAGCTGGTCACCGAGGGTTTCCGGGAGGGTCAGGTCGGCTCCAGCGCGATGCCCCACAAGATGAACACCCGCTCCTGCGAGCGGGTCAACGGCCTGGCGGTCATCGTCCGCGGCCACCTCTCGATGGTCTCCGAGCTGGTCGGAGACCAGTGGAACGAGGGCGACGTCTCCTGCTCCGTCGTACGCCGGGTGGCGCTGCCCGACGCGTTCTTCGCCACCGACGGGCTGTTCCAGACCTTCCTCACCGTGCTCGACGAGTTCGGTGCGTTCCCGGCGGTGATCCAGCGCGAGCTCGACCGCTACCTGCCGTTCCTGGTCACCAGCAAGGTGCTGATGGCGGCCGTCCGCGCGGGCGTCGGCCGGGAGGCGGCGCACGAGGCGATCCGGGAGCACGCGGTCGCGGTCGCGCTGGAGATGCGTCAGGGCCGCACCGACAACGACCTCCTCGACCGGCTCGCCGACGACCCGCGGCTCGGCCTCGACCGCGCCGACATCACCGCACTGGTCGGCGAACCGATCGAGTTCACCGGTGCCGCTCGCTCCCAGACCGCCGCCGTGGTACGACGAGTGGAGCAGGTGGTCGCCCGCCATCCGGGGGCAGCGACGTACGCCCCGGGCTCCATCCTCTGACCCCGCACGACCCGGAAGGTCAGGAACCCAGCAGGCGGTCCAGCTTCGCCTCGAGGCGCGCGATGTCGGCCTGGGTCGCCGACTCGAGCTCGGGCCGCAGGTCCACCACGATCGTGCCGCCGGGCTCGAGCTTGACCTCGTGGACGTCGGAGATCTTGTAGGCGTTCTGCCGGCGGAGGGCGGCCTCCATGTCGGTCCGCCGGACGCCCTCGTGGCGGAGCGCCTCGGGGATCCAGCGCCCCGAGCGCGCGAGAACGGTCGTCGTCCCCTCCATGGCTGCGGCGATCCGGGCGTGCGGCCGCACCACCCGCACCAGGAAGGCGTTGGCGCCGATCAGCACCGCCGCGCCGATCAGGCCGCCGAGCAGCGAGCTGTCCGGCCCGATCACGGCGTTCTGCACGACGTTGGACAGCAACAGCACCACGATCAGGTCGAACGAGTTCAGCTGCGCCAGGTCGCGCTTGCCCGCAACCCGGAGCAGCACGATGAGGGCGAGATAGACCGCCAGGGTCCGGATGATCTTGTCCGGCACAGACACGCCGAGGTGCATCAGGTCGTTCCACATGGCGCCCATGATCGTCGCCGGCGGCCCCCGGCCTGTTTAGGCTGGCCGGATGGCCAAGGCGGCGTCGGTGAAGGTGACCGGACGGGTCCAGGGCGTCGCCTTCCGCTGGTACGCCGTCCAGGAGGCCGAGCGGCTCGGGGTCCGCGGCTGGATCCGCAACGAGCCCGACGAGTCGGTGGCCGGTCACCTCGAGGGTCCCGACGACGCGGTGGACGCGATGGTCGCGTGGTGCCGACACGGGCCGTCGTACGCCGCGGTGCGCCACGTCGCAGTGACCGAGGCGCGGCTCACCGGTGCGGAGGACTTCGCGATCAGGTACTGACCGGAGCGGCCCGGCGGGTCGGTAACGTTCTCTGCATGCAGCCCACCGTCGCTCCACCCGTCGACGGGGCCACTCATCTGCACTCGGGGAAGGTCCGCGACCTCTACGAGCTGCCCGACGGGCGTCTGCTGATGGTCGCCAGCGACCGGATCTCCGCCTTCGACTTCGTGCTCGAGACCGCGATCCCCGACAAGGGCGAGATCCTGACCCGGATGTCCCTGTGGTGGTTCGAGCGGCTGGCCGGCCTGATGCCGCACCACGTGCTCTCCACCGACGTGCCAGCGACGGTGGCCGGCCGCGCGGTGATCTGCGAGCGGCTCGACATGTACCCCGTCGAGTGCGTGGCCCGCGGCTACCTCACCGGATCCGGCCTGGTGGACTACCGGCGTACGAACGGGGTCTGCGGGATCCCGCTCCCGGCCGGGCTCCAGGACGGCAGCCGGCTGTCGGAGCCGATCTTCACGCCGGCCACGAAGGCGGTCCTCGGCGCGCACGACGAGAACGTCTCCTTCGAGGCGGTCCTGGAGACCGTGGGTGACGACGCCGCGGAGGAGCTGCGGATGCTCACCCTGATGGTCTACGCGAAGGCCGAGGAGATCGCGCGCGCCCGCGGCATCATCCTGGCCGACACCAAGCTCGAGTTCGGGCGCCGACCCGACGGCACGACGGTGCTCGCCGACGAGGTGCTGACCCCGGACTCCTCGCGCTTCTGGCCCGCCGCGGGCTGGCAGCCCGGGCGCACGCAGCCGTCGTACGACAAGCAGATCGTGCGCAACTGGCTGCTCTCGGAGAAGTCCGGCTGGGACCGCACGACGGGGGAGGCACCGCCCGCGCTGCCCGACGAGATCGTGGAGCTCACCCGCTCGCGCTATCTCGAGGCCTACCAGACGCTGACGGGCGAGCGCTGGTGACCGCTGCATGAGCACCTTCACCGTCACCCTCGACCTGCCCCACCCGCCGCCCGACCTCTTCCGCTTCCTGGCCGAGCCGCGCAACCGTCCGTTGTGGCAGGCATCGTTGCGGGCGGTCGCCGACATCGACCACGGGAGTCCGCACCCGGGGATGCACTGGCGTGACGTGAGCAAGGTCGGCATCCGGCCCTGGATGGAGCTGACCGACCTGGTGCCCTTCCGGTTGATCGGCGAGACCGGCAACTGGCACGGGGTCGACGGCATCCTCACCATGCGGTTCCTGAAGATCCAGCAGGGCACCCGGGTCACCGCCGACGGACGCCTGATCGGGCGCGGACCGTTCGCCGTCGCCGCCGCGATCAGCGGGCGCTGGGCGCCGGAGACGATCCGCAAGGACCTGCTACGGGCCGCCGAGGTGCTGTCGACCCAGCACCACAGGGACCCGCCCGGCTGAGCGAGGCGGGTGTCGGCTCAGGCGAAGGGGTTGGGTCGCCCGCCCGGCAGCTGGGTCAGCAGCTCCTGTGCCTGCGCGAGCAGCTTGTGCTCCACGAGCACCTCGTAGCGGGTCGCGACCACGGCACGGACCGACGAGAAGTCCCGCTGGCCGCGGGTGGCGGCGTACCCGATCAACGCCCAGATCAGCCCGAACACCAGGCCGAACAGCGCCGTCGACAGCACCGTGGCGAGGGCGTTGGTGCCGCTCTTGGAGAAGAGCGTGATGATCAGGCCGACGAACACGCCGAGCCAGACACCCGACAACGCCCCACCCGCGGCGACCTTGCCGGTGGTGAGACGGCCGGTGATCCGCTCGACCTGCTTGAGGTCGGTGCCGACGATCATGCAGTTCTGCACCGGGAACTCGTGGTCGGAGAGGAAGTCGACCGCCTTCTGCGCGGCGGCGTACTCGTCGTACACCCCCAGCGACTGTGGGAACTGCAGCTGCAAGAGAGGTGAACGCTGTGCCGGCCGGCCGGACCCGCCGAACGGAGTGTTGGTTGACATGACACCAGTGTGCCCCGCACGGGGTGCCGGTACGTCGTCCGAGGGCCGCTCGTCCCTAGACTTGGCCCGAACACCCGCGCGCTCCGACGCGGGCCCGACGTTGCGAAAGGCGCATCCGCGTGGCCCGATACGTCGTTGAGGTGATGCCCAAGCCCGAGATCCTCGATCCGCAGGGCAAGGCCGTGCTGGGCGCCCTTCCCCGGCTCGGTTTCGGCGGCGTCACCGACGTGCGTCAGGGCAAGCGGTTCGAGGTCGAGGTCGACGGTGAGTACGCCGACGACCAGCTCGACGAGGTCCGCCGGATGGCCGAGACCCTGCTGGCCAACCCGGTGATCGAGGACTTCACCGTGCACCGCGCCGACGACGCGTCGGTCGAGCCGGACCCGCCGGTCGAGCCCGTCGAGACCAGCGACCCCGACGAGCGGGAGACGTCGACATGAAGATCGGGATCGTCACCTTCCCCGGCTCGCTGGACGACGCCGACGCGGCGCGTGCGGTGCGCCTGGCCGGCGGTGAAGCGATCCCGCTGTGGCACGGCGAGGCCGACCTGCGCGGTGTCGACGCGGTGGTGCTGCCCGGCGGCTTCTCCTACGGCGACTACCTCCGCTGCGGGGCGATCTCGCGGTTCGCTCCGGTGATGACCGAAGTGGTCGCGTGGGCCGGCCGCGGGATGCCGGTGCTCGGCATCTGCAACGGCTTCCAGATCCTGTGCGAGTCGCAC
>DAINSL010000024.1:19768-35255 GCA_036741335.1 Nocardioides sp. | reverse complement strand
ACTTAGACGACACGCTCACCGACGAATCCGTACACCACTCTGCTGGACGCAACTGGCCGCTCATCGGCACGAGCGAGTGCCGGACAGCGGCAGATGCGTACGTTTGGCGGGCCTGGCACCTCGCAGAGCCGCACGCCCCGGGGCATCCTGCTGACAGATCGTCGCTCGCTGGCGCACGATGACGGGCATGGAGTCCGTAGCAATCGCCCTCGTGGGTGCTAGGTCGGGGCGCTGATGTTTCGGCGCAGCGCGGAGGACGAGGCCGACCGGGCCAAGAAGAAGGAGGCCAAGGAAGCCAAGCGCGCCGAGAAACGGGCAGCGCTTCAGGCAGAGTACGAGGCCCACCAGGCCAAGAAGAAGGAAGCCAAGGAAGCCAAGACAGCGGCCAGAGCCGAGACGCTCGCCGGCAGCCGATTTGCGTCGACTCCTTGTTACAACTCGCTGTGGACCTACGCGGTGGTGTTCCCGGATCGAGTCGAGGAGCGCAAGAAGGACGACAGCATCGCCAAGGTGCGCTTCCTCCGCGACGTCGCAGGGGTGGAGCGGACCATGGCTGGAGTCCAACTGACGGGCGCTGGTTGGTCCGACACGTTCATCTGCAAGGGACAGGAAGAGGAGAAGCAGATGATCGCTGTGATCACCTCCCTGCTCAGCGGCAGCGGAAGCCCGGCCCGGGACGACGACTAAAGCGGGCGCTGGGGGCATCGTCATGCTGAAGCCAGCCGCTCATCGGCGGGAGAGTGCGTCGGACAGCGGCGTGAGCGGTCACTTCGCGAGGGGCTTGCGGAAGATTAGTTCTGCCGCCTCATCGGGAAGGAGCAGGACGCCGCTGTCGACGTACCCGAGGCGTCGGTAGAGATGTTGCGCCCTTTCGGCGGACACCGTCGAAGTGAGCACCATGGTGTGGCCAACCGCGACTTGCGACTTCTCCCATGCCTCGATCAACGTCGTGCCGACCCCTTGGCCACGCCGTTCAGGGACCACCCAGAGCAAGTTCATGAAGGGGACTTCATCCCAGAACATGCCCCACCGTAAGCACCCGACGGCGACCCCGTCGACCTCGGCCACCATCACCCGCCCCAGGGAGACCAGGTCGGCCTGGACTTGGTGGGATACGTGCGTGTCGACCTCGCGCAGGAATGGCAGGTCCGAGTCGGTCGCGACGCGGGTTGTCACGCTCATGCCATCACCCTCCCACCTCGGGTGGCTCGTGCACGCTCATCGGCATGTCAGTGGGCCGGACAGCGGCATGAGAGGACGTGCGCGTCGTCGCGTGCGGCTCTGTCCGGACCGCTGCTGCGCTTGAGTCCCTCCTAGCGTCACCTGACCGAATCTAGTGACGCGTACCCGGGGTGACGAGTGCGACGCTGTTGGCTTACGAGTATTCCTTGGAGGGAGCACCCCAATGTTGATGCGCACCTGTGTGGCGGCAGCGGCGGGACTCGGCCTGACACTTGCCCCGATTGTCTCGGCCCACGCAGCACCGGGCGGTAACCGCACCGCGGTAGACAACGCGGGCACCTTCGTGGTCCATGACCTCTGCGCCTTCCCGGTCACCATCGACGCTCATGTCGTTGGCGCCCAGACGGTGGTGCAGACCGGCGACGGCGGCTCGATCATCCGCGTCCACCTGGACGAGACCGACATCTACAGCGCCAATGGCCACAGCGTCACCGGCACCTACACCTTCGAGATTCAGTCCGTCACCGACGCATCGGGCAACCCCGTCAGTGGCTTCCAGACCGGGGTCATCGTCCGCGTCCCACTGCCGGACGGCACCACCTTCCAGGTTTCGGGTCGCGCCGACGCGCTGAACGCCCAGACGGACTACATCAGCGCCCCCACGCACGGAGTCACGCGCAACCTCGACGCGCTCTGCGCCTACCTGGGCGCATGACTGGAAGGGCTGATCCGTAATGGCTCGTCGTATTCGCCGTTATCGTTCGGCTCTGCTGGTGGTGCCGCTCGCCGAGCTTGGCCCGATCCCGGGCGACCCCGACGCCTACCACGAGGGCATCGTGAACGTCTCGACGCTCTAAGTTTCTCGGCCGCACACGGCCCTCAGCGGAGCCCGCTCATCGGCATGAGAGTGCGCTGCGAGGCTAGTCGGTGAGGTCCACGACTACCGGCGCGTGGTCACTAGGTCCCGGGGGCGTCAGGTCGAGGCGCTCTTCGCGGTCGATGATTGCCCCTCTGCTGGCGCATCGCGCTCCCCCGGGGCCCGGCGCAGTGGTCGACCTTCACACGTGTCCGACCGTGGGCCGTGTGCCGCGCTCGACCCCACCGCGCTCCGGGTCACCGAGCTTGCTCAGTCGTATCCGGGAACTTCACGCCGGTGTTGGCGTGACAGCGATAGCCGTCTACGTGTTTTGCTAGGTACTGCTGGTGGTGGTCCTCGGCGTAGTAGTACGGCGTCTCCGACGCGGGCCGGATCTCGGTGGTGATGTCGCCGTAGCGTCGCCGGGTGAGCTCGTCGGCGTACACCTGGGTGAGCTCGCGGGCGGTCTGCTCCTGCTCGGGGGTGGTGAAGTAGATCGCCGAGCGGTACTGCGTGCCGACATCGTTGCCCTGACGCATGCCCTGGGTCGGGTCGTGGACCTCGAAGAACGTCTTGACCAGGTCGGCGTACGAGACGACGGACGGATCGAAGACGATCCGCACGGCCTCGGTGTGGCCGGTGCGCCCGCTGCAGACCTCGTCGTACGACGGGTTCAGGGTCGTGCCGCCGGCATAGCCGACCGACGTAGACCACACGCCCGGCTTCTGCCAGTAGATCTCCTCGGCACCCCAGAAGCAGCCGAGCCCGAAGATCGCCAACTCGTAGCCCTCGGGCGCGGTCGGCGTGACGACCGGCGCGTCGAGCACCCGGTGCTTGTCGGCGATCAGGAACTCGCTGGTGGCGCGGCCGGGCAGCGCTTCCTCGGCGGACGGCAGGGTGGTCTTGTTGCGGGTGAACAGTGACACGGTCGCTCCTTCGTTGACTCTCACAGTGTGCAACAACCGGAGGGGCCGGGTCGTTCCCCACACATCTGACGGACCCCCTACGCTCGGGGCGTGACCGAGGACCACCGCCAGCCCAGCCAATGGAAGGGGGCCGGCTTCGACACCCGCGCCATCCACGCCGGCTACGAGCCCGATCCGACGACCGGCGCGGTGATCCCGCCGATCTATGCGACCAGCACGTACAAGCAGGACGGCGTCGGCGGGCTGCGCGGCGGCTACGAGTACTCCCGCTCGGCCAATCCCACCCGTACGGCGCTCGAAGGCGCGCTCGCGGCGCTCGAGGAGGGGGAGCGAGGCTTCGCGTTCGCCAGCGGCCTGGCTGCCGAGGACGCGATCATCCGCGCGCTGACCAAGCCCGGAGAGCACGCCGTGATCCCGGACGATGCGTACGGCGGCACGTTCCGGCTGTTCGACAAGGTCCAGAAGGTCTGGGGGCTCGAGCACAGCCCCGCCCACGTCGCCGACGTGGACGCCGTGCGCGCCGCCATCCGGCCCGGCGCGACCCGCCTCGTGTGGGTCGAGACGCCGACCAACCCGATGCTCGCCATCGGCGACATCGAGACCCTGGCCCAGGTCGCGCACGAGGCCGGGGCGCTCCTGGTCGTGGACAACACCTTCGCCTCGCCGTACCTCCAGCAGCCGCTCACCCTCGGCGCCGATGTCGTCGTGCACTCCACGACCAAGTACGTCGGCGGGCACAGCGACGTGATCGGCGGCGCCGTCGTCGTGCGCGACCTCGACCTGGCCGAGGTGATCACGTTCCACCAGAACGCCCTGGGCGGGGTCCCCGGCCCGTTCGACTGCTTCCTGACCCACCGCGGGCTGAAGACCCTCGGCGTACGGATGGACCGGCACTGCGACAACGCCGAGAAGGTCGTGGAGTTCCTGACCCGCCACCCGCAGGTCGCCCAGGTCATCTACCCCGGCCTGCCCGAGCATCCCGGCCACGACATCGCCGCCCGGCAGATGAAGCGTTTCGGCGGAATCGTCAGCTTCCGGCACGCCGGCGGCGAGCAGGCCGCCCTCGACACCTGTGCCCGTGCCGAGGTGTTCACGCTGGGCGAGTCGCTCGGCGGCGTCGAGAGCCTGATCGAGCACCCCGGGAGGATGACCCACGTCAGCGTGGCCGGCACCGAGCTCGAGGTGCCGGCGGACCTGATCCGGCTCAGCGTCGGCATCGAGACCGCCGCCGACCTGGTCGCCGACCTCGACCGTGCGCTCTCCTGACCTCGTCGTCTGCGTCGACTTCGGCTCGACGTTCACCAAGGCCTCCCTGGTGGACCTCGACGAGGGCCGGATCGTTGCCGCAGCCGAGCACCGCACCACCATCGACACCGATGTCCTCGACGGGTACGACGCGTGCCTGGGCGCCCTGGCAGGGCAGGACGCCCGCGCGGTCGACGCGCCGACCCTCGCCTGCTCGAGTGCTGGCGGCGGGCTGCGGATCGCCGTGGTCGGCAACGAGGAGCTGGTCACCGCCGAGGCCGGCCGCCGGGTCGCACTCTCCAGCGGCGGCAAGGTGGTCGCGGTGTTCGCGGCCAGCCGCGGGGACGACCTGACCGAGCTGCCCGGCCGCGAGCCCGACGTCGTCCTCCTCACCGGTGGGACCGACGGCGGCAACTCCGACCCGATCCTGGCCTGCGCCCGGGGACTGGCGCCGGTCTGGCCGGGCCCGGTCGTCGTCGCCGGCAACGTCGATGCCCGTGACGAAGTAGGCGAGATCCTCTCGGCCAACCCACTCGTGGTGGCCCCCAACATCGTCCCCCGGATCGGCGTGCTCGCGCCCGAGGGGGCCCGGACCGCCATCCGCGAGCTGTTCCTCTCCCACGTGATCGGCGGCAAGCACCTCAGCAGCCGTGCGGACTTCCTGGAGATGGTGCGGGGCGCGACGCCCGACGTCGTGCTCACCGGGGTCGAGCTGCTTGCGGAGTCGGCCGGCGACACCGTGGTGGTCGACGTCGGCGGGGCCACCACCGACGTCCACAGTGTCGTCGAGCTCGACCCGGAGGACGCCGGGCTAAGCCGCGAGGTCGTCGCGACCACCCGGGTGACCCGGACCGTCGAGGGCGATCTCGGGATGCGCTGGTCGGCGGTGACCACTGCGGAGGCGGCCGGGCGCGACGACCTCGCCGCCGCTGCGCTGCGCCGACGCGAGGACCCGGGGTTCGTCCCCACCGACGACACCGAGAACGATCTCGACGAGGCACTCGCCCATGAGGCGGTCGGACTCGCTCTGCGCCGCCACGCCGGCCGGAGCAACGTCGTGGTCAGCCCGGAAGGACGGGTCATCGAGCGCACCGGCAAGGATCTGCGCGAGGTGGACCTGCTGGTCGGTTCGGGCGGCGTACTGCGGCACGGCCGTCCCGGTGTGGCCGCCCGGATCTTCGCCGGCAGCGTCGGCGACGACATCCAGGGAGGCTGGCAGCTGCCCCGGCGAGCCGCCGTCACCGTCGACTCCGACTACGTCCTCGCCGCGGCCGGTCTGCTCGCGGCCGCACGTCCGGCCGCGGCCCGCCGACTCGTACGCCGTCTCACCGACGCCGCGGTGGATAACGTAGGCCCGTGAGCAACGACGCCGCGCCGGACCACGGACCCGGGACCGTCCCGGCCGACGCGGACCAGCACGCCGAAGGGCTCACCGGGCGAATGGCCCAGCAGTGGGCCCACCTGCGGTCCGACCGTCGTACCGAACCGGTCGTGGTCGCGGCCGGTCAGACGAACTTCTCGCGCGCCCAGGTGCCGTGGGGTCTCGATCTGGCGGCGGCCTGGGCCTGGCGCCTGATCGTGATCGTGATCGCGACGTACGCGCTCTTCCGCGGCGTCGAGTTCTTCGCCGAGCTCACCATCCCGGTCATCATCGCTCTGCTGGTCGCCGCGCTGAGCACGCCGCTCGTGTCGGCGATGCAGCGCATCGGCGTGCCTCGCGGCCTGGCTGCCGGCATCGTCGTGCTCGGTGGGTTGGCGTTGGTCGCGACCATGCTGACGCTGGCCGGGCAACAGGTCGCCAGCGGTGCCAACGACCTCGCCACCCAGGTGTCCACCGGACTCGGTGAGATCAAGGACTGGCTGCGGACCGGCCCGCTCCACGTCAGTGACACCCAGATCAACGACTACATCCAGAAGGCCCAGGACACTTTGAAGGTGAAGGCACAGAACGGCGCCTTCCTCAGCCAGGTCACCAACATCGGTAGCGCGCTCACCCACATCCTGGCCGGGCTCTTCCTGGTGCTGTTCTCGACGTACTTCTTCCTGGCCGACGGTGACCGGATCTGGGCCTGGTTCGTCCGGCTGGCGCCGCGCGCCGCCCGGTCGCGCGTCGACAGCTCGGGACACGTCGCGTGGGTCTCGCTCACCCAGTTCGTCCGGGCCACGGTCATCGTGGCGGTGACCGACGCCGTCGGCGTGATGATCGCAGCGTCGATCCTGCGCGTGCAGTTCGTGCTCGCGATCGGGGTCCTGGTGTTCCTCGGCGCGTTCATCCCGATCGTCGGCGCGTTCGTGGCCGGCACCGTCGCGGTGCTGGTCGCCCTGGTCGACCACGGCCCCGTGGTGGCGCTGATCATGCTCGGAGCCGTAGTGCTCGTGCAGCAGATCGAGAGCCATGTGCTGCAGCCGTTCCTGATGGGGCGCTTCGTCTCCGTCCATCCACTCGGGGTGATCGTCGCGATCGCTGCGGGCATCCTGGTCGCCGGCATCCCGGGGGCGCTGGTCGCCGTACCGTTGGCGGCCGCCGCCAACGCCGTGGCGCAGCACCTGGCAAGCGGGACGACCGTCGGAGAGGATCCCGTGGTGGCCCTGGAGGACGACTACCGCGACACCGGGCAGCACCTGGAGACGGACGCCGACGCACGCGGCGCGAACGACGGTCACGTGGGCGACATCGGGGAGGCAGGGGTGGCCGACCAGTTCGACCCGAACCGGCCCGCCAGACGGGCAACCCGGGACGAGGAGCACGATGGGTGACGTGGTGCACGTGTCGATGGAGGACATCGAGCGGGCGGCCGAGCTGATCAAGGACATCGCGGTGCGCACGCCGATGGAGGACTCGCGCTGGCTGTCTGCTCTGACCGGCAGCTCGGTGCGCCTCAAGTGCGAGAATCTCCAGCGGACCGGCTCCTTCAAGGTGCGCGGCGCCTATACGCGGATGTCGCACCTCACCGAGGAGGAGCGCGCCCGCGGCGTCGTCGCCGCCTCGGCCGGCAACCACGCGCAGGGCGTCGCTCTAGCGGCACAGGCGCTCGGCATCGAGGCGACGGTGTTCATGCCCGAGGGCTCACCGATCCCGAAGGAGAAGGCGACCCGGGGGTACGGCGCCCACGTCGTCTTCCACGGCCGCTACCTCGAGGACGCCCTGGTCGCGGCCCGCGAGTTCGAGGAGCGCACCGGGGCCGTCCTGATCCACCCCTTCGACAACACCGACATCGTCGCCGGTCAGGGAACGGTCGGTCTCGAGATCCTCGAGCAGGCTCCCGAGGTGGAGACCGTGGTCGTGCCGTGTGGCGGAGGTGGGCTGCTCTCCGGCATCGCGATCGCTGTCAAGTCCCGGCGGCCCGACGTCCGGGTGATCGGGGTCCAGGCCGAGGGCGCCGCGGCCTACCCCGCCTCGCTCCGCGCGGGTCGTCCGGTGCCGTTGAGCTCGATGTCGACGATGGCGGACGGCATCGCGGTCGGGCTTCCCGGCGAGGTCCCGTTCGCCGCCGTACGCGACCTCGTGGACGAGGTGATCACGGTCTCGGAGACGTCGCTCTCGCGCGCGGTGCTGGCCACGCTGGAGCGGGCCAAGATGGTCGTCGAGCCCGCCGGTGCGGCCGCGGTCGCGGCGATCCTCGACGAGCCAGGGCGCTTCTCGTCACCCACGGTCGGGGTGCTCTCCGGCGGGAACATCGACCCGCTGCTGCTCGGCAAGGTGATCCAGCACGGCATGGCGGCTGCCGGTCGCTACCTCAACCTGACGCTGCGCATCCCCGACCGCCCCGGCGGTCTGGCCCGGCTGCTCTCGGAGGTCGGTGATGCGGGCGCCAACGTGATCGAGGTGGCCCACGCGCGGATCAACGCGGACCTGTCGCTCGACGAGGTCGAGGTGCACCTGCAGCTCGAGACGCGCGGTGACAGCCACGCCGAGACGGTGCTGACGCGGCTGCGCGAGTGCGGCTACCGCGTGTTCGAGTGACGAGTGAGGACGTTCCGACGCGACGAAGTCGCGGCCGAGCGAGGACGCTCCGACGTGGCGAAGCCGCGGCGGACCGTCCGCAGCGAGACCGAAGCGAGCTTGCTCGCGAGGTGGCCTGACAGCAACGCGCTCGAGCGCGGCTTCAGATCAAACCGTGAACGGCACCGCGCTGATGATCTCGATCTTGGCGACCTTGCCGTTGGGCTTCTCGAAGTCGACGGTCTCGCCGGCCTTCGCGCCGAGCAGCGCGGCGCCGAGCGGTGACTCGGGGGAGTACACGTTGATCTCGGTGTGATCCTCGGCGATCTCGCGGGCACCGAGCAGGAACACGGTGTCGTCGTCATTGCCGGCGTAGCGGTAGGTGACCACCTTGCCCGGCGACACGGTGTCATCGTCGGCGGAGGTCCCCGTGGTGACCCGGTGGGGGTCCAGCATCTCCTCGAGCTGGCGGATCCGGGCCTCCATCTTGCCCTGCTCCTCCTTCGCCGCGTGGTAGGCGCCGTTCTCCTTCAGATCGCCCTCGTCGCGGGCCGTGCTGATCCGGTCGATGACCTCCGCGCGGTCGGGGCCGCGCTTCTGCTCGAGCTCGGCCTTGAGCCGGTCGAAGGTCTGCTGGGTCAGCCAGATCATGCGGAACTCCTACAGACGCGTGGAAGCGCCCTGTCTCGTTGCGGTGAGGGATGCGCCACCGTCGCGGGATGCCTGGGGTCGTGCTGGTTGCGTCGTCGCGGCGCGGCCAGAAGAGAGAAGTCTACCAAGACAACCGGCGCAAACCCATAAATGTGCAGGTCAGCGTGGCTGATCCTGCCCGTCGGCGATGCACCCCGGCAGGCTCACCGAGGTCGCCGTCCGCGCCGTGCGGACGGTCACCTGGTTCGTGCCGTCGTTCGGGGTGAAGCGCAGCTGGCCGACGACCGAGTGGTCGCTGGCGAACGCCTGCAACGTGCACGTCGGGTGCGTCGTACCGTCGGAGATGCGGACGTCGACCCGCGCGGTCGCCGAGTGGGCGTCCATGACCTGCCAGCCGACCAGCTGGGAGTGGACCTTCGGCGTGGCCTCCACGAACGCCGCCCACGCCAGCCACGCGAGGGCCAGTGCGGCCGCCACGACGACGATCCCGATCGTGACCGGACGGCGCCAGGCCGGCGGCGGCGCGTAGCGCTCGGACAGGGCCTGATCCACACCCCCATGGTCGCACCCGGGCCTCGTCCTAGACTCGAGCCCATGTCCCAGCACCCCCCCGGCGGTGACGGCCTCCGGCTGATGCACGTGCACGCCCATCCCGACGACGAGGCGAGCAAGGGCGCGGCCACCACCGCGAAGTACGTCGCCGAAGGGGTCGACGTCCACGTCGTGACCTGCACCGGTGGCGAGCGCGGGTCGATCCTCAACCCCAAGATGGACCGGCCCGACATCGCGGCGAACATGGCCGAGGTACGCCGCCAGGAGATGGAGCGCGCCCGCGACATCCTCGGGGTCCGCCAGGACTGGCTCGGCTTCGTGGACTCAGGTTGGCCCGAGGGTGACCCGCCGCCCCCGTTGCCCGAAGGCTGCTTCGCGCTGGTGCCGCTGGAGGAGGCCAGCGAGCGGCTCGTGCGCCTGATGCGCTCCTTTCGCCCGCACGTCGTCACGACGTACGACGAGCGCGGCGGCTACCCGCACCCCGACCACATCCGCTGCCACGGGGTGAGCGTGGCGGCCTTCGCCGCGGCCGGAGACCCCGAGCAGTTCCCCGACTCAGGCGAGGCCTGGCAGCCGCTCAAGCTCTACTACCACCACGGCTGGAGCTACGACAAGATCAAGGCGATCCACGAGGCGATGCTGGCTCACAGCCTGGAGTCGCCGTACGCCGAGCGGCTCGAGAAGTGGGAGCGCGACCCGGAGTGGGACGCCCGGATCACCACCCGGGTCCCCTGCGGTGAGTACTTCGGTGTCCGCGACCAGGCCCTGCTGGCGCACGCCACCCAGATCGACCCGGACGGACCGTGGTTCTCGATCCCGCACGCGATCCAGCAGGAGGTCTGGCCGACCGAGGACTTCGAGCTGGTGACCAGCCACGTGCACTCCCCGATCCCCGAGGACGACCTCTTCGCAGGGATCCGCGAGCAGGTCTCCGGCGCGGCCTGAGACACTGGTTGCATGCAGTACGCCGTCTTCCTGCTGACCGTCACCGACCCGCCCCCGAGCGACAACGACGTGAGGGCCGGCTGGGGTGCGCTGGGACTGATGCTGCTGCTGATCGCGGCCGTGGTTTTCCTGTTCTGGAGCTTCACCCGCCAGCTCAAGAAGGCGCGCGCGGCGCAGGAGGCCGGCGTCTACGACGACGCGGACGACAAGTCCTGATGCGGTCGGGCCACCTCAGCATCTGCTGAGCTCCCCGTTGACGCCGGTCCCGATCGGCCCGATGCTCCGCCCATGCCCGTCCTGCTGGCAGCGCTGATCGGGTTCGTCGTCGTCTACTGCCTGGCCCGGGCCGCGGCGCCGACGCGCTGGGCGCGTGCGGACCAGCACCGCCGCGACATCGACGCGTGGCACGTGGTGATGGGTGCCGCCATGATCCTCATGCTCCTCGGCCACCTGTCCCGCCCGTTCGCGACGGTTGCGCTGGTGCTGTCGGGGGTGGCCGTCTGCTGGGGTGCCCTCTCGACCGATCGACGTTCCGGCAGCAGCGCCCGCGTCCGCCTGCTGGTCGGGGCCACCGCGATGGCGGTGATGACCCTCCCGCTGGCAGCCCCGGCCGAGGCTGCGGGAGCCGGGGCGGCGTCGTCCGGGATGAGCGGAATGTCGATGGGCGGTACGCCGTCGACGCCGCTCGTCGTCCTCCTCGTCGCGGCGCTGGGTCTGGTCACGGCAGCCAGGCTGCCCACCGTCGTACGGTCGTCCGCCGGTGCGGTGAACCGCCTCGACGCGTGCTGTGACGTGGTGATGGCCGGCGCCATGGCGGTGATGTTGGCCGCGCTGCTCTGAAGGCTCGACCGAGCCAATCAACCGAACGCTTAATCACCCGTTGACGGTCGACCGTGGTCGGACGAGAGTCGTGTAACCCCCACCACCCGGGGTCGCCGCGCGGTCACAGGAGGTAGCGCATGCAGGTCCCCGCCCCGTTCGAGTACGAACGCGCCACGAGCGTCGAGGACGCCATCGGACTGCTGGAGCGACTGGGGTCGGAGGCCCGCCTGATCGCGGGCGGCCACAGCCTGCTGCCGATGATGAAGCTCCGCCTGGCGAACCTCGAGTACGTCATCGACATCAACGACCTGCACGACGAGCTCGGCTACGTCCGGGTCGGCACCGACGAGGTCCGGATCGGCGCGATGTCGCGCCACCGCGAGCTGCTGGAGTCGCCCGAGCTGGCCGCGCTCTTCCCGATCTTCGCCGACGCCGAACAGGTGATCGCCGACCCGGTCGTGCGCAACCGCGGCACGATCGGCGGCTCGCTGTGCCAGGCCGACCCGTCGGAGGACCTCACCGCCGTGTGTACCGCGCTCGACGCGAGCTGTGTGATCCGCGGCTCGAGTGGCGAGCGGGTGGTGACGATGGAGGAGTTCCACCGTGGCCCCTACGAGACCGCCGTCGGCGATGCCGAGATGCTCACCGAGATCCGGATCCCCGTGCGCGCCGGAGGCTCCAGCGCCTACGCCAAGGTCGAGCGGCGGGCCGGCGACTGGGCCGTGACGTCGGTGGGTGCGGCGGTCTGGATGGACGGCGCCACCATCTCCGACGCTCGCGTCGGGCTGGCCGCGGTCGGACCCAACACCACCGGCATCCCGGCGATCTCCGAGGCACTGCGCGGCCAGTCACCATCCGACGAGCTCTTCGCGCGGGCCGGCGCCATCGCCGCCGAGAGCTGCTCGCCGGTCAGCGACAACCGCGGCACCGCCGACTACAAGCGCCACCTGGCCGACGAGCTCACGCGTCGTACGTTGCGCACCGCCGTCGACCGCATCCAGGCCGGCCGTGCAGGTGATCAGGCCGGCGACGACGCCACACGCGGAGGAAACAGCTGATGCAGGTGACCATGACCGTCAACGGCGAGACCGTGACGCGCGAGATCGAGGGGCGGATGCTGCTCGTCCACTTCCTCCGCGACGAGCTCGGCCTGACCGGCACCCACTGGGGCTGCGACACCAGCAACTGCGGCACCTGCGTCACCTGGCTCGACGGCGAGCCGGTGAAGAGCTGCACCGTGCTGGCCGCGATGGCCGGCGGCCACGAGGTCCGCACCGTGGAGGGGCTCGAGCAGGAGGGCGTGCTCGACCCCGTGCAGGAGGGCTTCATGCAGTGCCACGGGCTCCAGTGCGGCTTCTGTACGCCGGGCATGCTGATGACCGCGCGGGCGCTGCTCGACCGCGACCCGAACCCCTCGGAGGACACCATCCGCGAGGCGATCTCCGGCCAGATCTGCCGGTGCACGGGCTACACGACCATCGTGCGGTCGGTGCAGTGGGCCGCCGCCAAGGAGTCCGCTGACAACGCGGCCGAGACCGTGGGGAGCGAGTCATGACCACTGTTGAGCCGGCGGCCGCAGAGCGGGAAGACCTGGAGACGGCCGACAACGACCAGCACCCGGTCGGGCACGGACGGATGCTCCGCAAGGAGGACCCGCGCTTCATCCGCGGCATGGGCAGGTATGTCGACGACATCCAGCTGAAGGGCATGCTGCATCTCGCGATCCTGAGGTCGCCGGTCGCGCACGCGAACATCGTCAGCATCGACGTGACCGCCGCCCAGGCGCACCCCAAGGTCAAGGCCGTGATCACCGGTGCCGACCTGGCCGAGAAGGGCCTGGCCTGGATGCCGACCCTGTCCAACGACGTACAGGCCGTGCTGGCCACCGACAAGGTGCGCTTCCAGGGCCAGGAGGTCGCGTTCGTCGTCGCCGAGGACCGCTACTCCGCACGCGACGCGCTGGAGCTGATCGAGGTCGAGTACGACATCCTCAAGCCCGTCGTCGACGTACGCACGGCACTCGCGCCGGACGCTCCGGTCATCCGGACCGACCTCGAGGGCAAGACCGACAACCACTGCTTCGACTGGGAGACCGGCAACAAGGACGAGACCGAGGCGGTCTTCGCGAAGGCCGACGTGGTCGTCACCGAGGACATCGTCTACCCGCGCGTCCACCCGGCGCCGATGGAGACCTGCGGCTGCGTGGCCGACTACGAGCGGGTCAGCGGCCAGCTGACGCTGTGGACGACCAGCCAGGCGCCGCACGCCCACCGCACCGTGTACGCGCTGGTGTCCGGACTGCCCGAGCACAAGATCCGGGTCATCGCGCCCGACATCGGCGGCGGTTTCGGAAACAAGGTCCCGATCTACCCCGGCTACGTGTGCGCCATCGTCGCGTCGCTGGTGATCGGCAAGCCGGTGAAGTGGATGGAGGACCGCTCGGAGAACCTCGTGTCCACCGGGTTCGCCCGCGACTACGTGATGCGCGGGGAGATCGCGGCCACCAACGAAGGCAAGATCCTCGCCATCCGCACCCACGTGATCGCCGACCACGGCGCCTTCAACGGCACCGCGGCCCCGATCAAGTACCCCGCCGGCTTCTTCGGGGTG
Source organism: Nocardioides sp. (assembly GCA_036741335.1). Lineage (GTDB taxonomy): Bacteria > Actinomycetota > Actinomycetes > Propionibacteriales > Nocardioidaceae > Nocardioides. The sequence continues at coordinate 21,523 of DAINSL010000024.1, read as the reverse complement.
TTCACCGGCAGCTACGACCTGGAGGCGGCGTACTGCTCGATGACCGCCGTCTACACCAACAAGGCTCCGGGCGGTGTCGCCTACGCGTGCTCGTTCCGGATCACCGAGGCGGTCTACCTCGTCGAACGCATCGTGGACTGCCTGGCCTACGACCTGAAGATGGACCCGGTCGAGCTGCGCCGGAAGAACTTCATCCAGCCCGACCAGTTCCCCTACACGACCAAGACCGGCTGGGTCTACGACTCCGGTGAGTACGAACGCGCGCTCGACGTGGCCCTCGACATCGCCGGGTACGACGAGCTGCGGCGCGAGCAGGAGGAGAAGCGCGCCAACGGTGAGCTGATGGGCATCGGGGTCGCGTTCTTCACCGAGGCCGTCGGCGCCGGACCCCGCAAGGACATGGACATCCTGGGCCTGGGCATGGCCGACGGGGCCGAGCTGCGGGTCCACCCGACCGGCAAGGCCGTCGTCCGCCTGTCCTGCATGAGCCAGGGCCAGGGGCACGAGACGACGTTCGCCCAGATCGTCGCCGAGGAGATCGGGATCCCGCCCGCCGACATCCAGGTGATCAACGGCGACACCGACCAGACGCCGTTCGGTCTCGGCACCTACGGCAGCCGCTCGACGCCGGTGTCGGGTGCCGCGGCCGCGCTGGTGGCCCGCAAGGTCCGCGACAAGGCGCAGATCATCGCCTCGGGCATGCTCGAGGTGTCCGTGGCCGACCTCGAGTGGCAGAAGGGGTCCTTCTCGGTGAAGGGCGACCCGAGCCGCTCGGTGACCATCCAGGACATCGCGATGCGGGCGCACGGCGCCGGCGATCTCCCCGAGGGCATCGAGGGCGGCCTCGAGGCACAGATCTGCTACAACCCCGAGAACCTCACCTACCCGTTCGGCGCCTACATCTGCGTGGTCGACATCGACCCGGGCACGGCCGTGGTGAAGGTGCGCCGGTTCGTGGCGGTCGACGACTGCGGCACCCGGATCAACCCGATGATCATCGAGGGTCAGGTGCACGGCGGTCTGACCGACGGCGTGGGCATGGCGCTGATGGAGATGATCTCCTTCGACGAGGACGGCAACTGCACGGCCGGCTCGCTGATGGACTACCTCATCCCCACCGCGCTCGAGGTGCCGCACTGGGAGACCGGGCACACGGTCACCCCGTCGCCGCACCACCCGATCGGCGCCAAGGGTGTCGGTGAGTCTGCCACCGTCGGGTCGCCCCCGGCCGTGGTCAACGCGGTGATCGACGCGCTCAAGCCCTTCGGGGTGCGGCACGCCGACATGCCGCTGACGCCCTCGCGGGTCTGGGACGCGATGCAGGGCCACGCGACGCCGCCGATCTGAGGAACGCCATGACCTCGACCATGTCCCCGACGATCGCCCAGCGTGCCGACGAGCTGACCCGGACGGGAGTGCCGTTCGTGCAGGCCACGGTGGTGCGCGCCCAGGGCGCCAACTCGGCACGTCCGGGTGACCGGGCGATCATCCTGGCCGACGGCTCGATGGAGGGCTTCGTCGGCGGCCAGTGCGCCGCCGGCTCGGTCCGAACCGCCGCCCTCGGGGCGCTGAGCTCGGGGGAGAGCCTGCTGCTGCGGGTGCTGCCCGACGAGAGCGAGGCGTTCCCCGAGTCGCCCGGAGCCACGGTCGTGGTCAACCCCTGCCTGTCCGGAGGAGCCTTGGAGATCTATCTCGAGCCGCTGCTGCCGTCCCCCCGGCTGCACATCGTCGGCTCGTCTCCCACCGCGGAAGCGG
>DAINSL010000024.1:10972-19758 GCA_036741335.1 Nocardioides sp. | reverse complement strand
GGCGCCGTCCGCCGTGCCCTCGACGCCGGCGTCGGGTTCATCGGCGTGGTCTGCAGCCGCACCCGCGGGCAGGCACTCCTCGACGAGCTCGCCCTGACCGCCGATGAGGCGGCTCGGGTGCACGTCCACGTAGGGCTCGACATCGGGGCGCGCACCGCGCCCGAGGTCGCGCTGTCGATCCTGGCCGAGGTGGTGCGCGAGATCCGGGTCGGCGGACTGGCCGGCCCGGCGCTCGACGCCGTCACCGCGGCTGTGGGGTTGGGGCCGACCACGGCGATCGACCCGGTCTGCGGGATGACCGTGACCATCGGCCCCGACACCACCCACGCGGTGGTCGACGGCATCGACTACTGGTTCTGCATGCCGGGCTGCCGCGACACCTTTCTGGCGGACCACGCGTCGTGAGTGGCGGCCTCCCCGACGGTGTGGCCGCGCTGGTGCTCGCCGCCGGCGGCTCGCGGCGCCTCGGCACCCCCAAGCAGCTCCTCGACTACCGCGGCGCGACGCTCCTCGACGCGACTCTCGCCACGGCTCGCGCGGCCGGGTTCGAGCAGGTCGTGGTCGCCCTCGGCGGCGCGGCCGACGAGGTGCAGGCACGCGTCGACCTGAGCGACCTCGACGTGGTGGTGAACCCCGACTTCGGCGACGGCTGTGCGGCGTCGATCCGGTCGGGGCTCGACCACGTGCACCCCGCCATGCACGGCCTCGTGCTGCTCCTCGGCGACCAGCCGGAGGTGTCCGTCGACGCGATCCGCGCGCTGGTGGACGGCGCGCGCGGCCACGCGGTCGGCGTCTGCGCCTACGACGACTCCCTGGGCCACCCGTTGTGGTTCGATCGGAGCATGTGGGAGACGCTCCGCGGGCTGCACGGCGACAAGGCCGTCTGGAAGCTCGTCGACGCCGGGGACGGTGCAGACGATCGGGGCGCCGATGTGGTCCGCGTGCCGGTGCCGGGCGGCGTACCCCGTGACGTCGACACCTGGGACGACTACCAGGCGCTGCTCGGGGACACCGAGTGAGCGCCGAGGCCACCACCCTCTCCTCGGCCGACGAGATCCGTCGGCGGTTCGACGAGGAGGGGTACCTCGCCGACGAGGGCATGGCGACCGCGCTCTTCCTGACGCTCGAGCTGGGGCTCCCGCTGCTGCTGGAGGGTGAGCCCGGGGTCGGCAAGACCGCGGCGGCACAGACCCTGGCGCGCGTGCTCGGTGCGCCGCTGGTCCGGCTCCAGTGCTACGAGGGGCTGACCGCGAGCGAGGCGCTCTACGACTGGAACCACCAGCGGCAACTGCTCGCGATCCGTCTCGCGGAGTCGCAGCACGAGCGGTTGACCGAAGCCGAGCTCTTCAGCGAGGAGTTCCTCGTCGAGCGGCCGATCCTTCGTTGCGTGCGGCACACCGGCCCGCAGCCCCCCGTGCTGCTCATCGACGAGGTCGACCGCGCCGACGACGAGTTCGAGGCACTGTTGCTGGAAGCGCTGGGGGAGGGGTCGGTCACCGTCCCGGAGCTCGGCACGTTCACCGCGGAGAAGCCGCCGATCGTCGTACTGACCTCCAACCGCAGCCGCGAGCTCCACGACGCGCTGCGGCGCCGCTGCCTCTACCACTGGCTGGAGTTCCCCGAGGCATCGCGCGTGGTGAACATCCTGCGCCGGACCTCGCCGTCGGCCAGCGTGCCGCTCATCGAGTCGGCCGCCCGGTTCGTCGGTCACGTCCGCGCGCTGGAGGTCGACAAGCCGCCGGGCGTGGCCGAGGCGATCAACTGGGTGGCGGCCCTGTCCGCGCTGGGCGCCACCGAGCTGGTCCGGGAGGTCGTCGTACCCGCACTCGGTGCGCTGGTGAAGACCCCCGACGACCGCGATCTCGTCGTCGGCTCGCTCGACTCCTACGCGTTCGGCTGAGCCTGGTGACGGCCGCGGGCGGTGCCCTGCTCGGAGGTGTGGACCGGGCCGCTCTGGTCGCCGCGCTCGGAGACCGGCTTCGCCTGGCCGGCGTGCCGGTGACGCTGACCTCGATGACCACCTTCGCGGACGCGCTCGGAGCCGCGCCGCCGGCAACCGTCGAGGAGCTCTACTGGCTGTGCCGGCTGACGCTGGTCGCCCGGCACGAGGAGCTGCCGGCGTTCGAGCGGGTCTTCGACGCGGCCTTCCGTGACGCGATCCTGCCGGTCGACCCGCACGCTCGGCGGTCGCCCGCGGACCAGCCGGAGAGCGCCGAGGACACGCTGCGGCCGGTGGCGAGCGAGCCGGTCGTGGAGGACTCCACGAGCAGCCTGCCCTGGCACAGACTGCCGCAGACCGACGCGGCGGAGGATGACGCCACCGACGACGTACGGCGGCTCCCCGACCCGCTACCGAGTGCGGTCGCGCAGCTGGCCGACACCCCGCTCGACGAGCTCGACCCCGAGCAGCTGGCCCTGCTGGCCCGCTGGCTCGAGGCGTCCGCGCACCGCTGGCCGACGCGGCGCAGTAGGCGGACCCAGGTCCGCGCCGGTGGGCAGCGGGTCGCGATGCGCGAGACGATCGCGGCGTCGCGTCGGACCGGTTGGGAGCCGTTCGAGCTGCTCCATCACCATCCGGTACGTCGTCCGCTCACCGTCACCCTGCTCGTCGATGTCAGCCAGTCGATGCAGAGCTGGTCCAGCGCCTACCTCCACCTGATGCGGGCCTTCGCCCGCACCCGTCGCGCCGAGACGTTCGCGTTCTCGACGTCCCTGACCCGGCTCACCCCGGCGCTCTCGCACCACTCCGCGTCCGTCGCGGTCGCGCGGGCCAGCGAGGAGGTCGTGGACCGGTACGGCGGGACGCACCTGGCGACCAGCCTGGCCGAGCTGCTGGTGTCCCGGCACGGAAACGCCGTACGCGGAGGGGTGCTCGTGATCGCCTCCGACGGCTGGGACAGTGACCCGCCCGAGGCCCTGGCCGCGGCGATGGCAAGGGCGGCCCGTCGGGCGCGGCGGGTGGTCTGGCTCAACCCCCGCGCCGCGGCGACGGGCTTTCAGCCGCTGGTGGGCTCCATGGCCGCCGCGCTGCCCTATTGCGACGCGTTCCTGCCCGCCGACCGTCTCACCGCCCTGCCCGAGGTCTTCGACGCGATCGCCGGGGGTTAGCCGGTTTCTCCCAGCCGCAGCGGCCCGACGTAGGGTTGCCGCATGACTGAGGAACCGAGCCCCATCGCATACACGGCGCTTCGACCGGGCACCCCTGTGCAGTCGAGCAACGGGCAGGCGTTCGGCACCGTGGAGACGGTCCTCACCGTCAAGGAGGTCGACGTGTTCGACGGCATCGTGATCGACACTGCCGAGGGCACGCGGTTCATCGATGCCGATCGCGTGGAATCGATCTTCACGACCTACGTCAGTACGACGCTCTCGGCAGAGGAAGCGGCCAACCTCCCACTCCCGGACCAGTCGCCCACCTACGGTGTCGACGCCGCCGACGATGCCGGCACGTCCATCGCCGACAGGTTCGGCCGCATGTTCGGTCGAGGCAAGTGGAAGCGGGAGCGGTAGCTCTGGGACGGCCCGGGAGAAGCCCTAGCTCCAGAGCGTGACGTAGACCGCCGGGCGGAAGCGGCCGAGGTGGACGCCGGCGCCGCGGACCATGGCCTGGGTCGCGCGCGGGGTGGTGATGAAGCGCAGCAGCTCGGCGGCTGCCGGGGTCTGGTCGTGGGCGGGGAGCGCCATCGCGACCCAGCTGTCCTGTGCCCGCAGGCCGGGGCCGCTCAGCACCACCAGCCGGTCGGCGGCGAGGTCGCCCGCAACGGAGAACTTGACGGCCAGCGCGACGCCGTCGCTGCGCTGGGTCTCCTCGAGGGCGGCCGCGTCGCTCTGGAAGATCTGCTGCTGCTTCTCGGGTACGGCGATCCGGCGCAGCATGGCGGGCACCACGCCGTCTCCCTCGGCGGCCGACGGGCCCAGGCACCAGGCGAGACGGCGTACCCGGTCGGCGGTCACCGTGGATCCCGCCAGCGGGTGGCCGCGGCGCACCACCGCCACCACTTCGTAGTTGAGGAAGGGCTTGAGGACCAGCGACGGAGTGGGCGAGCTCGCGCCGGGTCCGATGGCGACGTCGACCGCACGTGTCGCGAGCAGGCTGGGCAGCCGGGCGGCCGGTCGCACACTCAGCTCGACCTGGAGGTCGTCGGCCCGCGACGCGAAGAGGTCGATCAGCCCCGGCGCCGCGTGCTCGGCGAACAGGTTGGACGCGGCCACCCGGAGTACCCGCTTGCCCTGTCCGGCCTGGCTGACCTCGAGCAGGGTGCGGTCCTGGAGCCCCAGGATCTCGACGGCTCGGCTGGCGAGGCGCAGGCCGCCCGGCGTGAACGCAAGCCCGGACGACGTCCGCTTGAAGAGGATGTCGTCGAACTCCTTGCGCAGCTGCGCCACGTGCATCGAGACCGCGGCCTCGCTGACGTGGAGCTCCTGCGCGGCTGCCTTGACCGACCCGAGCCGGACCACGCCTGCGAAGGCTCGCAGCTGCGAGGGGGTCACGCGGGAACTCTAACCTCGTCTGGCAAGACGGACGAGGGCGTCGTACGCCGTACGGTGTCCACCGTCGGCCTGCACGACCTCGCGGCTCACGCGGCCGCGCGCACCACCTCGAACGTCTCGCCATCGAGGTCGGCGAGCACGTCCTCGGCGGTCATCAGCACGTCCTGGTCCTGGGGTCCGCCGGTGCCCTCGGCGAGGTTCGTGGAGTCGTGCGCGACCAGCAGGAAGGTGCCGCCCGGGCGGAGCGCAGTGAAGGCGTTGCGATTCGCGGCTCGACGCTCGTCGGCCGGTAGCTGCAGGTAGGCGACCACGCTCACGTCGTACGACGCGTCCTCGCGCCAGGTGGTCGCGTCGCCGCATACCCACTCGACCGGGAGGCCGCCGGCGAGCTCGCGTCCCTTGTCGAGGGCGGCCTTGGCGAAGTCGACCGCCGTCACCTGCCAGCCACGCCGGGCCAACCAGATCGCGTTGCGGCCCTCGCCCGCGGCCAGGTCCAGAGCCCGACCCGGAGGCAGCTCGGCCAGCTCGGCCTCGACGAACTGGTTGGGGTCGGCCGACCACACCAGCTCGCTGGTGCGGTAGCGCTCGTTCCAGGCCTCGGGGTCCATGACCACCATTGTGGCCGACCTGACCCGGCCGGGGCGCCGCGCGTGCGACGCCCCGGCCGGTCGGTGTTCAGCAGCCGCCGGCCACGTCGGCGAAGTTGTTCAGATACGTGAAGTACCCCTGCTCGGCGATCGACGGATCCTGCCGGGCGAACCAGGAGAAGTGCACCTCGTCCTCGGGGTGGTACGTGATCTCGTTGGACATCGGGATCTTGAAGCCGTAACCGACGACCGGGTCACCGGTCTCCAGCGCGGTCGTGCAGCCGTACTGCGGCGCTGTCGGCGTCAGCCACGGGTTCACCGCGTTGTTGACGAAGGGGTCGTCGTACCACTCCTGCACCTCGTGCGAGAGGCCGTGGATGTCGGCGATGTACGACTCGGTGTCCCCGTCGTTCGGGCTGAACACGCCCTGCACGGAGTACGAAGCGAACATGTAGGTGTTGACCTGCTGCTTCCCGTTGCCGTTGAGCGATGACGTCGCGCCGTGGTAGCCGAGGATGCAGCAGTTGTCGGCGGTGCCGATGTAGAGGAACGTGTCGTTGACCAGGAAGATGGGCAGCACCTTCGGGCTGATGTGACGTGAGGTGATCAGGCCCTTCAGTTTCGAGCTGAACCACGAGGCGCTCATCAGGCCGATCGTGGCGTGGCTGCTGCTGCCCTCGAACGTGAAGCCCTGGTTCTTCGGCACATCGAAGGTGGCTGCCGGCTGCACCGTCGGCTGGCCGAGCAGCACGTGGTAGGCGGAGCCGCTCTTGCCGAACTGCGCGCGGTAGATCGCGTCACCGAGCTGCGTCGTGTCACTGGGCTCGTTCACCGTCCGACCCGCATCGGAGACCGGCGGTCCCGGCGGCGCGCTCGCGCTGTTGTCGGCGGCCGCGCCGATGTCGGCGTTCTGGAAGACCGGCGATGCGACGGTGGCGTCCACCTTGTCGCTGCCGTTGAGGCTTGTGCCGGTCGACTTGAAGTTGAAGTTCATCGGGATGATGACCGTCGGGACGGTCGTGCTGACGTCGCCCTTGGTGGGGTCCGTGCCGACCATCGTGTAGTGGTAGGTCTTCCCGTTCGTGGGATCGGTGAAGGACGAGGTCCAGCTGGGGATCGTGATGGCGTTCTTCGAGACCACCCCGGTCGACGACGGCTGATCCTCGAACTTCGGGGTCCCGATGTGATCGCCCTTGGTGGACGAGCCGACGGCCGGGGACGTGGTGGTCGTGGCCAGAAGGGCACCGACTGCCACGGTCGCGGCGGCGGCGGCCCAGATTGCGGATCGCTTGCTCCTGCGCATGCTGCTCCCTAGGTTCGGTCGGGTCGTGGGTGAGCCCGGACCGCCGCCAGTCTCTCTCTGGTTCATGGCTTTGGATAGCCCTCGGAGCCGAGTCTTTACCCGGCTACGGTCGAGGCATGCCGAACCGTCTCGGCGGGGCCACGTCGCCCTACCTGCTCCAGCACGCCGATAACCCGGTCGACTGGCGCGAGTGGGGCGACGACGTGTTCGCCGAGGCCCGGGAGCGCGGCGTACCGGTCTTCCTCAGCGTCGGGTACGCCGCCTGCCACTGGTGCCACGTGATGGCTCACGAGTCGTTCGAGGACGACGCCACCGCCGCCCAGCTCAACGCCGACTACGTGTGCGTCAAGGTCGACCGCGAGGAGCGGCCCGACGTGGACGCGGTCTACATGGAGGCCACGGTCGCGATGACCGGCCAGGGCGGGTGGCCGATGACCGTGGTGCTCGACCACGACGGCAACCCGTTCTTCGCCGGCACCTACTTCCCCGACCGTCCCCGGGGCGGCCAGCCGTCGCTGCGGCAGGTGCTGATCGCCGTCAGCGCGGCGTGGCGCGAGCGCCAGGGCGAGGTACGCCGGGTGGCCGGTGACCTGCGCGCCCACCTCGCGCGCCAGGTCCCCGCGGCGGGCGACCCCCTGACGCCGGCCGACCTGGACGCGGCGGTCGCCCTCCTCGAGCACGACTTCGACCAGGAACGCGGCGGCTTCGGAGGTGCCCCGAAGTTTCCCCCGAGCATGGTCCTGGAGTTCCTGCGCCGTCGTGCGGACACCGACGACCGGGCCGCGCGGATGCTCGACCGCACCCTCGAGGCGATGGCCCGCGGAGGCCTCCACGACCAGCTCGGCGGTGGCTTCGCGCGCTACAGCGTCGACGCGGGCTGGGTCGTGCCCCACTTCGAGAAGATGCTCTACGACAATGCGCAGCTGGTGGGCCTCTACGCTCGCTGCGCCGGCGCGCTGGGTGACCGGGTCGCGCGCGGCACGGCGGACTTCCTGCTCCGCGAGCTGCGCACCAACGAGGGCGGCTTCGCCTCGGCGCTGGACGCCGACAGCGAGGGCGAGGAGGGCCGGTTCTACGTCTGGACGGCCGCCGGGCTCGAGGACGTGCTCGGAGCCGATGACGGACGCTGGGCCACCGAGCTGTTCGAGGTCACCGGGACGTTCGAGCACGGTACCTCCACCCTCCAGCTGCTCCGCGACCCCGACGACTGGGCGCGCTTCGACCACGTCCGGAGCCGACTGCTCGCTGCCCGCGAGCAACGAGTCCGACCCGCCCGTGACGACAAGGTCGTCGCGGCCTGGAACGGCCTGGCGATCGCCGGTCTGTGCGATGCCGGACGCCTGCTCGGTCGGGAGGAGTGCGTCGACGCCGCGCTGACCGCCGGGCGGCTCCTGGCCGACGTACACCTCGACGACGGGCGCCTGCGGCGGGTCTCGCGCGACGGCCGGGTCGGGGTGCCGGGCGGCGTCCTGGAGGACTACGGCGCCGTGGCCGGCGGCTTCCTGGCCCTGTGCGGGGTGACCGGGGATGCGCTCTGGCTGGAGCGGGCCACCGCACTTCTCGACACCGCACTCACGCTCTTCCGCGCCGACGACGGCGGGTTCTTCGACACCCCGTCCGACGGCGAGCGCCTGGTCTCCCGGCCGCGCGACCCCGGTGACAACGCAAGCCCGTCCGGCACCTCGGCCACGGTGCACGCCCTCCTGGGTGCGCACGCCCTCACCGGTGAGGGGCGCTGGCGCGAGGCCGCCGACGAGGCGCTCGGGACCGTGGGACCGCTGGCCACGCGCGCCCCGCGGTTCGCCGGCTGGTCGCTGGCGGCGGCCCAGGCCGAGGCCGACGACGCTCCCGAGATCGCCGTGGTCGGGCCACCGGGTCCGGAACGCGACGCCCTCGAGCGCCGGGCAAGGTCGTGGCCGGGCGCCGTGGTCGTGGTGGCGGAGGGCCCCCGCGCCGGGATCCCCTTGCTCACCGCCCGGGCGGCCGTGGGCGGGCATGCGGCGGCCTACGTGTGCCGCAACCAGGTCTGCGCCTCACCGTTGACCCAACCGGACGATTTCGCCACGGCGCGCGAATCCGTCAACTAGTCTGCCCGTACCGCGACCGGGGGGCTGCGGATGGCAGAAGCGAGGTTCCGCGGTGGGGGAGCGACCCGAGGGTCGCGCTCGTACCGGAACCGGGGATGAACTCACGCGCGAAGGCGTCGACGGGCGCCGAGACGACATCGACCGGATCGCCGGTGCAGTGTGCGACGTGGCCCGTGCGCGTGCGGCCCTGATCAGTCGCGCCGTCGACGAGGTGTGGCTGGAGGTCGTGGCGGTCGCCGGCAGTGTGTCCGACGACCTCCTCGGCAGTCGGTGGCGCCGCGCCGACCTCGAGCGCTGCCTGGCCACCGCCGAGCAGCT
>DAINSL010000024.1:0-10962 GCA_036741335.1 Nocardioides sp. | reverse complement strand
CTCCACTTCACGCATCGGCGAGCCGTGGCGTACGTCGAGCTCCCGCCGGGCGACCCGTCCGGCGTACCCGGCGAGACCGGAACGCTGCTGGCGCCACTGCACTCGCCCACGGGAGACCTGCTGGGCGTGGTCTCCACCGACGGTCCGGTCGACGTGAGCGCGCTGGATCCGGCTGCCTGCGACCTGGTCGAGCTGTACGCCGGTCAGGCCAGGCTCGCCCTGCAGCACCTCCACGACCACGACCTGATGGCCGACCAGCTGGGCCTCGCCGACCGTGCCGACGCGCTCCTTCATCATGCGGGTCAGCAGGCGGACGTGCCCACCTTGCTGGAGTCGGTCGCCGGCGGAGTGGCCGAGATGATGGGGGCCAGTGCGGCCTGGGCCTGCGTCGAGATCGCGGCCGGGGTGCATGCGGTGGCGGCGTCCCATCCCCCCGAGGCAGCCGACCGACTCGGGAGCGACATCTGCACGCTCGTGGAGCCGATGGTCGCGGTCTGCTGGCGCGACGACACCACCCTCACCCAGGACGAGGCATCGTTGCTGGGCAGACTGGCCGGTCTGGTCGACCACCGGACCGCCCTCCTCGGTTCGATCGGCAGCGGGACGGGCATGCGTGGAGCGCTGCTGGTCTTCCGCGGCGCGGAGGACCCGCCCTGGACCGACCACGAGCGCGAGGCGCTCCGGCGACTGGGGCGTCGGCTCGGGAGCGTGGTGCAGCACCTGGAAGGACGCCGGCGCGACCGTGACCTGGTCGACGAGCTGCGCGCGCTCGACCAGTACCGCCGCGACCTGGTGGTGTCCATCACCCACGACCTCAAGTCGCCCCTCACCGCGATCACCCTCAACGCCGAGCTGCTCGAGTCCGACCGACGGCTCGCGGAGGCGAGCGCCCACCCGGTGGCGGCCATCCGGCGCAGCGCCGAACGGCTCTCCGGTCTGGTCGACGACCTTCTCGCGCTGGCACGCGCGGACGAGGGACTGCTCGACCCGAGCCGTTCCCACGGCGACCTGGTGGCCGCCGTACGCGATGCGCGCCGGCACACCGAGACCGAGGCACAGCAGCGCGGGATCACCGTCGCGCTCGACGTTCCGGACGAGCTGACGGCTCCCCTGGACGTGGACGCCCTGGCCCGCGTGTTCGTCAACCTGGTCGCCAACGCGGTGAAGTTCAGCCTTCCCGACGGCCGGATCCGACTGCGCCTGCGACGCCTTGACGACATGGTGGAGTTCACCTGCACCGACGACGGCATCGGCATCCCCGAGGAGGACCTGTCGTCGGTCTTCGACATGTTCAGCCGGTCCCGCGATCCCCTGGCCCGTGGTGTGCCCGGCAACGGCATGGGCCTGGCCATCTCCCAGCGGATCGTGGCCAGGCTCGGCGGCACGATCGAGGTGGAGTCGGTCCAGGGAGAGGGCTCGACCTTCACCGTGCGGGTGCCGATCACCCGGCCGGTTCCGGACAGCGGCTGACGTCGGTCAGCGCAGGCCGGTCGAGGTCAGCAGCCGGCTGGCGAAGCCGTCACTCGGCATCCCGCGGGTGACGAGGGTGATCCCGGTGTGGAACGCCAGCACGACCAGGACGATCGCGACCACGCCCACGAGGAGCCGCTGGAACGGCAGCGGGTCGCGGGCGCGGGTGGCGCCGTGCAGATGGGCGATCCAGCCGCCGAGCGCGTTCGTCACGACGGCGCTGATCACGCTGGCAACCGCGGCTCCGAGGATTGTGCCGACCAGCCCCAGCTGATGGGACAGCGCAGTGGCCGTCGCGGCGGCAACAGCGCCGGCGACGACGGTCGGATAGGACAGGGTGTGGGAGTTCGCGTCAGACATACGAGAGGTCTGACGCGTCGGCCGGCCGGATTGTTCCCCGACGTGAGGCAGCACACGCCGTACGACGGTCAGCGCTGGGCGTACGTCGCCAGCGAGACGCCGACGTAGTGCGTGACGAACGCCATGATGGTGAGGCTGTGGAAGACCTCGTGGAAGCCGAACCACCGGGGCCACGGGTCGGGACGACGGAAGCCGTAGACCACCCCGCCCATCAGGTAGAAGACTCCACCGACGGCGATCAGCACCATGACGGCGATCCCGACGCCCATGCCGAGACGCTCGGCCCCTTCGGCGAACTGCGGCACGAAGAAGACCGCGGCACACCCGAGCGCCATGTAGATCGGGGTGTGCAGCCAGCGGGGCGCCCCGATCCAGAGCACGCGGAAGCCGACGCCGAGCAGGGCGCCGGACCAGACCACCGCCAGCATCACGACCCGGTCGGTGCCGGTCAGCAGCAGGAGCGAGAAGGGCGTGTAGGAGCCGGCGATCAGCAGGAAGATGTTGGCATGGTCGAGTCGCCGGAGCACGTCGCCGACCCGTGGTGACCAGCGGCCCCGGTGGTAGACCGCCGAGGTGGTGAACAGGAGCACCGAGGAGGCGGCGTACACCGCCGAGCCCCAGCGGGTGGCGGCGGTCGGGGACAACGCGATCAGGACGATCCCGGCGGCGAGCGTCAGCGGCGCGATGGCGAGATGGAGCCACCCGCGCAGGTGTGGCTTGACCTCGGCGACCTGCTCCGCGACCTGTTGGGCCAGGGAGTCCAGGCCGGCGCGGAGTGAGTCGTTCATATCGAGACCTTAGCCTCGACCCGCGAACGCCGGCTCCGCTCCGACCTCATCTGCGGGTGGTTACCATCGAGGAATGGCGGTGATCCCGGAGCTGAAGGAGCGTGTACGCCGGCTGCTCTACCCCGCCTACGAGGCCCGGATGGTCAAGGCCCTGCCACGCGAGCGGATCCCCCAGCACATCGGGGTGATGCTCGACGGCAACCGCCGCTGGGCCCGCGGCGTCGGCGGCGACGCTGCCCACGGCTACCGCGCCGGCGCGGCCAACATCGAGCCGCTGCTCCACTGGAGCGAGGAGGTCGGCGTCAAGGTCGTCACGCTCTGGCTGCTCTCGACCGACAACCTCAACCGTCCGTCCGAGGAGCTCGAGGGGCTGCTCAACGTGATCGCCGACGCCGTCGACGCCCTGGCCGCGCAGCGCCGGTGGCGGCTCCACCCCGTGGGTGCGCTCGACCTGCTGCCGGCCGCCCTCGCCGCCCGGCTGAAGGAGGCCGAGGAGGCCACCCGCGACGTCGACGGCATCCTGGTCAACGTCGCGGTGCCGTACGGCGGGCGCCGCGAGATCGCGGACGCCGTACGGTCCCTGCTCCAGGAGCACGCCGAGCGCGGCACCAGCCTCGAGGAGCTCGCCGAGGTCATCGACGTCGACCACATCGCCGAGCACCTCTACACCAAGGGCCAGCCCGATCCCGACCTCGTGATCCGCACCTCGGGTGAGCAGCGACTCGGTGGCTTCCTGCTCTGGCAGAGCGCCCAGAGCGAGTTCTACTTCTGCGAGGCCTACTGGCCCGACTTCCGCAAGGTCGACTTCCTGCGCGCCATCCGGGCCTACGCCCATCGCGATCGCCGGTTCGGTTCCTGACCTCACTGTTCATCCCGCGTTCGGGCGTGTTGCCGCGAACGGCTAGAGGTTCGGCGTACGTTCGCGACATCGGCGAGCCGGCGAAGGCTTGCCGAATCGGGAGGCTCGTTCGTGACGATTCACGACCAGACAACGCGGTGGATCACGCCGCGTGGTGGCGCGGGAACGCGACACCGAGGGGGCAGGCACTTCGGCCCTCGAGACCCTTCCCGGTCCGTCAGCTGATCAACGAGGACCGGGCGAGGAGTGCCCCGCGGCGGTCTGGTGAGGGGTGTCCGGTGGCGTCGCAGAAGAAACGCTCCGTCCGAACCTTCGTGCTCGACACAAGCGTCCTGCTGTCGGACCCCGGCGCCACGCGCCGGTTCGACGAGCACGAGGTCGTCCTGCCGGTCGTGGTGATCACCGAGCTGGAGGCCAAGCGCCACCATCCGGAGCTGGGCTTCTTCGCCCGGACGGCGCTGCGCGCCCTCGACGAGCTGCGGATCACCCACGGACGCCTGGACGAGGCGGTGCCGGTCGGCGAGGAGGGCGGCTCCATCCGGGTCGAGCTCAACCACACCGACCCGGCCTCGCTCCCCTCCGGCTTCCGCCTCGGCGACAACGACACCCGGATCCTCGCCGTCGCGCGCAACCTCGCCAACGAGAACCACGACGTCACGCTGGTGTCCAAGGACCTGCCGATGCGGATCAAGGCCTCCTCGGTTGGCCTGCGTGCGGAGGAGTACCACGGTGAGTCGTTCGGCGACTCGGACCCCGGCTACAGCGGCATGGCCGAGCTCGAGATCCCCGCCAGCGCGCTCGACGAGCTGTACGACGACGGGTGGGCCGACGTGGAGTCGGCCCGCGACCTGCCCTGTCATACGGGTCTCGTCCTGCTCTCGGACCGCGGGACCGCGCTCGGCCGGGTCGGCCCCGACAAGCACGTCCACCTGGTGCGGGGTGACCGGGAGGCGTTCGGCATCCATGGCCGGTCCGCCGAGCAGCGGATCGCGCTGGAGATGCTGCTCGACCCCGAGGTCGGGATCGTCTCCCTCGGTGGACGAGCCGGCACCGGCAAGTCGGCGATGGCGCTGTGCGCCGGCCTGGAGGCCGCGCTGGAGCGCCGGCAGCACCAGAAGGTCGTGGTCTTCCGGCCGCTGTACGCGGTGGGCGGTCAGGAGCTCGGGTACCTGCCGGGCTCGGAGTCGGAGAAGATGTCGCCCTGGGCCCAGGCGGTGTTCGACACCCTCGGTTCGATCACCTCCCGCGAGGTCATCGAGGAGATCCTCGACCGCGGCATGCTCGAGGTGATGCCCCTGACGCACATCCGCGGCCGGTCGCTCCACGACGCGTTCGTCATCGTCGACGAGGCCCAGTCGCTCGAGCGCAACGTCCTGCTCACCGTGCTGTCCCGGATCGGGGCGGGCTCCAAGGTGGTCCTCACCCACGATGTCGCCCAGCGAGACAACCTGCGGGTGGGGCGTCACGACGGAGTCGTGGCGGTCGTGGAGAAGCTGAAGGGGCACCCGCTCTTCGCCCACGTCACGCTGACCCGGTCGGAGCGATCGCCGATCGCGGCCCTGGTCACCGAGATGCTGGAGAACGTCTCCCTGTGACCGCCGGGCGTGGGCCACTGGTGCGCCCCTCGGCCGTGATCATTCCGTGATCGATCTGCACTCACGCCTGCGTCAGAAGTGGTCCTGTGTGGTTGATGTGACGCGTGAGGCGAATTGTCACCCGAACTTTCGACACTTTCTCGAGCGTTCGGTTTGCACCCCTCCGTGATGTCATGCAAGGTGGCAGGCAGTCCACCGCAGCCGGGTGAGGTCTCGGAATCCCGACGGCGGCGGATCTCACCGAGTCGTCTACCCCCCTGAGCTCACCTGTGCCTCATCAGCAGTACGTCCCCACGCACCGGGCTGCGCCTGCCCCCGAGCTGCCTGCCGCCCTCGCCGGGCCGCGCCATCTCGGCACCTCGCGGGCCCGATCGTCGCGACGGGCACTGCGCACCTCACTCGGCCTGAGCGGCCTCGCCTTCGCCGCGACGGGAGTCGCCGTGGTCGCGGGTGTCGTGCACACACCCCCGGGCGCGGTCTCGCTGGCCGACTCGCTGGCTCCGGTGTCCGCCAGGGGCTCGGCAAGTGGCGAGGCCCCCAGTGCCGACGTTCAACGACGTACCATCCCGGTCTCCAGGTCGTTCGACCGACGCGCCAGTCGCGACCCCGCCAAGCAGGCGGCGCTCGGCCTGACCGCTGGACCCGCGGTGAGCGGTCAGCAGAGCCTGTCGGCGCAGGACCCCCAGGCGATCGCCGACGCCCTCCTCCCGTCGTACGGCTGGTCGTCGTCGGAGATGTCGTGCCTGGTCCCGCTGTGGATGGGCGAGAGCGGCTGGCGGGTCGCTGCCGAGAACGTGTCGTCCGGCGCCTACGGCATCGCGCAGGCGCTCCCAGGCTCGAAGATGGCCTCCGCCGGCGCCGACTGGCGCACCAACGCGGTGACCCAGATCAAGTGGGGCCTTGGCTACATCGCCGAGCGCTACGGTTCGCCCTGCGGTGCCTGGGGCTTCAAGCAGGGCCACGGCTGGTACTGATTGGCCATGCCCATCTGACCGATCGGTTGGATTTCGGGCCTGGACGGTGGGACTTACCCGGCAATTGGGCGCTTCTCCCACGGCGTACCCCCTTCGGCGGCTTCAATGGCGCCATCGTTTCAGTTCGGAACGGTTCGGCTCGGGGGAGCCAGTGTCAGCAGGGGGAATGAATGAACGTCGGACGCACACTCCGCATGCTTGGCGGCAGTCTTTTCGCGAGCCTCGTGATCGGTGCCCTCGGCACCGCAGCCGCGGAGGCGAGGCCCAACAAGCCCGGGCCCGTCACCGGACTCCAGGCACAGGTGACGCCCGGCAGCCTGACGTACGCCGTCGCCGCCACCTGGAACGCCGTCGCCAACGCGACCGGCTACAAGGCGACGATCACGAAGGCCGGGGCCACCCTCGCCTCGAAGACGGTCACCTCTCCGGCGTGGAGTCCCACCGTGACCACGACGCCCGGCACCGCGACCCTCTCGGTGAAGGCGGTCATCAATCACCACCAGGGCCGGACGTCGAGTATCAGCATTGCGCTGGCCGACGTGACTGCACCGAACGGCACGTACTCGTCGGTGTGGGACAACGACACGGGCGCGGCGACCCTCACCCAGGACTCGCTCACCGACGACTCACCCACCTCGCAGGTGACCCGCTCCGTCGACTGGGGCGACGGGTCACCCGTAGAGCCCTGGTCGGGGGGGACCACCCTCAACCACAACTACACCCTGACGCCGGCCCAGGAGGTCACCTTCCAGCCGACGGTGACCCTGACGGATTTGGCGAACAACCCGCGGACGGTCGACGCCGCTCCGATCGTCTTCAACGACTTCGTGAAACCGACCGGCTTGTTCGGCGTCGCTCCCGGGACGGCCTGGGCGAAGTTCACGAAGGTGAAGGTCACGCAGAGCGCTCTCAGCGACAACCGCACGGCCACGGCCGACATCGTCCGTACCGTGGACTGGAATGACGGCTCGGCCGTCCAGACGTGGAACAACGGGACCACGATCACCCACGTGTACGCCGCGGCTGGCACGGTCAAGCCGGTCGTGACGGCGGAGGACCAGGCCCACAACGTCTCCACGTTCCACCTGTCCGCGGTGACGGTGAACGTGGACGCCGTGGCTCCCGTGGTGAGGCTGCTGCTCCCGAAGACCCACCGCCACTCGGTGAAGGCGTGGACGACCCTCAAGGGCAAGGCCACCGACACCGCCGGCACCGGCGTCAAGATCGTCAAGCTGAACGCCGTGGAGAAGCGCGGCACGAAGTGGTTCGGCTACCGGCCCGCGACGAAGACCTGGGTCAAGGCGGCCACCAAGGCGAAGGCCTTCGCTCGCAGCCGGGCGTTCAGACTGACCACCGGCACGCGCCACCTCTGGTCGGCCCATCTCGCCGGGCTCCGCAAGGGCACCCTCGTCTACAAGGTGTCAGCAGTGGACATGGTGAACAACGCCTCGAAGACGATCACCCACAAGGCGACTCTGACCAAGCCCTGAGCTCTCACCGGAGGCGGGCACTCACCAGGCTGCCCGCCCCGGTGACCTTAGGCGGTCACGTCGAGGGTCACGACGCCGGTGTGCTCAGCCCGACCAGCCGCGCGCTGGCGTCGTACAGACGCTCGCCCAGGGCGTCGTCCCGGGCCAGCTCGGACGGCTCACGCAGCCGGTTGCGCTGGTAGTAGCCACCGGTCTGCCCCTCGACCTCCGGGCTGGACGCGAGATAGGCGAGCCGCGAGCCGCCGACCTCCGGGGTCTCCATCCTCCAGCGCTTGAGCACGGCCAGGACCGGCCGCGCGAACCAGGGCGCGCCGCTCCAGATGTTGGTCGCGATCGCACCCGGGTGCAGGGAGGTCACGGTCACGCCCGTGCCGTCGAGGCGGCGGGCCAGCAACCTCGCGGTGAGCACATTGGCCAGCTTCGAGCGACCGTAGGCCCGCATGATCGAGTAGCCGTGCTCGAAGCCGAGGTCGTCGAAGTCCATCGTCCCGGAGTAGTGACCCTCGGACGACGTGAAGACGACCCGCGACGGCGCACTCTCGACGAGGCGCTGGCCGACGAGCTCGGTGAGCAGGAAGCCGCCGAGATGGTTGACCGCGAACGTCGCCTCGATGCCGTCGACGGTCTCGGTACGGCGCGAGAAGACGGTGCCCGCGTTGTTGACCAGTACGTCGATCCGGTCGCAGGTTTTGAGCAGGTCCTCGGCCAGGCGGCGTACGGCGGCCTGGTCGGCGAAGTCGCACAGCAGCGAGTCAACCCGGCACTCCGGTTGCTCGGCGCGGATCCGGCCCACGGCGTTGGCGGTCCGGTCGGGGCTCCGGCCGACCAGCACGAGCCGGCAGCCCGGGTCGGCCGCGGCGAGCTGGCTCGCGCACTCCAGGCCGATGCCGTCGCTGCCGCCGGTGATCACATAGGTTTTCGCGGGGGTCTTCACGGGTGCGTCATCTTCTCCACGTCGAGGGCATCGTCCAGCTGCTGCTCGGTGATCTCGTCGCGCTCGACGTACCCGAGGTCCAGCACCGTCTGGCGGACCGTGGCGCCGTTGGCGAGCGCCTGCTTGGCGATCTTCGCCGCGGCCTCGTAGCCGAGGTGGCGGTTGAGGGGCGTGACGATGCTGGGCGAGGACTCGGCGTAGGCACGCATCCGGTCGAGGTCGCCGGTGATGCCGTCGACGCATCCGGCCAGCAGGCGTGAGGCGTTGGCGAGCAGCCGGATCGACTCGAGCAGGTTGCGCGCCATCACCGGGAGCATGACGTTGAGCTCGAAGCTGCCCGAGGCGCCGGCGAAGGTGATCGCGGTGTCGTTGCCGATCACCTGGGCGCAGACCTGGAGGGTCGCCTCGGGGATCACGGGGTTGACCTTGCCCGGCATGATGCTGGACCCGGGCTGGAGGTCCTGCAGGTGGATCTCGGCCAGTCCGGCGGTCGGGCCGCTGCCCATCCAGCGCAGGTCGTTGCAGATCTTGACCAGCCCGACGGCGTACGTCTTGAGCGCGCCGCTGAGCTCGACCAGCGAGTCCTGCGTCCCCTGGGCCTCGAAGTGGTTGTCGGCCTCGGTGAACTCCCCCCCGGTGTCGTCGTTGAGGTAGCCGATGGCGCGTTCGGCAAATCCGTGCGGGGTGTTGATGCCGGTGCCGACGGCCGTTCCGCCGAGGGCGAGCTCGCGTACCCGCGGCAGGGTGGCGATGACCCGCGAGCGGGCGAGCTGGACCGTGCGGGCGTAGCCGCCGAGCTCCTGGCCGAGCGTCACCGGCGTGGCGTCCATGAGGTGGGTGCGCCCGGACTTCACCGCGCGGCGGTACTCCTTCGACTTGCGGGCGAGTGCGTCGTGGAGCACGGCCGTCGCGTGGTGGAGGTCGCCGAGCTCGAGGACGGCCGCGACGTGGATCGCGCTGGGGAACGTGTCGTTGGAGGACTGGCTGGCGTTGACCACGTCGTTGGGGTGGCACTCGACACCGGCCTTGGCCGTGAGCGACGAGATGACCTCGTTGACGTTCATGTTCGTGCTGGTCCCGGACCCGGTCTGGAAGACGTCGATCGGGAACTGGTCATCGTGAGCGCCGGACGCGATCTCCTCGACCGCGGCCAGGATCGCGTCGCGCTGCTCGGCGGTGATGATGTCGAGGTCGGCGTTCGTGCGCGCCGCGGTGGCCTTGATCCGGGCCAGTGCGTGGATCAGCGGCGGGTCCAGTGGCCGGCCGCTGATCGGGAAGTTGTCGACCGCCCGTTGGGTCTGCGCCCTCCACAGGGCGTCGACGGGGACCTCGACCTCGCCCATCGAGTCGTGCTCGACGCGGGTCTGCCTGTCCGGACTCATGCCACCGACGCTACCCGGCGCGGCGGGCGACGTAGAGCCAGTACTGCTCGTCCCGGTCCTGGAGCCGGACGTCGTGGGCGCGCTCCTCGGCCGCACCGAACATCGACCGCAGGTCCGACAGCAGCTCGGGGGACCGACCGGCGGACCACACCACGAGTGCGCCACCGGGGGTCAGCACCTCCCGGACGGTCTCGAGGAACGCTGCGCCGTAGATCACCTCGTTGCCCTCGTGCACCAGCTGGCCCGGGCCGTTGTCGACGTCGAGCAGCACCACGTCGTACGACGACGGGCCGGCCTCGACGACCGCGCTCCTCACGTCGGCCACGATGACCCGGGCGCGTCGGTCCGCGAGCAGCTGGCGCCCGTGCGGGATCGTCCCGTCGCGCATCCAGTCCACCAGCGCCGGCTCGATCTCGACGACGTCGCACTGCTCGACCCGGCGGTCACCGAGCACCCGGTCGAGCGTGAAGCCGAGACCGAGACCGCCCACCAGCACCCGGGCCGGGTGCTCG
The DNA here is from genome assembly GCA_036741335.1 of Nocardioides sp. GTDB lineage: Bacteria > Actinomycetota > Actinomycetes > Propionibacteriales > Nocardioidaceae > Nocardioides. The sequence continues at coordinate 598 of DAINSL010000024.1, read as the reverse complement.
ACGAGCTCCAGGCCGGCATCGGCCAGTGCCCGCTCGGAGGCGTGCTCGGCGGAGTCCATCACGAAGACGCCGTTCGCCCTGAGCTCGAGCACGCTCGCACCGGCGCCGTCCAAGCGTCGCCGGAGCACGAGCTCGCCGCGGTCGGACTCGCTCCGCGCCACCTCGTCGTACTCCACCGGTCCACCGTAGGCCGCACCGTGCCTCGCCCGGCGGGTCGAGGAGTTGGCGTCCATGTGGTAAGTGGAGTAAATAGATCAAGAATAGAATCGGACCGGCCAGGGTCCGGAGACGATCGAGGGAGGGACGCCGATGGCCGAGAGTCGACCGACGCCCCAGGTCGTCGTGATCGGTGCCGGGGCGGCCGGCAGCCTCACCGCCCTCCACCTCGGGAGGGCGGCGCGCCGCCGCGGAACTGCCCTCGATGTGACCCTGCTCGATCCCGCCCCGCACCGGGGTCGCGGCACGGCCTTCGGCACCAGCGACGAGCAGCACCTGCTGAACGTCCCCGCGAGCGGGATGAGCGCGCTGCCCGAGGACCCGGGCCACTTCGTGGCGTGGCGGGCGAGGCACCACCCGGACCTGCTCCCCGAGCCGGGAG
>DAINSL010000023.1:0-35544 GCA_036741335.1 Nocardioides sp. | reverse complement strand
GCTCCATCCTCGTTTCCAAGGTCAGGAGCCTCCAAAAAACCCAGGGCGATTCAACCCACCTCGCCCTGGTTCTGGTGGAGTGCCATCGGCTTGGCGGGTGATTCGGACCTCACGGCCCGCAAGCGCTGAGGAACGCCTCATTTGGCATGGAACAAACGGACAGCCGCACGCGGGTGCCTCTCGGTGGCTCAAATGTCCCTGGGGAGATGCCAATTTTTGTGTAGCCAATTGTGTAGCCAAGCCCAGCGATGTCCCCCTACTCCGACAGACCGCAGGCGACAGTCGACGCGCCCGCCCAGCCTGCAACTACCCGTGGCGACACTGGGCGATGATTCGCTTCCGACTCTTAATCAGCGGGTTGGGGGTTCAAGTCCCTCATGGCGTACCACTGTCAGACCTTCCGGCCGAGCGCCTGACTCCAGGCGACCACGGCCTCCGACGCAGGCGACTCGGACCACGCCGGCGCGACGACGCAATGGCCGGCCCCCCGCGCGAGACAGGGACCTTCGGCCCCGTGACCGAGGTCGACGGACCCGGGTGTGTTCGACGCAGGAGGGCGATGGTGGAGGTGACCGACGACGAGGAGCAAGACGATGCACAGTCAGCCAGCGGTGAAGGCTGTGGTGGCCTTCGAGTCGATGTTCGGCAACACTGAGCGCGTTGCCCGAGCTGTGGCTGCCGGCTTGCGTCTGGAAGGTGTGGACACGACGGTCCTCGACGTGTCGCACGCCGCCGCTGTCGATCTGGCAGACGTCGACCTCCTCGTGGTCGGTGCTCCGACCCACGCATTCTCGCTGAGTCGCCCCGAGTCCCGGCAAGACGCCGTACGCCAGGGCGGGCGCCCCGAGGCGGCGGCCTTCGGCATGCGCGAGTGGTTGGAAACGCTCGCCGTTGAGTCCAGGCTCCTGCTCGTCGCCACCTTCGACACCCGCGTCACCAAGGTGCATTACCTCCCGGCGTCTGCGTCACGCCGGGCCTCACGCACCCTGAGCGGGCAGGGACACCACCTGGTGTCCTCGCCGATCGGCTTCCTGGTCCACGACGTACCCGGACCGCTCGAGTCACGTGAGCTCGACCGCGCCATCGCGTGGAGTCGTGGAGTCGCGACCGAGTCCCGGAGTCACCTGACATCGGCTCGCTGAGCCACGGAGCGCCGCCTCGAGCGGGCACCCGACTCAGGGCCGGAAAGCACAACAACGAAGGAAGGCATCACCATGAAGACCGCAGTCGTCACCGACTTCACCCAGCCGCTGGAGCTTCAGGACCGCCCGGTCCCGACACCCGCTCCCGGTCAGGTCCTGGTCCGCATGGAAGCGAGCGGACTGTGCCACACCGACATCCACGCCGCCCATGGCGACTGGCCTGTGAAGCCGACTCCTCCGTTCGTGCCCGGCCATGAGGGCGTCGGCATCGTCGAGGCCCTGGGCGAGGGCGTGAGCAACCGTCAGCTCGGCGACCGGGTCGCCATCCCGTGGCTCGGCCACGCCTGTGGACACTGCAGCTACTGCATCAGCGGGTGGGAGACGCTGTGCGAGTCGCAGCTGAACTCCGGCTACGCCATCGACGGCGCGCTTGCCGAGTACGCCGTGGCGGACGCCGACTACGTCGTACCCGTCCCCGACGGCGTCGACTCGCGTGACGCGGCGCCGTTGACGTGCGCCGGCGTGACGACGTACAAGGCGGTCAAGGTGGCGCACATCAGGCCCACCGAGCGCGTCGCCATCTTCGGCATCGGAGGACTCGGCCACCTGGCCGTGCAGTACGCCAAGATCGTCGGCGCCACCGTGATCGCGGTGGACGTCGAGCCGGCCAAGCTGGACCTGGCCCGCGAGCTCGGCGCGGACCACGTCGTCAACGCCAGTACGACGGACCCGGTCGCCGCGATCGAGGCCCTCGGCGGCTGCGACGTGGCCATCGTGCTCGCGGTCATCCCCTCGGTGTTCGAGGGCGCGTTGGCGTCCCTGCGCCGGGGCGGTCGGCTGGTCTGCGTCGGGCTCCCGCCCGAGACGGACGGCCCGATGGCGCTGCCGATCTTCTCCACCGTGCTCAAGGGCATCTCGGTGATCGGCTCCATCGTCGGCACGCGGCAGGACATCGCCGAGGTCTTCGAGCTCCACGCCCAGGGGCGCACCCGGGTCGTGGCCGAGACCCGCAAGCTGGACGAGATCAACGAGTGCATCAACGAGGTGCTCTCGGGCAAGGCCACGGCGCGTCTGGTGTTCGAGTTCTGAGCAAGGTGCACCGCTGAGCCAAGCGGCTGGGTGGGCCCACGGGGGCTCGCCCGGCCTTTCTCATCCTTTCCTTGTTGCAACACACTTGCAATAGAGGATCATTCGCGATTAAATCGCGGCCATGGCGCAGATGGTGGTGGAGACGAGGCTCACGACCGAGCCCGCGCTCACCCGGTTCCGCCGCAGCCTCACACCCGCCGACCGACGGTCGCTGTGGGCGATGGGCTCCTTCATCGTGCTGCTGCACGTCGTCGGCATCGGCATCCTGTGCGGCGTCGTGGCTCCCCGGCACTTCCAGCTCGGCGGCGACCACCCGGTGTTCACGATCGGGGTCGGCGTCCTCGCCTACACGTTCGGGCTGCGTCACGCCTTCGACGCCGACCACATCGCAGCCGTCGACAACGCGACCCGCAAGCTGCTCGCCGACGACACCGGTCGCAAGCCGCTGTCGCTCGGCTTCTGGTTCTCCCTCGGGCACTCCACGATCGTCTTCGTCCTCGCGCTGCTGCTCTCCTTCGGCGTGAAGGCCATGGTCGGTCCGGTCACCAACGACACCTCGGCGCTGCACTCGGCCGCGGGCGTGATCGGCGCCGGCGTTTCCGGCGTCTTCCTCTGGATCCTCGGCCTGCTCAACCTCGCCGTACTGCTCGGGATCATCCGGGTCTTCCGGCAGATGCGCAGCGGCGTGTACGACGAGGCGCAGCTCGAGGAGCACCTCAACAACCGCGGCTTCATGAACCGCCTCCTCGGCGGCCTGACCCGGGGCGTGCGCAAGCCGTGGCACATCTACCCGATCGGCGTGCTGTTCGGCCTCGGCTTCGACACCGCGACCGAGGTCGGCCTGCTGGTGATGGCCGGCGGCGCGGCGGCCTTCAACCTCCCGTTCTACGCGATCCTGGTGCTCCCGGTGCTCTTCGCCGCGGGCATGTGCCTGGCCGACACCGTCGACGGCGTCTTCATGAACGTCGCCTACGGCTGGGCGTTCGCGCGGCCGGTCCGCAAGGTCTTCTACAACATCACGATCACCAGCATCTCGGTCGCGGTCGCACTGATCATCGGCACCATCGAGCTGGTCAGCGTCCTGGTCGACGAGGCCGACATCACGTCCGGGCCGCTGGTCGCGGTCGCCGACATCCCGCTCGACTACGCCGGCTACGGCATCGTCGGGCTGTTCGTGGTCACCTGGGTGGTGGCGCTCGCGGTCTGGCGGATCGGCCGGATCGAGGAGCGCTGGACCTCCGACCTCGCCGGCTAGAGGTAGAGGCCGGCGGACTCGTCGCCGAGGCGGTCCGCGGCGACCGCGTGGACGTCGCGCTCGCGCATCACCACGAACGTCTCGCCCTGGACCTCGACCTCGGCCTTGTCCTCGGGGTCGAAGAGCACCCGGTCGTCCACCTGAACCGAGCGGGCGTGGGGTCCGGCCGCCACCACGCGCGACCACACGAGCCGCCGGGCACCCATGGCGGCCGTGGCCGGGATGACGATGCCGCCCGACGAGCGACGCTCACCGCTGTCCCGGTCGATCTCGACCAGGATCCGGTCGTGCAGCATCTTGATCGGCAGCTTGTCGGACACCAGGCGCCCTAGTCCGACGCGACCTTGCGGACCACGGCGAACAGCACCACCATGCCGAGCACACCGCCGGCGACCTTCAGGATGTTGTCGGTGCGCGGGTGGCCGCTCTCGAGGTCGACGAAGTACCCCTTGATCGAGGTGATCTCGCGGCGCGCGATCGTCTTCGGGCTCGCGCGGTGGACCAGCCGGTCGATGGTGGCCGCCAGACGCTCGCGGGTCGCTTCCATCTCGAGCTCCAGCGAGGCTGTCTCCTTGGTCACGCGGGAAGGCTACCAACCGCTGGGACGTCCTAGAGTTTCGCCCATGACCCGCCTCTCCCCCGGTGACCCGGCCCCCGACTTCACCCTTCGGTCTGATGACGACTCGACGGTCACGCTGTCCGACCTGCGTGGTCGCAAGGTGATCGTGTACTTCTATCCCGCGGCGATGACGCCGGGCTGCACGAAGGAGGCCTGCGACTTCACCGACTCGCTCTCCTCCCTCAAGGGCGCCGGGTACGACGTGCTCGGCATCTCGCCCGATGCCCCGGCCAAGCTCGCGAAGTTCCGGGCCCGCGACTCGTTGACGATCACCCTGCTGTCCGACGCCGACCGCTCGGTGATGAAGGCGTACGGCGCGTTCGGCGAGAAGGTGCTCTACGGCAAGACCGTCGAGGGGGTCATCCGCTCGACGTTCGTGGTCAACGAGCAGGGCCGGATCGAGGTGGCGCAGTACAACGTGAAGGCCACCGGCCACGTCGCGAAGCTGCGTCGGGACCTGGCGCTCGACTGACCACCGCCACCACGGCGCAGGTCGCTGCTTCTCTAGACTTGTCCGGCACGACCTCTTAGCGCGCTCGTAGCCCAACGGCAGAGGCAACGGCTTTAGGAGCCGTCCAGTGAGAGTTCGAATCTCTCCGAGCGCACGTCACCCCCCGAACCGGCGCTCGTAGACCTCGCGCGGTGTGGTCGGCAGGTCGGTCATGGGCGCTAGCGGCGCAGCAGTGCAGCGATCTGCGGGGCGATCTTCCTGAGGGCGCGGCCGCGATGGGAGACCGAGTCCTTGTCGTCCGGGTCGAGCTCGGCGGTGGTCCGGCCCGGGAACTCGACGGCCTCGAACAGCACGTCGTACCCGAAGCCGCCGGTCCCGCGGGTCTCCCGGATCACCCGGCCGTCCATCCGCCCCTCGACGGCGAGCTCGCTGCCGTCGGGGTGACAGAACGCCACCGCGCAGACGAAGTGCGCGCCACGCCGGTCGTCGGGGACGTCGTGCAGCTGGTCGAGCAGGAGGGCGTTGTTGCGTCGGTCGTCCTTGGGTGGCCCGGACCAGCGGGCGGACAGCACCCCCGGCATGCCGTTCAGCGCGTCGACACACAGCCCGCTGTCGTCGGCGACGCTCGGGAGGCCGGTGGCGGCGAGACCTGCCCGCGCCTTGAGCGACGCGTTGGCGAGGAAGGTCGGCTGGTCCTCGACCGGCTCGTCGTACGGTGCCACGTCGTCGAGACCCAGCACCTCGATCCCCGGCCCACCGCTGTCCGACAGAGCCTCGGCCAGGATCCGCCGCATCTCGAGCAGCTTCTTGGGGTTGCGCGAGGCCAGGAACACCCGGGTCACCGGCTACGCCTCCAGGGCCGCCCGCTGAAGCCTGGTCAGCTCGGCGCAGCCGCCGACGGCCAGGTCCAGCAGGACGTCGAGCTCGGCGCGGTCGAACGGCGCACCTTCGGCGGTGCCCTGGACCTCGACGAACGCCCCGTCGCCGGTCATCACGACGTTCATGTCGGTCTCGGCACGGACGTCGTCGTCGTAGTGCAGATCGAGGCGGGGTACGCCGTCGACGATGCCGACGCTGACGGCAGCGACCGAGCCTGTCAGCGGCTCACCCTTGAGCGCGCCGTTGGCACGCAGGTGGCTGACCGCGTCGGCCAAGGCGACGTAGGCACCGGTGATCGCGGCGGTACGGGTGCCACCGTCGGCCTGCAGCACGTCGCAGTCCAGGACGATGGTGTTCTCGCCCAGCGCCTTGTAGTCGATGATGGCGCGCAGCGACCGCCCGATCAGACGGGAGATCTCGTGGGTGCGGCCGCCGATCCTGCCGCGCACCGACTCACGGTCCGAGCGGGTGTTGGTCGCGGCCGGGAGCATCGCGTACTCCGCCGTGACCCAGCCGAGTCCCGAGCCCTTGCGCCACCGCGGCACACCCTCGGTGGCCGAGGCGGCGCACAGCACGCGGGTGCGGCCGAACTCCACGAGCACCGATCCCGCGGCATGGTCGAGCCAGTGCCGGGTGATCGTGATGTGGCGCAGGGCGTCGTCGGCGCGGCCGTCGCTGCGGGCCTGGGGGGTCCGGGACACGTTCATGCCCCGACCCTAGTGACCCCTACTTGACCTCGGCGCGCAGGATCCGCCACAGCCCGATGCCCAGCGGTACGACGAGCCAGATGAACCCGCTCACCGCGAGGTGGCCCCACTGGGCTCCGGTCAACGGCATGTCGTAGAGCTCGCTCTGCGCGCTCTGGAAATCGAGCCAGGGTGAGATGGACTTGAACCAGGCCATCAGGGACCCGAGGGCGAACAGGATCGGCAGCGCCCACTTGTAGACGAAGAACACCACGATCGCCGCCGGCGTGTTCAGCAGCAGGCAGGCCAGGGCGAAGCCGCCGAGCATCGCGAACGTCTGGTTGATCACGAAGCCTGCGAAGCCCGACCAGCCGAAGCTCCAGTCGATCGCCTGGCGCGACTGGAGGGCGCCGAACAGCAGGTTGCACACCAGGCCCACGGCGAGCGCGAAGGCGATCACGAACGCCGTCAGCGTCACCCCCGCGAGCAGCTTGGCGACCACGATCCGCATCCGCCGTGGCTCCAGCGTGAAGGTGGTCATCGCCGTGCGCTGGCTCCACTCGCTGGTCACCAGCATGATGCCGACCACCGGGAGCAGGATCGAGGAGACGAAGGCTGCCGCCGCGACGAAGTCGCCGTATGCCGCGTCGACGTCGCTGTGGGTCGCAGCCACGGCCAGGAAGATGCCCTCGGCGAGCAGCGCCGCACCGATGGTGATCCCCACCAGCCAGCGGCCGGCGCGGGTGTCGACGGTCTTGCGGAGCTCGACGTTGAACAGACGCGCGAACGGGATGCCGGGCGTGCCGGAGAGGTCGAAGGTGGCAGGGGCGGTCGCGGTCATGCGGGTACCTCGTTCGAGAGATCGTCGCGCTGGGTGTCGGCGGTCAGCTCGAGGAACAGGTCCTCGAGGCCGCCCTCGTCGCCGGCCCGCAGGTCGGTGAGCACGATCGCCTTCTCGGCGGCGACCCGCCCGACGTCGGCCGGCTCGGCGGTGACCCGCAGACCGTCCCCGGCCGGCGTCGACCTCAGGCCCTTCTCGGTCAGCGCCGCCTTCAACAGGGCGTTGTCCTCGGCGGTGACCAGCGTCGTCGAGAGGCCGCCGGTCGCACCCGCCAAGAGCTCCTGACGCGTGCCCCGGGCGACGATCGTGCCGTTGCCGATCAGGATCATCTCGTCGGCGATCTGCTCGACCTCGTGGAGCAGGTGGCTGGACAGCAACACGGTTCCGCCCCTGGCGGCGTACCCCTGGAGGAGGCCGCGCATCCAGCGGATGCCCGCCGGGTCCAGCCCGTTGGCCGGCTCGTCGAGGATCAGCACCGTCGGGTCGCCGAGCAGTGCGTGCGCGATGCCGAGGCGCTGGCGCATGCCGAGGGAGTAGTTGCGGACGCGCCGCTTGGACTCCTTGGCGTCGAGTGAGACCAGCGCGAGCATCTCGTCGACCCGGCTGGTCGGCAGGCCCATGGTGCGGGCGCCGAGCTCGAGCGTCTCCCGCCCCGTACGGCCGGCGTGCTGGGCCGACGCGTCGAGCAGGACGCCGACGTGGCGGCCGGGGTTCGGGATGTCCTGGTAGTGCATCGCCCCGATCGTCACCTCGCCGTGGGTCGCGGGCGTGAGCCCGACCATGACCCGCATGGTCGTGGTCTTGCCCGCTCCGTTGGGTCCGAGAAAGCCGGTGACCGTCCCCCGCTCACACTCGAAGCTGATGTCGTTGACTGCGATGAAGCTCCCGTAGGCCCGAGTGAGCCCTTCCACCTTGATCATGAGTCACAGCCTGCCCTACGGGCACACAGGAAACACATCAGGGATGACCCTGGGGTCTCACGCGAGGCGGTACGACGCGCCCGGCACCGCGGCCGTCGCGTCACCGTCGTACGCCGCGCGCGCCTCGGCGACCATCTCCGCGGCGTCGTACCAGGGCGGCACGTGCGTGATCACCAGCCGGGGTACTCCGTTGCGCGCCGCGACCTCACCGGCCTCGCGCCCGCTCAGGTGCAGGTCGTCGGGATTGCTGTCGCCGTGCCGGAACGACGCCTCCGCGAGCAGCAGGTCCGCACCGTCGGCCAGTCGGTCGAGCGCCGCGCAGGGGCCGGTGTCCCCGGTGTAGGCGAGGGTGTGTCCCTCCGCGGTCACCCGCAGCGCGTGCGACGGCACCGGGTGCGCCACCCGGACCGGATCGATGCGGATCGGCCCGACCTCGACCGGGCCGTCGTACTCGTGGAAGTCGAACTCGCCGGTCATGCCGTGCTGGTCGGGCAGGTCGTAGGCGCGCGCCATCCGTTCGGCCACGCCGGTCGGACCCCAGACCGGGATCGGCGGGAGCGCACCGCCTGGGTGGTACTTGCGGAGCACGTAGTAGCCGCACAGGTCCAGGCAGTGGTCGGGATGCAGGTGGGTGAAGAAGACCGCGTCGACGGTGGTCGGGTCGGCGTACCGCTGGAGTGCGCCGAGCGCTCCGCTGCCGAGGTCGAGCAGGATCCGCCAGGTGCGGCCCCTCGCGTCGTCGGCCTCGACCAGGTAGCAGCTCGCCGCGGAGTCGGGGCCGGCGAACGAGCCCGAGCAGCCGATGATCGTGAGCTTCATGAAAGACCGCCCGCGAACTGCGCCGCCATCGCCAGCTCCGGGCCGAGGAAGCGGCGCCCGATGGTCTCGAACTCGTCGGGGGCGCCCGTGGTCAGGAAGCGGTACGACGGATCGCCGCCGTCGCGCATGAGATCGCGCCCGACCAACATCTTGTAGACGTCCTTGGCGCACTCCTCGGCGCTGCTGACCAGGGTCACGCCGTCGCCCATGACGTAGGAGATGACGGCGGTGAGCAGGGGGTAGTGGGTGCACCCGAGGATCAGCGTGTCGACGTCAGCGGCTACCAGCGGGTCGAGGTAGTCGTGGGCGGCCGCCAGGAGGTCGGTGCCGCCGGTGACACCGGCCTCGACGAACTCGACGAACCGCGGGCAGGGCCGGGTGCTGAGCTCGACCTGCGGCGCCGCGGCGAACGCGTCGTCGTAGGCCAGCGACTCCGCGGTGGCACGGGTGCAGATCACGCCGATCCGGCCGTTGCGGGTGGCGGCCACCGCGCGCCGGGTCGCCGGCAGGATGACCTCCACGACGGGTACGTCGTACCTCTCGCGGGCGTCGCGCAGCATCGCGGCGCTGGCCGAGTTGCACGCGATCACCAGCGCCTTCACGCCCCGGGCGACCAGGTGGTCGAGGCACTCCAGGGCGTACTCGCGGACCTCGCCGATCGACTTCTGGCCGTAGGGCTGGCGGGCGGTGTCACCGAGGTAGACCAGCGACTCGTGCGGGAGTTGGTCGATCACCGACCGGGCCACGGTGAGGCCGCCGAACCCGGAGTCGAAGATGCCGATGGGCGCATCGGGCGGCAGCGGGGGCACAGTCCGCAAGGCTAGGTCCTCCCACCCCCGGCGCGCACTCGGACGCGACCGACGTCACGCCGCGATCCGCCCTACTCGAACAGCTTGGCCTGGGGCGGACCGAGCGACGGGTCGACGCCGTCGAAGAGGCTGCTCACCGACTCACCGGCGTGCACCCGGGCGATCGCCTCGGCGAAGAGGCCGGCCACCGTGCGCACCTTCAGCTCCGGCCAGTCGGCCGGCGCCGGCACGGTGTCGGTGGTGACCACCTCGGAGATCATCGGGTGACCGCGCAGCCGGTCGACGGCCTTGCCCACGAAGAGGCCGTGTGTGCAGGCGATCGCGGCGTCCGTGCACCCCTGGTCGTCCAGCCGGTCGAGCAGCTCGACGATCGAACCGCCGGTGGCGATCTCGTCGTCGAGGACGATCGCGCGCTTGCCGACCACGTCGCCCACGATCGAGTCGATCACGACCCGGTCGTCCGCGAGCCGGCGCTTGTTGCCGGCCGCGACGTTGAGGCCCAGAAGGCGGGAGAACTGGGTGGCGGTCTTGGCGTTGCCGAAGTCGGGCGAGACCACGACCGCTTCGGAGAGGTCCTGAGCCAGGAAGTGGTCGGCCAGGATGCCGAGCGCCGTCAGCTGGTCGACCGGCACCGAGAAGAAGCCGTGCACCTGCGGCGCATGCAGCGTCATCGTGATCACACGGTGCACCCCCGCTGTGGCGAGCATGTCGGCGACCAGCCGCCCCCCGATCGAGATCCGCGACGCGTCCTTCTTGTCGGACCGGGCGTAGGAGTAGAACGGGATCACCGCGGTGATCGAGGCCGCGCTGGCCCCCCGGGCCGCGTCGATCATCAGCAGCAGCTCCATCAGATGCTCCTGGGTGGGCGGCACCAGGGGCTGCACGATGTAGACGTCGCGCTGGCGACAGTTGGCCTGGAGCTGGGCCTGGAGGCAGTCGTTGCTAAAGCGCGTCATCTCGACCGATGAGAGCGGGACGTCGAGGTTGTGACAGATGGCCTCGGCCAGAGGCCGGTGTGCGGAACCGCTGAAGACGACGATGCTGCGGTCGGGCACGGGCACTCCACGGGGGCTGGGCTCGGCGGTCGCCGTCAGCGTAACCCGAATCGACCAAGCCGCGCTCAGGCCCAGAGCTGGCCCTCGAGTCGGCCCTCGGCCTCGTCGAGGCTGCCCTCGTAGGCGCCGGTCGACAGGTACTTCCAGCCACCGTCGGCGACGACGAAGGCGATATCGGCCCGCTCCCCCGCCTTGACCGCCTTCACGGCCTGGGCCAGGGCGCCGTGCAGGATCGCACCGGTCGAGATGCCGGCGAAGATTCCCTCACCCTCGAGGAGCTCGCGGACCCGGCGAACGGCATCGCGCGGACCGACCGAGAAGCGCGAGTCGATCAGCGTCTCGTCGTACAGCTCGGGGACGAAGCCCTCATCGAGGTTGCGCAGCCCGTAGACCAGCTCGCCGTATCTCGGCTCGGCGGCGACGATGCGGACGTCGGGCTTGTGCTCGCGGAAGAAACGCCCGACGCCCATCAGCGTGCCGGTGGTGCCGAGGCCACCGACGAAGTGCGTGACGTCGGGCAGGTCGGCGAGGATCTCGGGCCCCGTGCCCTCGTAGTGCGCGCGCGCGTTGGCCGGGTTGCCGTACTGGTAGAGCATCACCCAGTCGGGGTGCTCGCCGGCCATCCGCTTGGCGACGCGGACGGCCTCGTTGGACCCGCCGGCGGCGGGCGAGGACACGATCTCGGCGCCCCACATCCGCAGCAGCTGGCTGCGCTCATCGGACGTGTTCTGCGGCATCACGCAGACCAGGCGGTAGCCGCGGAGCTTGGCCACCATGGCCAGCGAGATGCCGGTGTTGCCGCTGGTGGGCTCGAGGATGGTGCAGCCGGGGCGCAGCAGGCCGTCCTCCTCCGCGCGCTCGATCATCGCGAGGGCAGCGCGGTCCTTGATCGAGCCAGTGGGGTTGCGGTCCTCGAGCTTGGCCCACAGGCGTACGTCGGGGCTCGGCGACAGCGTCGGCAGCCCGACCAGCGGGGTGCCCCCGACCGAGGCCAGCAGGTTGTCGTAGCGCATGGGAGAGGTGCCTCCGGTCCGGGTCAGCGCAGGAAGTGCTCGGGGTCGAAGTCGCTGTCGTCGGGCCCGCCGGCCAGTGGGATCGGCCGATAGCGCATCGCCAGCAGCGCCTGCACGAACGAGAGCGGCATCTGGCCGTTGGTGGCGTTGAGGAAGAACAGCCCGACCGCCGGTTGGCCCCAGGTGGCTTCCGCGAACGACGTCAGTCGCTCCCACCGCGGGCGCTCCTCGGGCTGCGGTCGCCGGTTGAACAGCGAAGTGCCGAGCGTCGCGTCGATGTTCTCACCGTCGACGAGAAGGAAGGTGCGACGCTCGGTCACGGCTCAGCCGCCCGCGACCGCGGGCAGCACGACGACCTGGTCGCCCTCGCTGACCGGCGCCTCGAGCCCGCCGAGGAAGCGGACGTCTTCGTCGTTGACGTAGACGTTGACGAAGCGGCGCAGGTCGCCGTTCTCGATCAGCCGCTCCTTGATCCCCGGGTGGTGGGCCTCGAGGTCGTCGATCAGGGCGCTCAGGCTGCTGCCGCTGGCGTCGACCGCCTTGGCGCCTCCGGTGTAGGTGCGCAGGATGGTCGGGATCCGGACCTCAACGGGCATCGGTCTGCTCTCCTGGAGTGGTGGTGGTGTCGGGGAGGGCGTCGACGACCGCGACCTCTTCCTCGGTCACGTCGCCGTCGACGATCCGATAGGACCTGAACTCCACGGGGCCCTCGTTATTCCCGTGCTCGCGCGTGCCGACGAGCACGTAGTGGGCACCGGGCTCGTTGGCCAGGCCGATGTCGGTGCGGCTCGGGTAGGCCTCGGTGGCGGTATGGGAGTGGTAGACGACCACCGGCTCCTCGTCGCGCGCCCAGAGGTCCTTGTAGAGCTCGAGCAGCTCGGTGGAGTCGAACTCGTAGAACGTCGGGCTGCCGGCCGCGTTCACCATCTCGACCAGCCGCTCGGGCCGATCGCTGCCCTCCGGGCCGGCGACGATGCCACAGGCCTCGTCCGGGTGGTCCCGCTTGGCGTGGGCGACGATGCCGTCGTACGTCGCGCGCGAGAGGGTCAGCACCCGTTCAGGGTAGTGAGACGACCGTGCCCCGGGACCACGCGGGTCCGAGGCGCGAGGGCCGAGCTAGCCCAAGGCGTCGACGAGCGTCTCCTGGAGCGCCCCGATCCATTCATAGATGTCGTGCGCCTGAGCCCGCGGATCGTCGTCCGGCAGGGAGGCCCAGTAGGCCTCGTCGCCCTCGACCACCTCCAGGCGGGTGGCCAGAGCGAGCCTCAGGTCGGTGAACGACTTGGCCCACGTCATCGCGTCCGGCTGGTCGAGCTCGACGTCGATCACGAGCTTCTCCTCGCCCAGCTCGGGCGGGAGCCCGGCCTCCTCGAGGGAGTCGATGATGAGCGACGCGCCCGACGCCTTGGCGTCCCGGAGCGCGCCCTCGGTGAAACGCCGGAACTCCGACGCGGCCTCCTCGTCCTCGGCGTACGCCGACGGGAACAGCCGCGCGAGGACCGGGTCCTCCGGCTCGGTGGTGGGTCCGTCGAAGCTGAGCATCGCCTCCAGGGGGTCGGCATGCTCACGGGGTACGGCGGCCTCGTTGCGCAGCAGCTCCACCAGCTGGGAGGCCAGCGAGCGCAGCAGGTCTGCCTCGAAGCCGGAGAAGGTGGCGATCAGGTGACCGCTGCGGCGGTGCCGGGTGAAGCCGCTCATCTGCGGTTCACTGCTTCTCCAGCGTGGCCCAGAGGCCGTACTCGTGCATGGCCTGCACGTCGCGTTCCATCTCCTCGCGTGAGCCGTTGCTGACCACGGACTTGCCGTCGTGATGCACCTCGAGCATGAGCTTCTCAGCCTTCGCCTCGTGGTAGCCGAAGTACGTGCGGAACACATAGGTCACGTAGCTCATCAGGTTCACCGGGTCGTTCCAGACGATGGTGACCCAGGGCCGGGAGGTCAGTGTGATCTCGTCGGGGGTGAGGTCAGGCTCGACCTCGACCGGGCTCGTGGTCGCCATTGGCCCATGGTGGCACAGCCCGACCCGTCCGCCGACCCTACGCTCGGCCCTAGGCTGGGCGCGTGCCCGCCTCGACCGCACTGCTCACCGACCACTACGAGCTCACCATGCTGCAGGCGGCGCTCGGCTCCGGGACCGCCCATCGCCGTTCGGTGTTCGAGCTCTTCCCGCGCCGCCTGCCCGAGGGCCGTCGGTACGGCGTGGTGGCCGGCGTCGGCCGGGCTCTCGACGCCCTCGAGTGCTTCCGGTTCGACGACGAGGTGCTGGAGGCTCTCCGCGACGTGGTGGACGGCCCCACCCGCGAGTGGCTGGCGTCGCACCGGTTCGCCGGTGACGTGTGGGGATACGCCGAGGGTGAGATCTACCTCCCGTACTCACCGCTGCTGGTCGTCGAGGGCACGTTCGCCGAGGCGGTGCTGCTCGAGACCCTGCTGCTGTCGATCTACAACCACGACTCCGCCATCGCCTCGGCCGCCTCGCGGATGACCGCCGTGGCGGGTGACCGGCCCTGCATCGAGATGGGTTCGCGGCGTACCCACGAGGAGGCCGCGGTCGCCGCTGCCCGCGCGGCGTACGTCGCCGGCTTTGCGACCAGCTCCAACCTCGCGGCCCGCCAGCGGTACGGCGTACCGACGGCCGGCACGAGCGCGCACAGCTTCACCCTGCTCCACGACACCGAGGCCGATGCGTTCCGGGCCCAGGTGAGCTCGCTCGGTGCGGGCACGACCCTGCTCGTGGACACCTACGACATCCGCGAGGCCGTCCGCCTCGGGGTCGAGGTCGCCGGCCCCGGGCTCGGCGCCGTACGGATCGACTCCGGTGACCTCGGGGAGCTGGCCCGCGAGGTGCGCGAGCAGCTGGACTCCCTCGGCGCGACCTCCACCAGGATCGTGGTGACCAGCGACCTCGACGAGTTCGCCATCGCCGCACTCGCCTCGGCTCCGGTCGACGCCTACGGCGTCGGCACGCAGCTGGTGGTCGGCTCCGGGCACCCGACGTGCGGCTTCGTCTACAAGCTCGTCTCACGCGAGGGCGATGACGGCGAGATGGTGTCGGTGGCCAAGAGGAGCACCGACAAGTTGTCCATCGGCGGCCGGAAGTACGCCCTGCGTCGTCGTAACACGGCCGGCGTCGCCGAGGCGGAGGTCGTGGGCGTCGGCGTACCTCCCGTCGGCGACGGCGACGACCGCTCCCTCCTGGTGCCGCTGGTCCGCGCCGGCGAGGTGGTCGGGCGCGAGCCGCTCGGCGATGCCAGGGCCCGCCACCACGCGGCCCGAGCCGAGCTGCCGCACGAGGCCCAGCAGATGTCGCGCGGCGAACCCGTCATCCCGACGATCCACGTCTGACGCGCGGAGGCGCGCGAGCAGGCACTCCCGATAATCTCGACCCATGACGCGTGCCCTGATCGTCGTCGACGTGCAGAACGACTTCTGCGAGGGCGGGTCGCTGCCGGTGGCCGGTGGCGCGCGGGTGGCCAGCGAAATCGGAGAGCTGCTGCACCACTGGACACGGCAGGACCCGAAGGCGCCGGCGTACGACCACGTTGTGGCCACCAAGGACCACCACATCGACCCGGGCCGCCACTGGGCGCAGGAACCCGACTACGTCGAGACGTGGCCGGTCCACTGCCAGGTGGGGACCGACGGCGAGGCGTTCCACCCCAACCTCGACCCGCAGCCCTTCGACGCGATCTTCCTCAAGGGTGAGCACGCGGCGGCGTACTCCGGCTTCGAGGGTCGTACGACGAGTGGCGACGGCCTCGCGGACTGGCTGCGCCGGCACGGGGTCGAGCGGGTCGACGTGTGCGGGCTCGCCACCGACTACTGCGTGCGGGCCACCGCGCTCGACGCCCGGTCGGAGGGGTTCGAGACCCGCGTGCTCACCGCGATGTGCGCCGGCGTCGCACCCGAGTCGACCGAGGCCGCGCTGACCGAGATGCGGGCCGCCGGGATCGCCCTGGGCTGAGGGGCTTCGCCCTCACTTCCCCTCAAAGTCCGGTGTGCGTCGCTCGGCGAACGCCCGCATCCCCTCGGCCGCGTCGGCGGTCCGGAGCAGGATCGTCTGACCCGTCCGCTCCCGCTCGAGGGCGTCGTCGAGGCCGGCGAAGGTCGCCGCGTTGACGGCCCGCTTGGTCGCGGCGAGAGCGAGTGGTGCGCCGGCCGCGAGGCCGGCGGCCAGCTCGGCCACCACGGTGTCGAACGCGTCGTCGTCGGCCAGGTGGCTGACCAGCCCGGCGTCGTACGCCTCGCGGCCGGTGAGGGGTTCGGCGAGCAGGGCCATCCGCATCGCCCGCGCCCTGCCGATCGACGCGGCGACGCTGGCCGTGGACCCGCCGTCCGGCATCAGCCCGATCCGGGCGAAGGCGAGCAGGAACGACGCGGACTCGGCGGCGACAGCGAGGTCGCACGCCAGCGCGATCGAGCAGCCGACGCCGGCGGCGACCCCGCGCACCCCGGCGAGGACCGGCTTGTCGAGCCGGGTGATCGCGCGCACGATGCGGTTCGCCCGGTCCAGCGCGCGGACGTCGAGGTCCATCGGGCCGTCGACGGCCGAGATGTCGGCACCGGCACAGAACGCCCGCCCGGCACCTCGGATGACCACGACGCGCACGTCGTCGTACGTCGCTGCCTGCTCGAGCTCGTGAGCCAACGCGTCCGAGAGCTCGTCGGTCAGGGCGTTGAGCTGCTCGGGCCGGGCGAGCGTCAGCGTCAGTACGCCGTCCCCGCGCGCGACCTCGAGGGTGGACGTGGTCACGCCCCCCACTTCCCGGCGAGCGTGCGGATCACGGTGAGGTTGCGGTTGGTGGCCACACCGAGATGCTTCTCCACGACGGGGTTGGTCAGCTTCGCCGAGTGGTAGTCCTGGCCGAGGAGCAGGTGCACCGCGCGTCCAAGCACCTGCGCGGACTCGCCGTCCCTGCCCGCCCCGTCCAGCTTCTTCACCTGCGCCGCGGTGGGCGTCTCCTTCAGCAGCGAGACGTAGTGCAGGCCGGGGTGCTGGGCCCCCAGCTTGTCGGCGTCGGCAGCGATCGCGCCGAGCTCCTTCGGAGTGAAGACGATCGTCGGCACGTCGAACCCGGCCTCCTTCTTGAACGCCTTCTCCAGCGCGGCCTCCACCTTCGCCCGGCTGCGCAGGCTCGTCGTCACCCGCACATTGCCGGTGTTGATGTAGGTCTCGACGTCGCAACATCCTGCGTCCTCGCACGCCTGCACGATGGCGGCCTTCGCGAACATCCGTTTCCCGACGTTGATGGCGCGGAGGAAGGCGATGTACGTCGGCATGCGGGCCATCCTGCCGGGAACCTTCGCAGCAGTCGACCGCCTAGGTGCCGATGCGGAACGATCTCGGCGAGCGCGTCTGCTCTCCCGCCGAGCGCTCGATGCAGAACTCGTTGCCCTCCGGGTCGGCGAGGGTCACCCACCCCGATCCGTCGTCCTTGCGATGGTCGCCGATCACCGTGGCGCCCGCCGAGAGCGCGGCGGTCACCGCGTTGTCGCGGGTCATCGTCTCGGGCTCGAGGTCCAGGTGGAGGCGGTTCTTGGCGGTCTTCCCCTCGGGCACCGGGATGAAGAGCATGCCGGTCCCGTCGTTCGGGAAGTGCGGCGCGACCACGACCTCGGGGTCGTCGTCGTAGTAGACGTTCCAGCCGGTGACCGTCGACCAGAAGGCGGCCAGGGCCCGAGAGTCGGCGCAGTCGAACGTGATGTTGCGGATGCGAATGCTCATCCCGTCAGCCTCGTGGCAGCGGTCGAGGCAGGCAACCGAATACCTCGGGGAGAGACGGCGTCGGCGACGGTGTGGGTCCCCGCCGACGTCGGCGGCGCGTCGTACGGTCGGCCCATGCCCTGCGACTACTGCGGCGTGGAGTTCGACCCCATCTCCACCCGGTGGCTCTGCCCCCACTGCCACATGAAGGCCAACTGCTGCGACGGTGCACCGCTGCCGGAGAGCCTGGGCCTCATAGGTTCCCGCGGAGCTCCTGCTCGCGCTCGATCGACTGGAACAACGCCTTGAAGTTGCCCTTGCCGAAGCCCAGCGAGCCGTGCCGCTCGATGAACTCGAAGAACACCGTCGGCCGGTCTCCCACGGGCTTGGTGAAGATCTGGAGCAGGTAGCCGTCCTCGTCGCGGTCGACCAGGATGGCGCGCTTCTTCAGCTCCTCGATCGGCACCCGCACCTCGCCGATCCGCTCGCGCAGCTCCGGGTCGTCGTAGTAGGTGTCGGGCGTCTCGAGGAACTCGACGCCGTTGTCACGGAGCAGGTCGACGGTGCGCAGGATGTCGCCGGTGGCCAGGGCGATGTGCTGGCAGCCCGCGCCGTCGTAGAACTCGAGATACTCGTCGATCTGTGACTTCTTCTTCGCGACCGCCGGCTCGTTGAGCGGGAACTTCACCCGGTGGTTGCCGCTGGCGACGACCTTGGACATCAGCGCGGAGTAGTCGGTGGCGATGTCGTCGCCGATGAACTCCGCCATGTTGGTGAAGCCCATCACCAAGTTGTAAAACTCCACCCACTCGTCCATCCGGCCGAGCTCGACGTTGCCGACGCAGTGGTCGATCGCCTGGAAGAGCCGCTTCGGGTGTCCCTCGCGCCGGGTGACCTTGGTGGTGGCGGCGACGTAGCCCGGCAGGAACGGCCCGTCGTACGACGAGCGGTCGACCAGCGTGTGCCGGGTCTCGCCGTACGTCGCGATCGCGGCGATCCGGACAGTGCCGTGCTCGTCGGTCACGTCGTGCGGCTCGTCGAGGATGGTGGCACCCGTCGACCGCGCGTGGTCGATGCACTGGTCGACGTCGGGCACCTCGATGGCGATGTCCACGACGCCGTCGCCGTGCTTGCGATGGTGGTCCAGGGCCGGGCTGTCCGGCGTGACGCCGCCGGTGAAGACGAACCGGGCGCTGCCCGAGCGGAGTACGTAGGACTTGGCGCCCCGGTTGCCGGTCTCGGGGCCTGCGTACGCCTCGAGGTCCATGCCCAATGCCAGCTGGTAGAACTGCGCGGTCTGGGTGGCGTTTCCGACGACGAAGCCGACGTAGTCCAGCGCGGTGACCGGGAACGGGTCGCTCGACGCGTCGTACTCCACCAGGCCGACCAGCTGCTTGAGCTGGTCCAGGGTCAGGTCGGCCTTGAGCTCGTCGGCGGTGAGGGCGCCGCCGGTGGAGGGGGTGTCGTGGGTCGTCGTCATGGCGCTCACCTTGCCGAACGACGACAACCTGCGCAACAGTACGCCGAATCGTCGCGCAATCTGTTCAGCAAAGGAGCCGTCATGGACGATCTTGACCGCAGGTTGCTCGCCATGTTCGCGGCCGATCCGCGGATCGGCGTCCTGGAGGCCTCGCGCCGGCTGGGAGTGGCCCGGGGCACCGTCCAGGCCCGGCTCGACAAGCTGAGCGCCGTCGGCATCGTCACCGGCTGGGGACCCGAGCTCTCACCGGAGGCGCTCGGCTTCCCGGTGACGGCGTTCCTGACCCTCGAGATCCGGCAGGACAGCGCCGAGCACGGCGGTCACGACGCGGTCGCACGTCACCTCGCCACCATCCCCGAGGTGCTCGAGGCGCACACGATCACGGGTGCCGGCGACCTCTGGGCACGCGTCGTCGCGCGCTCCAACTCCGACCTGCAACGCGTGATCGACCTGGTCCTGAAGGACCCCGCGATCGTCCGCAGCTCGACGGTCATCGCCCTGGCCACCCAGATCCCCTACCGCGTCCTCCCCCTGGCCCATTCCGGATAGCCGTCCGCTCACTCGGCGGGGTCTCCCGAGCCCCCGTCGCCGTCGGGCTTCATGGACTCCCAGACCTCCTGGCACTCGGGGCAGACCGGAAACCTCTCCGGGGCGCGGCTCGGCACCCACACCTTGCCGCACAGCGCGACCACTGCTGAGCCCATCACCATCGCCTCGGTCAGCTTGTGCTTGTCGACGTAGTGGCTGAAGCGCTCGTGGTCACCCTCGTCGGTCGGGACCGTGCGCTCCTCGACCCGCTCGTCGACGGCGGTCTGGGTCGAGTATCCGATCTGAGGCACCCGAACACCCTACGACAGGGACCACGACCACCCCGGTCGGCTCGCGCCGGCTGTGGAGTGGCGTCAGTTGAGCTCGGGGTCCACCGGCCGGTTCATGTGCCAGGCGAGCTTGCCCGGCTGGCGTCGCATCACCTCGCGCCAGAGGTCGCTCTGGTCGGCGCGGAACGGGTCCGGCGGCAGCGCGGGTACGACGTACCAGTCGCCACCCTCGATCTCGACCTCGAGCTGTCCGGCGCCCCAGCCGGCGTACCCCGCGAAGATCCGCATCCCGTCGACGGCGTCGTCGAGGTCGATCGCGGAGGCGTCGAGGTCGACGATGGCGAGGTAGTCGGTCACCGGTCGCAGGCCCGGCGGGACGGACCGTGGATCGTGCACCAGCGCGACGGCCAGGGCGCCCTCGGGCGAGACCGGGCCACCGCGGAACAGGACCTCCGGCTCGGCGACCAGGTCGCCCCAGTCGGCCAGCACCGAGACCACCGGCACCGGCGACGGACGGTTGAGGACCACGCCCATCGCGCCGTCCTCGTCGGCGTCGAGCAGCAGGACGACCGTGTCCGCGAAGTTCGGGTCCACGAGCTCGGGCGACGCCAGCAGCAGCATTCCCGCCCGGATGTCGGCCATGTGCCCATCATGCCCGCCGACGTCGCCATTCGGTCAGGCCGCGACGTGTGCCTTGATCCGGTTGATCAGACCGCGACCGCGGTGGGCGGTCACCGGCGACGGCGCCGGGCGGTAGCTCTCCCGAGCCTGCTGCTCGAGCGCGCGGCCGGCGGCTGCGGTCTCCGCCGTCTGCGCTCCGGCCCGACCCGCCATCGCCGCGAGGAGCACGCCTTCCTTGGCCGCCGAGGTGGCCACGCTCACCGCCATCGGCTCGTCGAGCGGCTCGGCGCGGTAGTGGTCGACGATCGCGCGGGTCCCCGGCAGCTCGTCAGCGGTGGCGTGCCAGGCCGTGATCACGGCCTGTTCGAGGTCCAGGGGCTGCTGCAGGAGCTCGTGCTCGAGGTGGCCGGACAGTCGGGTGTGCCAGCGCAGCTGGAGGGCGCCGAGCAGGGTGTGCTCGTCGCCGAACGTCTCGCGGACTCCGTCCACGTCCATCGGCAGGATGCCGTCTCGGCGGGCGTCGGCGGTCCGGGTCACGCTGCGGAGAACCTCTCCGCGGTGGTGGAAGGTGGTCCAGGTCATGGCCAGCTCCTCTCTTGGGGTGGCCGAGGAGGAAAGGGGGCCCACGCTCGAGGCTCACATACCATGGGTACGTACTGAGAGTATGTGAAAAACCACAAGTATGCAAATGGGACGGGTGTGACGCCGCCCACGCTCCCGACCCCTAGACTGCGCCGATGACCAAGAGCGCGCGCCGACTGGCGCCGAAGGTCCCGCTGGTGCCGGGGACGAGCCGCCGCGCGCAGTACTCCGCCTCCACGCGACGTGCCCTGGTCGACGCGGCCGAGGGCCTGTTCACCGAGCACGGGTACGCCGCCACGTCGCTGGACGCGATCGTCGCGGAGGCCCGGGTCACCAAGGGGGCGCTCTACCACCACTACTCCGGCAAGCAGGCGCTCTTCGAGGCCGTCTTCGAGAAGGTCGAGTCGGCGGGAGCCCAGTCGATCCAGGCCTCCCTCGAGGGGCAGAAGGACCCGTGGGAGAAGGCGCTCGCGGGCCTGCACGCCTTCCTCGAGGTGGTCCGGCAGCCGTCGTACAGCAGGATCGTGATCCAGGACGGCCCGTCGGTCCTCGGCTACGAGCGGTTCCGCGAGCAGGAGGAGCGCTCGACCTTCGCCTACGTCCTCGACATCGTGGGCGCCGTGCTCAGCGCCGGCGAGTGGAATCTCGACACCGAGATGGAGCACACCTTCGCGCGGATCTTCTTCGGCGCGATGTCGTCGTCGGGCGCCAGCGTCTCGACGTCGGAGGACGCCGACGCCGCAGCCGAGCGGGTCGAGATCGCGATCGCGTTCATCCTGTCCGGCCTCCGCGCCCTCTCCGAGGAAGGCGCGAAGCTGCCGTCGGTGCCGATGGACGCTACTTCTTCGTGAAGGTGACGTTGCCGCCCTGCATCGGGACCAGCTCGATCCAGGTGTGACCGGCCGGCACCTTCAGCTTCCCCTTGCGTGTGGTCAGGGTGATCGCAGAGCCGGGCTTGCCCTTGTGCCAGATGGCACCGACCATGCGGCCGTCGTGGAACACCATCGCCTTGCCCTTGCCGGTCAGCAGCGTCTGCGGCACGGGGTTGCCGGCGGGGTCGAGATAGCCGGCGTTGCCCTCGCGGACCCGCAGCACCAGCACCGTGGTCGCCGGGAACTGGTCGCCGGCCGGGGCGTTGCTGTTGGTGTTGTGGTAGCTGCCGTTGGCGTAGGTCCACTCGGTGGTGCGACCACCGGAGAACTGCGCGGAGATCGAGGTCGCCTTCTGCCCCTGGGGGAAGTCCTTCTCCGATCCCCAGTTGAAGTAGTCCGGAGGCGTGGCCGCCTTCTTCAGCTTCGCGGTCTTGGCGACCTCGTTCAGGTGCACGAAGAGGTTGTACGGCGCGGAGCGGGTCGTGGAGCGGTACATGCCCTTGGCGCCCTCGCCGTAGAACGGGATCTGTGCGCCGTGGATCAGTGCGATGGTCTTGGCGGCGGCCCCGCTCGTCACGATCGACGGGTGCACCGGGGAGACGATGTCGATGTCACTGGCCCGCATGGACCGGACCGGGCCGACATTGGTGGGGATGTCGGAGTAGAAGAACGCCGCGAGCCGGGTGAGGCCGCCCTCGACCAGCTCCTCGACGACCATGTCGGCGTGGCTCAGCCCGATCTGGGGCGAGCTGGAGATGGTGTTGTCCATCTTCGTGACGAGGACCGGGTGGTCGATCGTGGCGGTCTTGTTCGACGGGACCTTCAGGCCGGTCAGCGGCCAGTACTGCGTGATGGTCGGGCCACCCTGGAGCTTGTCTGGTTCGGGACTCGAGCTGGACGAGCCGCCGCAGGCGGTCAGCAGCAGGCTGGTCGCGGTGAGGGCGGACAGGGACAGGGCGATGCGTCGCACGAGAACCACTCCATCGGGGGCTGGGACACGAACTGGGACACGAACTGGGACATGGAACGGGACCGTCGGTCCGGTCCAGTGTGGACGAACGGGTCAAGCAGATCGCGAAGGCCACGCCGTGGCTATGACCAACCTCACCCCGACGCACTGGCCGCCGTGGTGTCGTACGTGAGCGTAGTGAGGACCTGGAAGGTCACCGGATCGAGGAAGGCGACGTAGACCGACGAGCCGGATCCGCCGGCTGTCTGGGCGCTCGGAACGACGACCATGAGCGCCGCCTGGTCGGTGTGGCTCGTCCGGTGCTTCGTGCTGGTGTCGGTGAGGGAGGTGCGCAGGACGATGGCGCTCGAGTCCGAGGTGACACTGCCGCCACCCGCGCGTGCCTGGGCGAGGACCTGCTGGGTGGTCGCGGCGTCCACGGGTGACAGGCCTTGGTACCGCACGCCCTGGGCCTGCAGCTGCGCGGTGAACTCGGGCGGCAGCTCGGAGTAGACGTCGACCGAGGACGACTCGCCGCGACCGTGGGTGAGCACGAACGCCGCGAGCCCCAACCAGACACAGGCGAGGACGACGCCGACGACCACGTGGTACGGCTTGAAGCCGTAGGGGCGGCCGGTGCGGCGGACGAGCGGCTCAGACAAGCGTGGCGCCCCCGTCGACGTACAGGGTCTGGCCGGTGATGTACGACGCCTCGTCGCTGCACAGGAACGCCGCGGCGGCCGCGATGTCCTCGGGGAAGCCGACCCGGCGAACCGGGTTGCGGTCGGCGGCCGCCTTGCGGAAGTCCTCGACCGGCATGCCCACGCGGGCGGCCGTCACGTCGGTCATGTCGGTGGCGATGAAGCCCGGCGCGATGGCGTTGGCGGTGACGCCGAAGGGGCCGAGCTCGATACCGAGCGTGCGGACGAAGCCCTGGATGCCCATCTTCGCGGCGGCGTAGTTGGCCTGGCCGCGGCGGCCGAGCGCGGACACACTGGAGAGGCAGACGACCTTGCCGTACTTCTGCTCGACGAAGTGCTTCTGCGCGGCACGGGTCATCAGGAAGGCGCCGCGGAGGTGGACGCCGATCACCATGTCCCAGTCGTCGTCGGTCATCTTGAACAGCAGGTTGTCGCGGGTGACACCGGCGTTGTTGACCAGGATGTGCAGCGCGCCGAGCTCGGCGACGATGCGGTCGACCGCGGCCTGCACCGAGGCGGAGTCGCTGACGTCGCACGCGATGCCGAGGTGCTTCTGATCTCCCTCGCCGGCGACGAGCTTGCCGGCCGACTCGGCGGCCGAAGCCTCGTCGAGGTCGAGGACCGCCACGGAGGCGCCCTCGTCGGCGAAGCGGCTGGCGATCCCGAACCCGATGCCGCGTGCGGCTCCGGTGACGACGGCGACCCGCCCGTCGAAGCGACCCATGGTGACTCCTCCTGGGTGTCTCGTGCAGTGTCCGGCCGCGCACGGCGCGGCCATCGGCCACTGTAGAGCCCTCGTGGGAGGCGTCGGACGCCGGGCGTGGGCCCTCTCAGCCGGTGGTTGCGCGCGGCTCCCGCCAGGCCCGGATCGTCTGGTAATCCTCGTTGAGCGGCAGCAGAGCGATGACGCGGTCGACATGGGTGCTCGGGTCGAAATGGGTGATCGCGGCACGGGAGGCACCGCCGTCGCAGGAGACACCGGCCTGGAGCACCAGTCGGTCGTGGCTGGTGCCGAGCAGGTAGACGTTCTCGGTGGTGCCTGGCACGTTCACCTTGGTCGCGGTGCCGTCAGGGTGCTGGCGAGCGAGGAACACCACGCGACGTGGCCCGGACGGTCTCGCGTGGTGTCAGGCGGCGGGCGCCGGCGTGACGGCGGCCTCGAGGCGGGCCCGGAGGCCGTCGATGTCGGTCGCCGTGGCGAGCACGGCGCGAACGACGGGGTCGTCGGACTCGAGCAGAGCGAGCGCGAGCCGCGGACCGGTCATCCCGGCCGCGCGGTCGCGCACGTCCGCGTCGCGGTCGAGGCGGTCGCGCAAGGAGGCGCGGCGTACGTCCCTCAGCAGGTCGCGGAGTCGGGCCGAGAAGCCGACGTAGTCATCGCGGCGGCTCTGGGGTCCACGGCGCCCACGTCCGTGGTGGTGGAGCTGGTGGCGGCGGCCGCGGCGGCGCTCCGCACGCTCGGGACGGCCCCGGCCCCGACGGCCACGCGCGGGGCGGCGGGAACCCCAACCGTCGGTGAGGTCGGCGCCGAGGTTCTCCCGGACGGCCTCGCGGACGCGGTCGAGATCGATCCCGATCGCGCGGAGGGCCTCGCGGTCCTCGTCGAGCCCGTCCGACCCGTCGCTCTGGTCGCGCTGGTCGGTCGCCTCGACGTCGACGTCGACGTCGACGTCGACGTCGGGTTCAGTGTGCTGGGTGACCACGAGGTCGCGCGCGGGTTCGAGCCGCAGACCGTGGTTGGAAAGGGCGGCGTACGCCGGTCCTCTCATGTTGGCGAGCAGGCCGAGCAACAGGTGGTCGGGACCGACCTCGCCGTGCCCGAGCTCGCGGGCGATATCCGTCGCCTGGGCGACGGCGATTCTGGCTTCGGTGTCGAATCGGCTGAACATGTGAGTCTCCTGGGGAGTCTGTGGCTCCTGCGTCAGTCGCGGGAGTGCTTCTGGTGAACGGCCTGACGGCTGACCTGCAGCACGTCGGCGATCGCCTGCCAGCTCCAGCCCCTCTGCCGCGCGTTGTGCACCTGCACCGCCTCGAGGCGGTCGGCGAGGGCGCGGAGGGCGCGGACGGCGGCGAGTCCCTGCTCGGGATCCGGTCCCGCCGCGGTCTCGGAGAGAGTGGCGGGTCCGTCGGCGTCGTTCATCGTGTCAAGTAAACCTGACATCTCAACGCCTGTCAAGTTCTCCTGACGAACCGGTCAGCTCCCCAACGCCGTACGCAGCCGGACGGCGTACTTCTCCGCCTCGCCGTCGGCATACCTGGTCCGGGGCCAGAAGAAGCCGCGCAGGCCGTCTCCCTTCGTCCTCGGTACGACGTGCATGTGCAGGTGGGCGACCGACTGGCTGACCACGTTGTTCATCGCCACGAAGCTGCCCTGGGCGCCGAGCCCCTCGACGACCGCGGTCGCGAGTCGCTGGGCCGCCTCGAGGAAGCCGTCGCGGAGGCCGGCCGGCAGGTCGGGCAGCGTGACGACGTGCTCGCGCGGGACCAGCAGGGTGTGGCCCTTGAACACCGGCCGCGCGTCGAGGAACGCCACGAAGTCGGCCTTGTTGAGCACGATCTCGGCCGGGATCTCACCGGCGATGATCGAGCAGAACACGCACGGCGTACTCACGGGCTCACGGTAGAGGGTGCCCCGCTTCGTCTGCGCCAAGTCAAAGGGGGCGCGCGAAGCGCGAGGGCACACGTCGCCCAGAGTCTCGTGGAGCTGGCGGGAATCGAACCCGCGTCCTCAAGCGTCGAACCAGGTCTTCTCCGGGTGCAGTCGGTGGTGTCGTTTTCTCGGCCCCGGCGCTCGCACTGACACGTCGCCGACAGGCCCAGTCAGGATGAAGTCCCGGTCACCCCTCCTGACAGAGAGTGACCAGCGAGCCTTCTAGATGAGGCCTGGATCCGGGACGAAGGCAGATGCCCGGTCAGACCCTTCGGTCACTGCTCAGGCAGCGAGAGCGAAGTTACTGCGCGTGTTGTTGGCAGTTATAGGTTTCCAGCGATCGTTTACGAGATGACGCTGGCTCCTCGACCCGCTTCCCCTGGAACTGACGTCCCAAGTCGAAACCGATCAGCCCCTTTTGAGTTGTGAATCCATCCACCCGTCACAACGCGTGTGACCTGCAGACATTCCCAGTCTAGGGGGCAGGGCCGACAGCGGCGAACCGGTTGCGCGGGTCACGCGCTGCATCAAGAGGTGACACGAGGGCGACACTGCGACCGTGTGCACCGAAGTGGCCCCGGTCGGCACCGTCCGGAGGGCCACAACGGTGCACCCTGAGGGGTTGCGGCCGCGGCATCGGGGCCGGTCTCAGTCCGGGGTGCCGAACACGCGGACGGCGTTGTTCCAGCAGACCGCACGGAGCCACTCGTCGCCGAGGTCGAGGCGGGCGAGTCCGGCGAGCTGCTCGCCATACGGATGGGGGATGTTGGGGAAGTCCGAGCCGAGCAGCACCTTCGGCTGCAGATCACGCAGGCGCGGCAGCAGGTCGGGCGGGTACGCCGCGCCGAGGTCGTCGAAGAACGACGTGAACACCATCGTCGTGTCGAGGCACACCCGCTCGTAGGTCTCGGCGAGCGCCAGGAACTCGGCGTACTCCGGAGCTCCCAGGTGGGCGATCACCAGCGCGAGCCGCGGGAAGCACCGGAGCAGCTCGGCGACCGGCTCGGGCCCGGTGTGCGGTGTACCGACCGGTCCGGAGCCGGCGTGGATCACGACCGGGATGCCGGCGTCCTCGAGCACCCCCCAGACCTCGGCCAGCAGCGGTTCGCGCAGATCGAACCCGCCCACCTGGACGTGGACCTTGAGGATCTCCGCACCGTCCTCGATCCGGCGCCGGACGTAGGCCGCCGCCTCGGGCTCGGGGTAGAAGGTCGCGCAGCGCAGGCAGTCAGGCACTCGCGCCGCGAAGCCGGCCGACCAGTCGTTGAGGAACTCCGCCATCCCCGGCCGGTGCGCGTAGGCGAGCGCCGAGAACCGTCGTACGCCGAAGCCGCGCAGCGTCTCGACCAGCTCGTCG
This sequence comes from Nocardioides sp., assembly GCA_036741335.1. Taxonomy (GTDB): domain Bacteria; phylum Actinomycetota; class Actinomycetes; order Propionibacteriales; family Nocardioidaceae; genus Nocardioides. The sequence continues at coordinate 8,232 of DAINSL010000023.1, read as the reverse complement.
TCGTCGCCGCGGTACGCAAGCGGCCACGGACGCCCGATCAGCGGCCCAGCGGTGTCGAACTGCTCGCGCACCTTGGCCATCACCCGCGGCGGCAGGAAGTGGGTGTGCACGTCGAACAGCCCCGGCAGTCCGAGCTCGCCCGCGAACGCCGCAGGGTCGACGGGCATCAGTCGGTATGGCCCTTGGCCCGACGCCCGATCGCCTGCTGCTTCTCGCGGTCCGCCTGGCGCTCGGCGAGCGCGTGTCGCTTGTCGTAGGACTTCTTGCCTCGCGCCAACGCGATCTCGACCTTGGCGCGTCCGTCCTTGAAGTAGAGCGCCAGCGGCACGAGCGTGTAGCCCTTGTCGGTGATCTTGCGCTCGATCTTGGCGATCTCGGACTTGTTGAGCAGGAGCTTGCGACGCCGGCGCGCGGAGTGGTTGGTCCAGGTGCCCTGGGTGTACTCCGGGATGTGGACGCCGTGCAGCCACACCTCGTGGTCGTCGACCTCGGCGAACCCGTCGCCGAGCGTGGCCCGGCCCTGCCGCAGCGACTTCACCTCGGTGCCCATCAGCACGAGCCCGGCCTCCCACGTGTCTTCCACGTGGTAGTCGTGTCGCGCCTTCTTGTTCTGCGCGATCAGCTTGCGCCCCTGCTCCTTCGGCATCCGGCAATCCTCTCAGCCGGGGTCAACAGGGAATCCGCCACCCGGTCAGCTGAGCCAGGGGGCGGGGTTCACCGCGACACCGTTGACCATCACGGTCATGTGGGTGTGGCACCCGGTCGACCAGCCCGTCGTACCGATCAGGCCCACGACCTGGCCGCGTGAGAGGTGCTGGCCGACGCTGCTGCGGTAGGCCGACAGGTGGTTGTAGATCACGCTGACGTTCTTGCCGTTGATCAGGCCCAGGTTGAGGAAGAGGCGGTTGCCCCACACCGAGGAGTAGTACTCCGACATCACGGTGGCGTTGCCGGCCGCCCAGATCGGGGTACCGCACGCGGCGCCGAAGTCGTCGCCATCGTGCAGGCCCCAGTAGCCCATGACCGGGTTGATCCGATAGCCGTACGGCGAGGTGATCGGGCCGTTCACCGGGCGCAGCAACAGCCCGCCGGTCGGGCCGCGGTAGCCACCGCCCCGGCGCTGCTCACGGGCGATCTCGGCGAGCAGCTGCTTGTGCACCCGGGTCGCCCTGGCTCGCGAGCGTGCCAGCACCGCCCTGTCGTGGGCCCGTGCCTTGCGAGCCTGGGCCCAGGCGTGTGCGTGCTGGCGGACCGACTTCTCGACCCTGGCCCTGGCCGCCAGTGCCTGCCGCTTGTAACCGCGCTTGAGCACCAGGTTGGCGTGGGCCTGCGCCCGCTTCTTCGCGACCAGGTCGCGGGCCTGGGCCGTCTGCTTCTCGCGCACCGAGAGCAGCACCTGGGCGGCCGTGAGGCTACCCAGCGCGTGGTCCTGCGAGCCGAGCACGAGAGTGTTGTTGGCCGTCTTGGACGTCAGGTCTGCCGGCGACTGCGCGTTCATCAGCGACAGGAAGCCGACCAGCTGGGGGTCACCCTGCTCGTAGAGCGACGTCACCGTGTTCACCAGCTCGGCGTGCTGGTCGCTCACGGCCTGCTTCCCCTCGGCCAGATAGGTGCGCGCCGCGCTCAGGCGGGCGCGGGCCCGGTCGAGCTGGCGTTGCACCTGGTGCAGCCGGGAGCGCGCGGCGTGCACGTGCGCCCGGGCGACCTGCAGCTCCTGCCGGGCGCCGCGGAGCTCGGCACGCGTGCGCTGCAGGGCGAGATACGCGTGACGGCCGCGGGCGCTCGACTCGTCGAGGTCGGCATTCGCGCTCTTGACCGAGTGCCGCGCCTGCGCCTGTTCGTGCCGCAGGTGCTTGGTGTCGGCATTCGCCCCCGATGTCACCAGGGGGACGGAGAGGGCGCCCACGCCGACGGCTCCGGCCGCACAGAGTGCGACCAGGCGAGGACGGGCGGTTGCGGGGAAGAATCGCACCGGTAAGCCTTCGGGTGTTCGGGGAAGTGAACACCGCGACGCTAACCGACGCGACTCACACTTTGAGGTATTTGCGGGTCAGTACGAGTGTCGGGATCACGGTGAGCAGCGGACCGAGGATCGCGATCACGGTCAGCGCCTGGACGTACTCGTGCATCCCGACCCACGGGATGAAGTTCAGATCGGTGCGCATGTGGTCGTGCACGCCGAACTTCATGAACGCCGCGAGGGCGGCGCCAGCCAGCGCCACACCGAGGGCTGCGGTCACCACCGCCTCGAGCAGGAACGGCAGCGCGATGTAGAGCGTGGACGCGCCGACCAGGCGCATGATGCCGATCTCGCGGCGCCGCGCGAAGGCGGCCAGTCGGATCGTGTTGGCGACGAGCAGCAGCGCAGCGAAGACCAGGAAGGCCGCGGTGCCCCACGCTCCCAGCTTGAGCGTGGAGATGGTGGCGAAGATCGGCGCCAGGAGCTTGTGGACGTCCTGCACCTTCGAGACACCGTCCAGGCCGACCACGGCGCTCTCGATGTTGGTGTACTGGTGCGGGTCCTTGAGCGTGATCCAGATCGACTGCGGCATGTCGGCCGCGGTGATCGGCGAGTTCGGGCCGTCGTACTTGCCCGGGAACTGCACCTGGAGCTTGGTGAAGGCATCCTGCTGCGACTCGGTGTGGAACGTGGACACCTGGGTGTTGGAGGAGACGACCTTCTCGATCGCCTGCTTCTGCGCGCCGGTGACCGGCGTTGTACACGCCGGGTTGGAGTCCTGCCGTGAGCAGAGATAGACGGTGACCTGGAGCTGGCTCCCCCACCGGTCGGCCGTCCGGTGTGCTTCCTGGTTCAGGAGCACGCCCATGCCGACCAGGGTCAGCGAGACGAACAGGGTGAGGATCACCGCGATGTGCATCGAGAGGTTGCGGCGCAGGCCGTGCCCCAGTTCGGTGAAGACGTATCGCAGCTGCATCTAAGAAGGCTCTCTTAAGTGTTGGCGGGGAGTCGATCGATCAGTGCTGGAAGCCGTAGACGCCCTGCGCCTGGTCGCGGATGACGGCTCCGTCGGACAGCTCGATGACCCGCTTGCGCATCTGGTCGACCACGCCGGCATCGTGCGTGGCCATCACCACGGTGGTGCCGGTGCGGTTGATGCGGTCGAGGAGCTTCATGATGCCGACCGAGGTGGCCGGGTCGAGGTTTCCGGTCGGCTCGTCGGCGATCAGGATCATCGGGCGGTTGACGAACGCGCGGGCGATGGCGACCCGCTGCTGCTCGCCGCCGGACAGCTCGTCGGGCATCCGGTCACCCTTGCCGTCGAGACCGACCATCTCGAGGGTCTCCGGGACGACCTTGCGGATGTCAGTGCGGGATCTGCCGATCACCTGGAGCGCGAACGCGACGTTCTCGGTGACGGTCTTGTTGGGGAGCAGCCGGAAGTCCTGGAAGACGGTGCCGATCTGACGGCGCAGCCGCGGCACCTTCCACGCGGCCAGCCGGTTGATCTCCTTGCCGGCGACGTAGATCCGCCCCTTGGACGACCGGGTCTCGCGCAGCACCAGACGGAGCGCGGTGGACTTTCCGGACCCGGAAGCTCCCACCAGGAAGACGAACTCGCCCTTCTCGATGTCGATCGAGACGTTGTCGAGCGCCGGGTGGCTCCCGCCGGGGTAGGCCTTGGTGACCTTTTCGAAGCGAATCACTGAAGGGAGACTAGTCGAGGCACCCAACGGTTCCCGTATCCCCAGGGCGGGGCGCCGTACCCACGAAAATGGTATGCAACCGCCCGCCCCGCCCAGGCGTGTCTGCTGCAATGGGTCGACCGATCGGGTTCGGCCCGGTCCGGACGGGGAGGCCATGGGCACCGCGGAGCAGGACTTCACGGCGTTCTACGACGCCACGTGGGCACGCACCGTCGCCTGCGCGTACGCCGTCACCGGCGAGCTCGGTGCAGCGGAAGAGGCGGCCCAGGAGGCGTACACCCGTGCCTGGCCGCGCTGGTCGAAGCTGTCGGCGTACGACGACCCCAGCGCCTGGGTGCGCCAGGTCGCGACCCGGCAGGCGATCAGCCGGTGGCGACGCCACCGCACCGCGCGGAACTTCCTGGCCCGCTCGCGACCGCCCGAGGCGGCGCCCGCGCCCGGTGAGAACACGATGGCGCTGGTGAGCGCACTGCGGCACCTGCCGGAGGCGCAGCGCCGCGCGCTCGTGCTGCACCACCTCGCCGGCTTCACCGTGGCGGAGATCGCCGCTGCGGAGCACTGCCCCGAAGGCACCGTCAAGGCGCGGCTCTCACGCGGCCGCGCCGCCCTCGCCCCCCTCATGGGCGGCGCTCCGAACGGAGAACCCAGCCATGCCTGACCACGACCTCTTCGACCTCGACGACGCGTTCTCGGCCCTCGAACGCGACGTCGCCTCCGTCTCGCACCCCCCTGGCGCGGGCCACGCCGTCTCCACGGCCCGCCGCCGCCGTCGTACGACGCTCGGCGCGGCTGCCGCGGTGGCCGTGCTGGCCGTGGGCGCGGTCGCCCTCGGCCAGGGCATGGGCGGTCGTAGCTCCTCGATCGGACCGTCGGAGCAGCCGCTCCCGCCCCCGACCCCGCTCAGCGCCGAGGCGTTCTCCACGGCGACCGCAGGCTGGGTGGATGGCTGGGGCCAGCCGACCAACACCCAGACCAACTCGCTCGACTCGATCAGCTGTCTCCAGAACGGCAACAGCGACCCGCTCAACCAAGCCACCAAGACCGGGGGCGCCATCTACGGCGCCGGCTCGACCGAGGTCGTCTACGTGGTGGGGCTGGAGTTCCCCGCCGGCAAGGTCGACGCCGCGAGCGCCGCGATGGCGGCCTCGACCGCCGGCTGCAAGCCCACCGTCACGAGCACGACGACGTACGCGGACGGCAGCCAGGTCACGTTCTACCAGCTCCCGGCCAAGAGTGGGACCGGTGACATCGAGCTGTGGACCGCACAGTTCGGCGACCGGCTCGGCCTGGCCATCTTGGGCGGCACGGCGAACGAACCCCCCGCCGACATCGTCGACCAGGTGGACGACCTGCTGATCGGGGCGCTTCAGGTCGACAGCACGTTCACCGGCAATCAGGCCGGCACCATCACCAGCGGCTCGGCCACGGCGTCCTCGGGAAATTTCGGCTCGGTGGCGGACTCCGACTTCGCTGCCGCGCTCGACACCTGGCCAAACCAGTGGGAGAGCCGGGGCCCGAAGGTGGACACCAACGCCCTGCCGTGCGCGGGCGACTGGACGGTCGGTTCGAGCTCGGGATCCGGTTCGAGCCTCGGCGCCAACGGCGAGCAGGATGCCTACGGTTTCGACACGGCCGAGAACGCAGCCTCGTCGCTCGACGCCCTCTCCGGAGACCTTCGTTCCTGCGCCTCCTCACCGTCCACGATCACCACGGTGCCGACCGGCAACGGGGAGTCCCTCACCGTCGCCGTCGGGAGCGGCGACTCGGCGCGCATCGCTTGGATCGTCCAGCGCGGCCCGGCGGTCGGCTACGTGACGATCCCGGGCAGCAGCACGCCTCCGGACAGCGTGTCCCGAGCGGTCGGCGGCCTCCTGGTCAAGGCGATCGACGACGGGAACGCCGGCCCGCCTCCGGTCGAGTCCTCGACGCCGGTGCAGCAGCAGGGCAACGCCACGTCGTCCTCGTCGTCCAGCGCGGCTGCGCCGAAGGGCTGAGCCGCTAGCTCGCGGCGGCCTTCTCGGCGCCCATCCGCCAGCGGATGCCGGCCTCGAGGAAGCCGTCGATGTCGCCGTCGAAGACCGCCTGCGGGTTGCCGACCTCGTAGTTGGTCCGCAGGTCCTTGACCATCTGGTAGGGGTTCAGCACGTAGTTGCGCATCTGGTCGCCCCAGCTCGCGTTCGCGTCACCGCGCAGCGCGTCGATCTCGGCGCGCTCCTCGGCCTTCTTCAGCGCCAGCAGCTTGGCCTTGAGGATCACCATCGCGCTGGCCTTGTTCTGCAGCTGCGACTTCTCGTTCTGGCAGCTGACCACGATGCCGGTCGGGATGTGGGTCAACCGGACCGCCGAGTCGGTGGTGTTCACGCTCTGCCCGCCAGGGCCGCTGGAGCGGTAGACGTCGACCCGGATCTCGTCCTCGGGGATCTCGATCTCGTCGGTCTGCTCCAGCACCGGCACCACCTCGACGGCGGCGAACGACGTCTGGCGACGGCCCTGGTTGTCGAACGGGCTGATCCGTACCAGCCGATGGGTGCCGCCCTCGACGCTCAGCGTCCCGTAGGCGTACGGCGCGTGGATGGCGAACGTGGCCGACTTCAGGCCGGCCTCCTCGGCGTAGGAGGTGTCGAAGACCTCGACGGGGTAGTTGTTGCGCTCGGCCCAGCGCGTGTACATCCGCATCAGCATCTCGGCGAAGTCCGCGGCGTCGACGCCACCGGCGCCGGAGCGGACGCTGATGATCGCCTCGCGGGAGTCGTACTCACCGGAGAGCAGGGTGCGGACCTCGAGCCCTTCCACCGCCTGGTGGATCTTGTGCAGCTCGGTGTCGGCCTCGGCCAGCGTGGCCGCGTCGTTCTCCTCCTGGGCGAGCTGGACCATGATCTCGACGTCGTCGAGACGCTGGTCGAGCGCGGTGAAGCGGTCGAGCTGCCCCTGCAGGCCCGAGAGACGGCCGGTGACGCGGGTGGCGTTCGCCTGGTCGTCCCAGAGGTCGGGGGCGGCCACCTGCTCGCCGAGGTCGGCGATCTCCCCGCGCATGCCACCGAGGTCGAGCACCTGGCCGATGGTCTTCATCGTCGCGCGGAGCTGCTTGATCTCCACGTCGAAATCTGTCACGGCCACGAGAGACAACGTTACGGCACCGGGACACATCGGACGGAACCGCCGACGACGGCGACCCCGCCGGGCGTCAGCGGCCAGCGGGGAGGTGGAAGGCGCGGTCCAGCGACGGCGCCGTAGCCGCGTCGCGCAACGGAGCGAAGCCGAGCATCTCGGCGTAGAGCCGGCTCAGCGAGAGGTGGGTCAGCGGAGTGCTCACGACCTGGTGCGCGGGCATGTCCCTCGAGGCCACCACGGTGAGCACGGTGTTGTTCGCGGACCCGTCGTCCTCGTCGGCCGTGATCACCACGACGAGCCGGCCGCTGGTGAAGTCGGGCCCGGCGAGCACGGGACCGACCTCGGCGCGCAGCCAGGCATCGGTCGTGGTGAGAGGGCAGTCGTGGCCGATGTGGCACAGGTCGGCGATCACCATGCCGGCGTCGGGAAGGGTGCCGGCCTGCACGTCGGCGGCCAGGCCGTCGAGGGGTACGTCGTACCGGTCGCACCTGCTGCGCTCGTCGACGAAGTAGGCCCACGGGTTGTGCTTCACGGCGTACTCACCCGCCGGCGTGGTGACGCAGGTGCCGGGCATGGCCTCGACGTACACGCCCGCAGTCTGCCCGGACGCGAGTGCCTCGCCGAACACCGACGGACCGCTGATCGGGTGGCTGGACGGGTCGGCGTCGTCCAGGACGCCGAACGTGGAGCCACCCGCGATGGCCAGGTAGTTGGGCAGCGACGGGTGCGTCATCGCGTGGTACGCCGTCGCGTAGCCGTATCGGCGGGCCAGCGTGGAGGTCCACGGCATCTGGGCCCGCATCTCGCCGAGCGAGTGGTTCTCGACCATGAACACCAGCACCTTGCTCGGGCCGGTCGCGCTCGAGGGCGAGGTGGTCGCCGGCCGCGGAGACCCTGTCCCGTGGCGGGGGGATGAGGTGGACCCGTGTGACGAGGGAGCCGCGGGGGTGGGCGAGCTCGGTGGGCCGGCGGTCGGCGCAGAGGAGCCGGTCGCCGAGCACCCTGCGAGCAGAGCCGTGACCGCGAACGCGACCAGCGCCCTCGTCGACCTCGTCATCTGCCCCGTCCCCGCCTCGGTCCGGCCCCGCTTCGGTCCGGCCAGACTAGGCGGTGTCCCGGGACGCCGGAGGTCGTCCGATGTCGGCGTCACCGAGTTGGTTCGGTGAGATCGGCCACGCGTTTCCAACGGCGCCGAAAAACCTTTACCCGCCACACCGTCCGCGGACACGTACGATGTACTCCTCCCCCTGTTGACTCAGCAGAGAAGTGCCCGTTCAGGAGGGGTGTCAGTTGGCCGGGAAGCACATGAGGGTCGTCAACCTCAACAGTGACGACACGTACGAGCAGATCTGGGAGCTCGTCCGCGACGGCGCCGTCGTCACCGTCGAGTTCGTCCGCGACGGCGACCACCGGATGATGGCCACTACGACGATCGTCGACGACCACGGCGTGACG